>CALDNT010000001.1 GCA_937915145.1 uncultured Reyranella sp.
CGACGGTTCGAAGATCGAACAGAAGGTTTTTCCGCTGGAGCGGCCCAACGGCTGTGGCCTCTCGCCGGACGAAAAGACGCTCTATGTCGTGGAGACGCCGACCGCGCGCTGCTGGGCCTTCGAGCTCTCCGCGCCCGGAGTCATCAAGGACGCCAACGGCCCCTACCGCGGCGAGAAGGGCCGCGTCATCGCGGGCCTCGGCGGCTACCAGATGTTCGATTCTCTGGCCGTCGATTCGGCCGGCCACATCTGCGTTGCCACCCTGATCACCGGCGCCGTCTCTGACATTTCACCCGATGGCTCATCGGTGACGCAGTACAAGCTGCCCGACCCGATGGTCACCAACGTCTGCTTCGGCGGCAAGGACCTGCGCACCGCCTTCGCCACGCTCTCGATGACCGGCAAGCTGGTCAGCTTCGAATGGCCGCGTCCGGGGTTGAAGCTGAACCATCTGAACAAATAGGCGAACTCTACGTCATCCGTTCCATTGCCTGCCTGACCTCTGCCAAGGCGTTTGCGCAATCCTGCGGGTCGTCGGGAAGGAACTCTTCGCCATCCCAGTCCACGATGCGGATCTGGTAATGGATGCCGGCTGGCACGTCCGGAGCCTTATCGTGGTAGGTCGCCCTGATGACGGGCAGAATGTCGATCAGGTTTTTCGGTAGATATCGGTTCATCAGTTCCTTTTGTCGCTCGCGCACTTCGACCGTCTCGCCAAGTCTCTGCAGCGCCGATATGTGAACCTTCTCCCACATCGGGGCGGCGTGACGATCGTGACAACCATTGTATTGCCGCCAGCCGATATCCCTGATCGGGTAGTTGCCGATCGAGCGCAAGGTGAGCGGCATCAGCCGATAGAACTTGTGGCGAGTTTCGTGTTGAGCCGCCGTCGTCCACCTTTGATCGGGACGCGGCCACTGTCCCGGATCGGCGGGAAAGCTGGCAAATTTCCACTTTACCCGCTTCAACATCCAATCGAGTGTCAGGTCGTCGAGTGAGTGCGGATTGTCGTGACCTCTTTTGACTTCGGGAATGTAGCTGCCCCCGATGTCCGAATGCACACCCGGAAACCATACCTGCTCGGTACGGCTAAGATATCTCTTGAATTTCGGCCGCCGCCACACTGCCGCTTCGAACGGTTGGCGATGCTCGTCGATGGCTATTGCATGGAGATTGAGCTCGACGATCGAAGAGAGGTCGACGCTGTGGAACTGATACTTGTCGCGATTGAAGAGCTTGAATCTTTGCAGCGGGATGCCGAGGGCGCCGACTGTATCGAAGACACCGAGGCAGGAGATGCGGAAGGAATCCCGGTTATGGACGTAGGGCGTCAGGGCGGCGTACACGCCGGGAAGTCGTTCATTCGGTGGCGTTCGATAGTACTTCCAAGCCGTCTCTTCGTTGGATGCCGTACAGTCCTCGCAGCGCAGAAGTCCAGCCGCCCCGATGAAACCGACAAGAGATCGCGCAGTGTAGGCCCCTCTGGAGAAACCGAATACGAACACCTCGCAGCCGGGCTCATAATGGAACGACAGAAATCTGTAGGCATTCCGAATCTTCGCCGGCATGCCGGAGCCGAATACTCCACCCTTGAAGCGATCTCGCCACGAAGTTCCGATCCCGCGTTCGTAGAAGACGATATTGTTGGTTCCATCCAGGTCGTCGATCGAACTCGTGAGCTTCGTCGGATCCTGTTGCGCGACCCTGTCACTGTCCTTTCTGTCGCGTAAGGTCTCGGCAATGATGCGCTCAAGCCTCACAACGTTGGTGTCGGTGCGTCCGAAATCGCTGTCGTTCCAGGTGCCGTCCAGAAGCAGGATTATCCGCTTCTTCTTCTTGGCTTCTGACGTTGCCTCTGTCATTTGCCGCTCCCCACGATTTCATGGGGAAACTAGACCATCAATTGAGCGGCCCAGCCACAATGCCTGTCGATGCACGGGTGCATATCACCCCTTCGCCAGCGCCCGGACCTCGCGGCTCGCGACGATGCGGCCGTTGGCATAGGCCTCGTGGTTGTCGTCGACGTCGCCCAGCTTGTAGCGGTAGTTCACCATCATGGCGTAGGACTGCCGAAGACCGTTGCCGCTGGTGTCGGCCAGCCAGTTCAGCCGCTCGACGATGGCGCCGTTGCCGAGATGGAAGTGGGCGACGCGGTCGAGCGCGCGGCCCCTGCCGTCGGCGGTCGTGAGATAGCGTGCCGCCAACCGCGACAGGATCGGCCGCAGCGCCTTGTCGATCGCTGGCACCTCCCACCAGTTCGGCCGGTCGAGCAGCGCACGTACCGCTGCAGCCCCCTTGGCCTCGCCGATGACCGGCGCGAGGGAGGCGATCTCGGACGTGGTGAGCGCCGCGTCGCCCTCGCTCTTCAGTCGGCCCTCGACATGATGGCGCAGTCCGGGGATCGGCGAGAGGGTCGCGAAGTCCTTGATGTTCGGCAGCTCGCTCGCGAGCTGCTCGGCCACGCGCTTGATCAGGAAGTTGCCGAAGCTGATGCCGGCCAGGCCCTGCTGGCAGTTCGAGATCGAATAGAAGATCGCCGTGTTGGCTTCGCCCGGATCGCTGGTCTCGGCCTTGGCGTCGAGCAGCCGCTGGACGTTGCCGGCCATGCCGTCGACCAGCGCCACCTCTACGAAGATCAGCGGTTCGTCGGGCATGCGTGGATGGAAGAAGGCGAAGCAGCGGCGGTCCGAATCGAGCCGGTTCTTCAGATCGCGCCAGGAGCGTATGGCGTGAACGGCTTCGTAGGCGACCAGTTTTTCCAGAAGCACCGCGGGTGATTGCCAATCGATGCGCACCAGGTCGAGGAAGCCGACGTCGAACCACGCGCCGAGCAGCGGCCGCAGGTCTTCGCTGAGTGTCCGTGCGGCGGCATCGCTGCGGCCCAGCGCCAGCAGCTCGGCCCGAAGGTCGACCACGAACTTAACGCCCTGTGGCACACCCACGAACTCGTGCAGCAGCCGCACCGCCGGCGGCTCCAGGGCCTTGGCCAGCGCCTGGGGCGACTCCTTGGAGGTTCTCCAGCGTTCGACCGTGGCCATCGCTGCCTCGCGCGGCAGCCCGTAGTCGTTGGCCAGCGTCAGCAGGAACTTTTTGCGGCCGGCGGGCGACAGCGAGAGGTAGGCCTGCCCCAGTTCGGCGGCGCGACCGCGCCGGGCCGTCTCGCCGCCCTTGGCCGCCAGGCAGGCATCGATGCGGCTCTTCAGACGCGGAATGTCGTCGTCGGGTAGGTTGGGACGCAGCGGCGCGCCCACGACTTCGCGGGCGCCGCGTGCGGTGTCGCGAAAGGCGCCACGCAAGCGCTCAAGGGTGCGGTCGAAGGTGTCGGAGAACGGAAGGGCCATGGCGCCGATTATGTCACGGCGGATGTGTCACTCCAGTGGCAGCGACGAACGTGGTCTTGCCTGCGACGCTTTGGCGGGGGCCAGGGCATCGCCACGATCCGCCACCGAACGTCGCCGACAGGAGCCTCGTCCGACAAGCCGCCGTTCAGATATAGTCCTCGTGCCATGCCGCCGGTCGGACGGTAGGCTGGCTCGGAAGGGGCCGGGAAGGTGGGGGTGCTGGCTTGATTGCAAGGGCTATCGGACCTTCGGCACTGCTGCTCGTTTCCGTTGTTGCCGGCCTGATAGCCGTCGAATTTCTGGCGTCAGCCTATGTTCCGGCATGGCCCGCGCATGCCCTGCGCTCCTACATCCCATTGAATATGCCGACCTCGGCGCCGGACAACATGGCGAAACCATGGATGGCGGACCCCTTCAACTCATGGGGAATGAGAGACAGGGAGCACTCGATCAGCAGGCCACCGGGCATAAGGTCCCGGATGTCTTCGTCGGCGACAGCTTCGTGGAATTTCAGGGCCTCAGCCAGACCCTGCCAACGATGGTCGAAGAGAAATTTTCCGCCAAGGGACAGGCCGGCATCGAAACGATCAATCTTGGCGTGAGCGGCACGGGATTGAACAGTTACTACTACCGTCTGCGTGACGTGGCGCTTCGACTGTCACCAGACGTGCTGACCGTCTTTTTCTTTTCCGGGAACGACTTTCTGCTCGACGGTAACGGCTATTCAGCCGAGGTGTTTCCGCCTGTGGTCGACGAATCGCCGGGACGATCCCTGATGGGAAGAGTGATGCCCCATGCGAACTGGCTGATCGTCAATCGCCTGCGTCAATCCGAGGTTCTCAAGGGCAACAAGCTCGTCCCTGACGAACTTGCGATCTTGCAACGCCATATTCAGGCGCCGATCGAACAACGAGCCGTCCTTCTGGCCCGGCACATGAAGCGCTTCTACTACGCTCAAATCTCCGAGGACAAACTGGCGGAAGTGCTTTCCCGCGGCGATGGCAGGTTTCTCGCTGCATTCGAGGCAAGGCAGTTCGACGAGGAAATCCTGGCAGGGTGGTTGCCTGACCTGATTCTTCGTGACGAACTTGGGGCGAATCCGTTCGCAGCGGTGAAGTCGCGCGACGATGCGGCAGGCTTCGTCAAGCCCGAGGATGTTGCAGCAAACCTGTCGTGGCTGCTTCAAATGGAAAAGCTGGCGGCGTCGCAAGGCGTGCCGATCCAGTTCTTCATCATACCGGCAGGTTCAGTCGATCCCGAGTTCGTGGAATTCTGGAAGCCTTGGCCCCGCTACTACAGTTGGTACATCCATTGCGACTTGCGCCATGACCTGCTTGTGCAGGAATTGCAGAAGACGCACCTCTCGTTCGTCGACTTGAAGCCTGTTTTCAGCGGCATACCCGGGACCTACCGAAAGTCCGACGCGCACTGGACCGAACTTGGGTTGCACATTGCCGCTGACGTGGTCTTTGAGCAATTGCAGAGGGTGACTAAGGCGCAGCCGGGCACATTTCCCACCTCTTCGCCGCGGCCGTCCGTTGTTCCGCAGGACGTACCGGGGGATCTCCGAAAATAGAGCAGTAACGCAAGCTGCAACGATAACGTCGGAAAGCATCAGTTCAGGCTGGAGCTGGTGATGTGGAGTTGTTCCGGCCAAGGCAGTGGTGCGACTGCCGGCGATCAGCCGCTCTTGCAGTTGAACAGGATCTCTTGCGGCGTGAAGAACAGGCCCGGTGACTCCGGCAGAGGCGGTTTGGTGCTTGGCTGGCCCCATGCGCCCTGAGCCAAGCGTCGCTCTATCAGCGGGATGAGGGTTTGAAACACGATCCATGCGTGCAGGCGGACACCGCCGTAGCCCATGTGGACCGCATCGGTGAGGAGGTCAGGATCCTTTGGGAACAGACCGGCGACATCGACGAACGACAGCCCGTGCGCCGACGCGCATTTTTCAAAAACGCGATTCTGAAAATTCGACAGCCTTTCGATATCGCGATAGCGAAAGGGGAAGAGCGAAACGTTCAAGTACTCGAGCAGGAGTTTGTGGCGGATGCGATCGAGTACCATCCCGTCCCGCGCCAGCCACACGAACGAGCTGATCGCGAGTTCGGAGTCGACACTGCCCAGGGCAACGCGCATGCGATCGAAATCGCCAAGGATGGTCGATAGATTCACCGGAAGATCGGGTCGTGACAGATCGGGATTGTCCTCATCCAGGCCTTGTGGCCAAACGAGCGGGTGGTCGGGCCTGGGCCACTCTTCTCCCTGACCGTGAGTGTTGAGGCTTCCCAACCCCGATTGAACGCGCCGGGCAAGCCCAAGCCGGTTCGACGCGGCGCGTAGCCAGCGTGCAGGGGCGCTCTCTACGGCAACGTAATCTTGATACAACGGTGCGCCGACAGGCTTGCTCGTCAGCAGGGGCTTCAAATCGAACTGATTCGCACCCTCGTAGTAAACGACGAGGTCGGGCCGCAGCGGCAATATCTCCTTGCGGACAATGGCCTCGATGTCCGATGAGCGTATGGATTCACGCCCGGCGTTGAGAGCCTCGAAGCGAACGTTGATCTTGTGTGCCGCGGCCCACAGATTGAGCCAGTGGCCGATGAATTCCGGGTAGGAATAAGGGTAGTGGTGACTGTTCACCGTGGTCGATGCACCAACGAAGACGATCCGCACGGTGTTGTCGCCTCGCCGGACTTCAACCGGCGGACCGCGCCAACCAAGTTGATTTGTAACCAGCCCAAGCGGCGTCGTGACGTTCGGCAGGAACCGGTATATCGGGAACTGCGAGCCGTCGAGCGATTGATACAAGTACAGGTGCCCCGGAGCCTGGCGGAGCAAAGGACTGTCGCACGGTGCGTTGGCGTATTGGGAGTTCCACGCCTTGAACAACTCTGCCGGCCGAAACGCCGTGTCTATTGTCTGCGGCGCCTGGTTTATTGCCTGGACTTGGCGCACCCACTCCGGTGGGACCTCCCGGCGGTTCGGCAGTGGCGGTGGATCGCTGAAGAACCAGCTGCGCGAAACACCTGCGGCGCGGGGAATTTCGTCGAGATGCTTGGAGCTGACGTCGCGATCGACTGTATTGGGCAGCCAATCGGTGAAGAGCGGGAGGCCATCGATCAGCCGCGTCACGCCCTCGGCGGCGACGGTAGTCGCCAAGATCGCGAGCGCCATCAGCAGTCCGTTTACAAAATACTTCATCTGGCGGCAATTATCGCGGGTGATTGTCCAAGCTGCAGCCATCATGAAGACGGAGAAGAGCCGGGGCAATATTCGCATCGGAGTTGCGCAGCCTCGACTTCGCAATGCGACGCTTTCCGGATGAGAAACAGCCTGGGACATCGGCGGAATACGTCGGCGACCTGAATGCAGCTACGCCTGTGACGTTTTGGCTGGTCCTACGGCAATTCCAAAGCCCGCCACAGATACCAGCTCGCCACCGTGCGGTGAGGCCGCCATTTCTCGCCGGCCTTTTCCAGTGCCGGCGGCGAGGGCAGGGTGCGCTTCTGAAAGGCTTTCGCATAGGCCTTGCGCAGGCTGTAGTCGTCGAGCGGCAGTACGTCGGGGCGGCCGAGCCGGAACATCAAGAACATCTCGGCGCTCCAGCGGCCGATGCCGTGCACTTTCACCAGCCGCTCGATCAACTCGGCATCCGCGAGTCCCTGCGCTTGTTCCAGCGTCGGCAGCTCGCCGCTTGCCACGCGCTGCGCGAGATCCTTCATCGCCAGCACTTTGGCGCGCGACAGGCCGCAGCCGCGCAATCTCTCGTCAGGCGTGGCCAGGATATGACGTGGTGCAAAGCCCGCTGTTGCACGTGGATAGAGTGCCTCGACCCTGGAATAGATCGTGGCTGCGGCCTTGTTGGAAAGCTGCTGGTAGACGATCGCCTCAGCCAGTGCGCCGAACAGGCTGCGCGAGGCTTTGAGCTCCATGCCGAACGGACCGACCGCCTCGATGATCGCGGCGAGCGCGGGGTCGGCGGCCTTCAGCTGTGCCACCGCCCTGGCAGGCCTGAAGGGAAATCCCGTCACTGCTGTTGTTGGGCGAATAGGGGGCCGGCGCCGACCGCCGCTGCCCCTTCGATCTCCAGCATGCGCCGTTTGGTCGA
>CALDNT010000002.1 GCA_937915145.1 uncultured Reyranella sp.
CTCCTATGGAGACGATCTCTGGGGTCCGTTACGCGAGACCGAACGTCCGGTCGAGATTCGTGGGTTCCGGGCCGGCAGCTTCGCCGATTTCCTGAACGGAGCGATCCGCCTGGTCGAGCAGCGACCGTGCGATATCGCGCTTGTTTCGAAGCCCAGGTTACCGAGCCTGCTGATCGGACTGCTGTACAAGTTGATCCATGGTGCCCGTCTCGTTCTCGACATCGACGACGACGAACTCGCCTTCGTTGGTGCAACCGATAGCCTCGGGCTCGCCGATTTCATCGCTAGCACAACCGCGTCCGACTGGCAGGCACCTCACGATAGGCGCTGGACCCGGCTGGCCGCCTCGCTCGTTCATGCGGCCGACGCCACAACTACTTGCAATCCTGTGCTACGCCAACGCTTCGGCGGCACCATCGTAAGACATGCGCGCGATCAGCGGCTGTTCGCTTCGGCCGCAGCGGCACGCCCCACTCTTCGGCAGGAATTCGGCTTCATCGAAAGTGACAAGGTCGTGCTATTTCTCGGCACGCCGCGCCGACACAAGGGGCTGCTGAAGATCGCGGTAGCCTTGAAAGCCCTCGCCGACCCTGACACCGTCCTTTGCGTCGTGGGCACGATCACAGACAAGCAGTTGCAGAAGGATCTGTCGGCCATGGCGCCGGCGGTCCGCATGTCTTTCCATCCGGACCAGCCCTTCCACCGGCTGGCGGTCCTCAATGCGATGGCCGACGTGGTTTGCGTGCTGCAAGATCCGGACAGTCCCATCGCATTGGCGCAAACACCTGCTAAATTGACCGATGCGCTGGCAACGGGCACTCCGATCATCGCCATCGCCCTTCCGCCAATCGCGGACCTCATCGGCCCGGGCGAGATCATAGCAATCGATCCTACATCCGGGCAGACCGACCTGGTTCACTGCCTGCGCGGAGCACTCGTCCGGGGCGAGGATCAAGTCCACGCAGCGGAGTCGCGACGCGCCTTCTTCGCGCGGGAATTGTCGAACACGGTGAACGCGGCCCGAATGGCCGAAGTCCTCGACGGTGTTCTCTCAAGGCCAGCCTCTCCGATACCCATCGAATTCGGACAGCTGTTGCAGCACATAGCAGAGGAGATGCCAGCAGAGCTAGATCCCCTGTGGAACCGTCACACCGCGCAGTTCATGCATCCGGCCCCCCGCGTTGGCGCTCTTCAGCGCCTGGATCGCGATCTCAATGTGGTACTGTTCTGGAAGCAGAACGATTCGGGCCTCTACGGCCGCCGCCACGACATGCTGGTACAGGCGCTCAGCAGGCTGCCTGGCGTGCGGCGGATTCTCCAAATCGATGCCCCGATTTGCATCGACAAGCTGATCGATTATGGCTCCAGCGCCGGCAGAACGAGCCAAGGACCGCTGGTCGCCGCGCAGACGCTTCGCCGCTTCCTGAAGGCCGACGATATCGATCCCGTCCATCGCCGGACGTTCGTCTATCGCGGCGAGACAGCCAGCCTGCTCGGCCGCGAGCTGCCACCTGCCGCGGCATTCCCGAAAGCGGTCGAACGCTGGATCGCTGAACTGGAAATGGGCGCGAACGCGCTGGCCTGGGTTTGCCCGGTGGTGCCGCAGTTCGCGGAAGTTCAACGGCGACTGGGCTTTTCCTTCGTGCTTACTGACGTCATAGACGATCAACGACAATGGCCGATGTCGCGTGCGCGGCGCACCGTCATCGAGCGGAACTACCGCGAGACCTTCGATGTGACCGATGCCGCTGTAGCCAACTGCGAAGCCTTAGCCCAATGGCTCGCGGCCGAAGGCCTTTCGCCGCGCCTGGTGCCCAACGGCATGGAAATGCATCCCGATGTCGAGTCGTGGCCGATACCAGCCAGGCTGGCAGCGCTGAGCAGACCGATCGTCGGCTACGCAGGTAACCTCTCCGACAGGATCGATTGGCCGCTCATCGAGGCCATCGCCAAAACCCGGCCCGACTGGACGATCATCCTGATCGGCGCCGCACCCGCCTCCACCGATGTCCGCACCGTGGCCGCTCTCCCCAACGTCCGCATCCTTGGAGTGATCCCCTACGAGCAGGCGCTCCGCCATATTGCAGCATTCGACGTCGCCATCATCCCCCACCTACAAACGCCCCTTTCCGAGCGTATGAACCCTCTCAAGCTTTACGTCTACCGCAGCCTCGGCGTGCCCGTCGTGTCGACGCCGGTCGCGAATACCGAAGACCTGATTGACGACATCAGAATCGCCGGACCTTCGACTTTCGTAGCCGAGCTCGATGCGGCGATTGCCGAGAGGCGGCGATGCGGACGGACCTTTCCGGACAGTGTAATCATGCGCCGCTATGCTTGGGACACGCGCCTGCGGGCAATCATGGAGCATGCCGGCCAGGCGCTCTCCGCCAAGCTCGCCCGCCAGTACGGGGAACAGGCGCATAGGTCATGACCGCAACCGATCGCCCCGCGTCAATTGCCCTGTTCGGGACGTTTGACGTCGAGAATTACGGCGACCTCCTGTTCCCCCACCTCGTCCAGCATGCGCTTTGCCGGGCCAGCGATGTGTTGAACATCTTTTCTCCACTCGGCGGCGAATTGAGATGGAACGACACCATCGTAGCACGACCAGTCCGAGAGGCCGCGACGTCGCGGCCGGACCTCTGCCTCGTCGGAGGCGGCAACATCGTGACCGCCCGGTCGACGCCGCTTCCCGCCTACGCGCCACTCGGGCCAGCCCTGCCGTTGGCCTATGCCTCACTCTGGCTGGGTGCCGCCGTAACCGCAGCAATCACCGGCGCACGCCTTGCCTGGAATGCGCCCGGCCTTCCCGCTCCGGTAACCGAGCAATGGGCTGCGGAGCTCGTCGGGTTGGCGACGTCGGCGTGCGACTATCTTGCCACCCGCGACCAGCAAAGCAGATCGTGGC
>CALDNT010000003.1 GCA_937915145.1 uncultured Reyranella sp.
TAACGCCACCTTCGGCGCCAACGTAGAAACCCGGCGCCGGTGTCTGGGCCTGGGCCTGGGCAATGGCGGGCAGCGCTACGAGCGCGGCGGCGGCCAAAAGTGCCTTCTTCATAAAATATCCCCTCGTTATTTGAAATCTGACGAGCGCTGGCGGGGCTGGTCATCGCCAACTCCGCGCGGAATATACACACCGCAACTAATGCGCTGCAAGACGTGCGGCCTTTCCGTGGACGACTCGCGGCCAACCTGTGGCCGTGAGGCAACAGTGGCACCGACGAGCCAATGTCTCTGGCCAAATTCGAGGTCCCGCCGCTGGTCTGGACAGCCACTACATCTTGTGGAGGTAGGCCGCGCACCCGAGGCGCCGATTTTACCCACAGGCCCGGCCCACCGGCCGAAATCGCCCTTGGACAGGAGCGACAGGCCCAAGCCAGCACCACAATCCATAGCTAAGGTCAGATTCTGGTTGAACGTCGCGGCCTAAGTGACTCCCGATCGCAGCCATCGGCTCGGGATTTCACTTCCAGGCGGGGGTAATTAACCGTCTCTCCGATCGGGATTTTGTATCGCCGCTACGCCAGCCGTGCGGTAAACCACCATTCACTCACTGACGGCATCGAACGGGAGCACGACGCCATGGGCCAATTCAGCAAGATCGAGATCGACGGACGCCTGATGATCGCCACCATCAACCGACCGGAGGTCTACAACGCCTGCCATCCCATGGCGAACCAGGAGCTGGTCGACGCGTTCGACGAATTCCAGACCAACCCTGAGTTGTGGGTCGCGATCATCACCGGCGCCGGCGACAAGGCCTTCTGCGCCGGCAACGACCTCAAGTATCATGCCGAGACCCAGGCTAGGACCGGCAAGCGCCCGATCCATCCGGCCAAGGGCTTCGGCGGGCTGGCCAACCGCTTCGACCTCGACAAGCCGGTCATTGCCGCGGTCAATGGCATCGCCATGGGCGGTGGCTTCGAGATCGCGCTCGCCAGCGACATCATCGTGGCGTCGGACCAGGCGAAGTTTGCCCTGCCCGAGCCGCGCGTCGGCCTGGCTGCCGGTGCCGGCGGCATGCAGCGGCTGTCGCGCACCATCCCGCTCAAAAAGGCGATGGGCATGATGCTGACCGGCCGCCATGTGTCGGCCAAGGAAGGCTTTGAGCTGGGCTTCGTCACCGAGGTGGTGCCGCACGCCGAGCTGATGACGGCGGCCAAACGCTGGGCCGGCGAGATCCTCGCCTGCTCGCCGATGTCGGTGCGCGCCACCAAGCAGGTGGTGATGCGCTCGCTCGACGTGCCGGCGCTCGAGATGGCGATGCGCAACCAAAGCTATCCCGCCTTCGTCGCCATGGCGCACAGCGAGGACACGGTCGAGGGGCCCAAGGCCTTCGCCGAGAAGCGCAAGCCCAACTGGAAGGGTCGCTAGAGTCACGGAGTCTTCCTATCGGCGGTGGCCCCGGCATCCTGTCCGGCGGCCAGGGCCTTGTATCGGCTGGTAAATTGCCGCCGTCGCCGACTGCGGCGGGAGTCGCCAACTGACTCGTTTTCGGACCGGCCCATCGCCGCAGCAAGCCCTTGAGCTGGAGACGGCGCGGAGCATGGGACTTCAATAGGATTCATGGCTGGATTATAGGGAAAGATAGGATTCCTGTCAAACGGGCCCTTCTTCCATATTGACTCTGTATTGGTCGGACCAATAAACGTACGGACCAGGATAGCCGGCACCAGACCGGTCAGAGGAACGCCCTTGCCCGTAGCCGCGGCCCAAGCTGCTGAATCGATCCCGACCGACCTGGCAGAGGCCGTGGTATCGCCAGCCGTCCACGCCGACGAGGCGCGCATCCATGCGCTCTTCTCGGAATTGCGCCGGACCTCGCCGGTCCACTGGACCCAGCCCGCCGACTACCGCCCCTTCTGGGCGCTGACGCGCCACGCCGACATCATGGAGGTGTCGCGCAAGAACGACATCTTCATCAACAGCCGCCGGCTCAATCTGATGACGCGCGCCCAGGAAGCGACGGCCAAGCGCGCAGCCGGCAAGTCCGGCGGCAAGTACGACCGCATGTACCGGACGGTCGCCCACATGGACAATCCCGACCATCGCGAATACCGCCGCGTGACCGCCGAGTGGTTCATGGGGCCGGGCGTACGCAAGTTCGAGGCCGCAGTCGCGGCACTGGCCGAGGAATCGCTCGATCACATCGCGTCGTTCGGCGGCGAGCCATTTGACTTCGCGACCGAGGTGGCCAACCTCTTCCCGCTGCGGGTGATCATGTCGATCCTGGGCGTGCCGCGCGAGGACCAGCCGCTGATGCTGCGGCTGACCCAGCAGTTCTTCGGCGCCGACGATGCCGATCTCGGCGGCGCCGGCGCCCACGATGGCGCCAATACCGGCCAGCATTTCGACCTGCTCGGTCAGTTCTTCGACTATTTCACCGCCATGGCGGCCGACCGGCGCAAGGCGCCACGCGACGACCTCGCCACCGTGATCGCCTGCGGCAGGCCCTACGACGGGCCGATGGGCGATCTCGAGACCGCCTCCTATTACGCGGTGATCGCCACGGCCGGACACGACACGACAGCGGCCGCGACGGCCGGCGGCCTGCTCGCCCTCCTGGAAAATCCTGACCAGTGGCAGAAACTCCGGTCCGATCCTGAGAAAACCAGAAGCGCCGTCGAGGAGACGTTGCGCTGGGTGTCGCCGGTCAAGCATTTCCTGCGAACGGCACGCGAGGACTATCGCCTCGGCGACACTACCATCGCCGCCGGCGACGGCGTTGCCCTGTTCTACCCGTCGGCCAACCGCGACGACGCGGTCTTCGCCGATCCGTTCCGCTTCGATATCGAGCGAAGCCCGAACAAGCACCTCGCCTTCGGCTTCGGCGGCCACATGTGCCTCGGCCTGTCGCTCGCCCGCCTCGAACTCACGACGTTTCTCCGCGCCTTCGCCCGCCGGGTCGACAGCATCGAACCGGCGGGCGACGTCCAGCGCATCCACGCCAATCTGGTCGGCGGCTTCAAGGCGCTGCCGGTACGCCTCAATCTCGTGAATTGACCCCGACATGGCAGCCAAACAGATGAAGGCGGTGCAGGCCGACGATCTCAGTTCGATCGACAGCTACCGCGTGGTCGAACTCGACGTGCCTGAGCCCGGGCACGGCGACGTGCGCATCAGAATTGCCGCCTGCGGCGTCGGCTATGTCGACGCGCTGGTCTCGCTCGGCCGCTACCAGGTCAAGCCGCCGTTGCCACATGTCCCGGGCGCCGAGGTCTCGGGCTGGATCGATTCAGTCGGCCGCGGCGTCACCGGGCTCGCGCCCGGCGACCGCGTTCTGGCGCAGGTGCGTGGAGGCTTCGCCGAATATGCCCTGGCGCCCATCGCGTCGGTCAATCGCATTCCCGACCGCATGCAACTCGACCAGGCCGCCGGTTTCCGCGTCAATTACGTCACTGCGCTGCATGGTCTGCGCGATCGTGCACATATCAAGGCGGGCGAGACGTTGCTGGTGATCGGCGCCGCGGGCGGCGTCGGCAGCGCCGCCATCCAGGTCGGCAAACTGCTCGGCGCCCGCGTCGTCGCGGTGGCGTCAACGCCCGAGAAGCGCGCACTGGCTGCGCGCAGCGGCGCCGAGATCGCGCTCGACCGCGACCCCGCAGGCTGGCGCGAGCGGCTGAAGGAAGCGGTTCCCGGCGGCATCGACGTCGTGTTCGATCCGGTGAGCGGGCCGCTGCTGCAGCCGGCCTTTCGATCGCTCAACTGGGGCGGACGCTATCTGGTGATCGGCTTCGCCTCGGGGGAGATCCCCGCCCTGCCCGTCAATCTGCCGCTGCTCAAGGGCGCCGCCCTGGTCGGCGTCGACTATCGCCAGTTCGCCGCCGTGTTCGAAGCAGCCGCTGCCCAACGGGAATTCGATGAACTGCTCGCCTGGGTCGCCGAGGGGCGGCTCGTTCCACCGGCCGGCCGCACGTTTGTGTTCGACCGATACCGCGAGGCGCTCACCTACGCATTGAGTGGAGAAGGAATTGCCAAAACGATCTTCGAAGTCACCCCGACATGACACCTCCCAGCCAGCCCCGTCAGGACTCATGAAATGCCGGTAACCACCAATAACTTTGCCATGGGCGAGATGCTGGCCGTGCTGCTGGCGCGCGACATGGCGGACGGCGAGAAGGCGATCGTCGGCACCAATTCCGATATCCAGGTCGCAGCCTGCAATCTCGCGCGCCAGCGCCAGGCACCGCACCTGTGGTGGGTGTCGGGCCCCGGCGGCATGACCAACCCGACCGAGGGCGTCATCCGGCCAGCCGCCGATGCCGAGAACATCGCCGCCGCCGAAGCGGTGATGGACCTGCCGCAGATGATCGACTTCATCGACTGGCAGGTGCACTTCTTCGATTTCGCCATCCTGGGCGCGCTGCAGACCGACCGCTTCGGCAACATCAACACCGTGTGCGTCGGCGATCATGCCAAACCCCGCCTGCGCGGTCCCGGCACGGTCGGCATCAGCGCACTCTGCGGCCTGTCGCGGCGCTTCTACATCATGATGACACGCCACGACCGCAGCGCTTTCGTGCCCAAGGTCGACTTCGTCTGCGGCGCCGGCTTCCTCGACGGCGGCACTTCGCGCACCGCCTTCGGCCTGTCCGAGGGCGGCCCGCGGCTGGTGGTGACCCCGCTCGGCGTCTTCGACTTCGAGCCCAAGAGCAAGGCGATGCGCATCAAGTCGCTGCACGACGGCGTCACCTTCGACGAAGTGCGCGACAACACCGGTTTCGACCTGATCGTGCCGGCGAAGATCGAGCGCACCGCCAACCCCGACGACGAAGAGCTGTTCCTGCTGCGCCGCACCGTCGACAGCACGGGCGTGCTGGCGCGCAAGTTTCCCTGGCCCAAGGCCCACTGAGGTTCGACCAATGAACAATTATCACTTCGAGGAACACCACCTGCTACTGCGCGACCAGGTCGCCAGGATGGTCGAGAAGCACGTGGCGCCGATCGCCTCGGAAATCGACGAGAACGACCGCTTTCCCCAGGAGCTCGTGGAAGTGTTCGGCGACATGGGGCTGCTGCAGCTGTGGGTGCCGCAGGAGTACGGCGGGCCAGGCGCCGACCTCACCTCGGTCTGCATCGTCAAGGAGGAGATCGCCAAGGTCTCCGAATCGGCCGCCCTGCTCGCCGCCAACAACTCCTTCGGCCTGATCCTGCCGATCCTGAATTTCGGCACCGAAGCGCAGAAGCGGCACTATCTCGGGCTCGCCGCCAAGGGCCGCACGATCACCGCCGTCGCCATCACCGAGTCGGGCACCGGTTCGGACGTCTCGTCGATGAAGACGCGGGCGGTGAAGGACGGCGAGAGTTGGGTGCTGAACGGCGGCAAGATCTACATCACCTTCGGGCCGGTCGCGCACTTCATCCTGGTGTTTGCCCGCACCAGCGAAGGCAAGGGCGCCAACGGCATCTCCGCCTTCATCGTCGACACCAAGACGGCCGGATTTTCCTACGGCAAGCTCGACCGCAAGATGGGAATCCGCGGCGTGCCCAATGCGCCGATCTTCTTCGACAATGTGCGCGTGCCGGCCGAGAACATGGTCGGTCCCGAAGGCCAGGCCTTCAAGAGCTGCATGCGCATCCTCGACCTCAACCGGCCGACCATCGGCGCGATCTCGGTCGGGCTGGCGCAGGGCGCGATCGATGCCGCCGTCGGCTATGGCCGCGAACGCAAGCAGTTCGGCCAGCCGATCGCCGAGTTCCAGGGTATACAGTTCATGCTGGCCGACATGCAGATGCAGACCGAG
>CALDNT010000004.1 GCA_937915145.1 uncultured Reyranella sp.
TGGATCCAGGTCTGGCCCGCCTCCTCGTTCCAGTGCTCCACCGAGCCGCCGGGATAGGCGATCTCGTAGGGGCTCATCGAGGCGTCGCCAACGAACAGCACCTTGTAGTCGGCCGGATAGGTATGCAGCAGCTGGGCCGTCGAGAAGGTGTCGACGTGACGGCGGCGGTTGTCCTTCCACAGCTTTTCGTAAAGGCAATTGTGGAAGTAGAAGAACTCCAGGTGCTTGAACTCCGAGCGCGCCGCCGAGAACAGCTCCTCGCAGACGCGGATGTGGGCGTCCATCGAGCCGCCGATGTCGAACAGGATCAGCAGCTTCACCTTGTTGCGCCGCTCCGGCACCATCTTGATGTCGAGGTAACCGGCGTTGCGCGCCGTGCTGCGGATCGTGTCGGGCATGTCGAGCTCGACCTCGGCGCCCTCGCGCGCGAACTTGCGCAACCGGCGCAGCGCGATCTTGATGTTGCGCGTGCCGATCTCGACCGTATCGTCGAGGTTCTTGTATTCGCGCTTGTCCCAGACCTTTACGGCGCGGCCTTCGCGGCCCTTGTCCTGGCCGATGCGCACGCCCTCGGGGTTGAACCCATAGGCGCCGAACGGCGACGTCCCGGCGGTGCCAATCCACTTGCTGCCGCCCTGGTGGCGCTTCTGCTGCTCCTCGAGACGCTTCTTCAGCGTCTCCATCAGCTTCTCCCAGCCGCCCAGCGCCTCGATCTGCTTCTTCTCTTCCTCGGTGAGAAGCTTCTCGGCCAGCTTGCGCAGCCACTCCTCGGGAATCTCGGCCGCCACGCCCTCGCCCGGCACGGCTTCCAGGCCCTTGAAGACGTGGCCGAACACGCGGTCGAACTTGTCGAGGTTGCGCTCGTCCTTCACCAGGATGGCGCGCGACAGGAAGTAGAAATCGTCGACGCTGTAATCGGAGACACCCCTGTCCATGCCTTCCATCAGCGCCAGGTACTCCTTGATGGAGACCGGCACCTTGGCCTGGCGCAGTTCAAGGAAGAAATTCACGAACATCGCGATCTCCCGTTGGCCACAGGGGGCGTTACTGGCGCTGCTCCCGTCGCGCCATGAAGGCCAGACGTTCGAACAGGTGAACGTCCTGCTCGTTCTTGAGCAGCGCACCATGCAGCGGCGGAATGAGCTGCTTGGAATCCTTGGAGCGCAACGCGTCCGGCGACATGTCCTCGACCATCAGCAGCTTCAGCCAGTCGAGCAGTTCCGAAGTCGACGGCTTCTTCTTGAGGCCCGGCACCTCGCGGATGTCATAGAAGACGTTCAGCGCCTCGCGCAGCAGGTTGCGCTGCAGGTCGGGAAAGTGAACGTCGACGATCTGGGTCATCGTCTCACGGTCGGGGAAGCGGATGTAGTGGAAGAAGCAGCGACGCAGGAAGGCGTCGGGCAGCTCCTTCTCGTTGTTCGAAGTGATCATCACGATCGGGCGCTGCTCGGCCTTGATGACCTGCTGCGTCTCGTAGACGTAGAATTCCATGCGATCGAGTTCGAGCAGCAGATCGTTGGGGAATTCGATGTCGGCCTTGTCGATCTCGTCGATCAGCAGCACCGGACGCTCGGGGGCGGTGAAGCCGTCCCACAGCTTGCCGCGCTTGATGTAGTTGCCGATGTCCTTGACGCGCTCGTCGCCGAGCTGGCTGTCGCGCAGGCGCGATACCGCGTCGTATTCATAGAGGCCCTGCTGCGCCTTGGTGGTCGACTTGATGTGCCACTCGATGATCGGCGCCTTCAGCGCCTTGGCGACCTCATGTGCCAGCACGGTCTTGCCGGTACCGGGCTCGCCCTTGATCAGCAGCGGGCGCTGCAACGCGATGGCCGCGTTCACCGCCACGCGCAGGTCGTCGCTGGCCACATAGGAGTCGGTACCGGTAAATTTCATGATGCAAAACCCAGATTCACGGAAGTGGCGGGCACCCTAGAGGCGGGCCTTCGGAGCAGCAAGGCCAAGGGCGCGGAGCAGGGCTGCAGGTCAGCCCCCGGCCCTGACGACGAAATAGACGATGGCGGCCGATGCGAGCAGCAGGGACAGCGCCAGCCGGCCCGGTGCGAAGACCAGCCTGGGCGCCGGCTGGCCCGGCGGCACCACGTCGTCGAGCGGTTTGCGACCGCTCACCATGGCGCCGATCAGGTTCTGCCGCTTCCAGACGAGATAGACAACGGCGGCCAGCACATGGAGCGCGACCAGGGCGAGGAGAACATTGATCCAGTAGTGGTGGAATGCCGTCGCCCGGTCGACCCACTTGTCGGCGATTGCGAGCGCCAGCGGGCCGGTGACCATACCCGTATCGGTGTCGGCCGAAAAAAGCCCGGCGGCGGCCTGGGCGAGGACGGCGAGCAGCAGCACCACGACCATGGCGCCGCCCAGGGGATTGTGGCCGGCCTCGCGCGGGCGGCCGCGGCCCACCAGTTCACGCAGATGGGCGATGGCCGCCCCCGGACCCTTTACGAAATCCGTGAATCGCGCGGTCGTGCTGCCGACGAAACCCCAAGCGATGCGAAACAGCACCAGGGTGAGGATGGCGTAGCCCGACCAGAAGTGGAATTTCATCCACTCCCCGCCGGCCTGAGCCGTGAAATAGGAGACCGTCAGAAGGATAACGAGCGTCCAGTGGAACAGCCGGACGGGCAGATCCCATACGCGGATGCTGCGGGCATTCTTGTCGATCATGCCGTGTTATCGACTCCTGCGACGGGGCTTGCAATCCCTGGACAGCAGGCCGATGGCCCGCTCACTACACGCAGTCGTGATGATGGGAAGCATATCTACGCTGTTCGCTTTGACCCCAGCCTCTGCAACAGTTGTCGGGACGTCGAGGTCGAAACGGCCCGTCGGTCGATTGAATTCAAAGGGGATGGCCAATGAAGAAAATGTTTGTTTTGGCGGCGATCGGCGCTCTTGCTGCCGGTGCGATGGTGGGAGGCGCGACGATCGCTTTCGCACAAGGCGATGTGATCAAGCAGCGCCAGGAAAACCGCAAGCAGGCCGGCGCCGCAATGCGGGCGATCAAGGGCATCATCGATGCCAAGGGCCCGACGAGCGGTGCGGTTGCCCAGGCCGCCAAACTCAAGGAACTCGAACTGGCATTCGTCAACATGTTTCCGGCCGGCTCCGACACCGGCGATACCAAGGCGTTGCCGACGGTCTGGTCGGATCGCGCCGGCTTCGTGGCGGCTAGCAAGGCGGCCGACGTGGCTTACGACCAGCTCGCTTCGGCGGCGGGGTCGGGCGACCTCGCGGCCTTGACCGCCGCATTCGCCGCCACCGGCAAGAGCTGCGGTAATTGCCACAATACCTATCGCGCGAAGTCGAACTAGAGACCCTGCGGTCGAGAATAAAGGCGGCGGGATTCCCGCCGCCTTTTTCTTTGCCGGCAAAAGGCAAAGGCCAGTCGCTTGGGGAAACGACCGGCCTTCTGTACGGCCCGCGGCTGGGTGGGTTGGGCGGCGACGCTTGGGGTGTGGGAAGGGTGCTTCGCCGTGGTGGCTGGTTAGGCCACCGCCGCGGGCTGGTTGGGAACGGTAAGGGCCTGCTGGACGATGGCCTCGGCGGTGAAGCGCCAGGTGCGCGAGGCATGAACCGGCGACAGACGCAGCTGCTCGCGCATGTTCATCCAGCTGTCGAGGCCGAAGGCAACATCCAGTGAGTCGAGGACGAGATCGCGGGCGCCGGGATGGACATTGCGCAATTCGGCCGCGAACCAGACGGCCAAGCGCTCGCGCAACAGCCGGCGCAACTGGGCCACGACAAGTCCGACCGCCGGCGCGACACTGCGGACCCGTTCGGCGAAATGCCATACCGGCAGCCATTCCTCGAAGAGCTGGGCCCGATCGGAAACCAGCAGTTCGATACGGCTGGACAGCGGCGCGGCAGCATCGACCGGGCCGTTGCGATCGAAGGCGCGGCTGACTGCGAGGTCGAAGGCCGCGGCATAGAGATCGGCAAGACTGGCAAAGTGCTGGAAGAGTGCGCGACTGGACACTCCGGCGATGGTCGCGATGGCCGCCGACGTCGGCTCGACATCGCCCGCCTGGATAAGGTCCAAAGTCGACTGGATCAGGGCTTGCCGGGTCCGCAGACCGCGCACGATGCGGCCGTCTTGCGAACGTGAAATGTCGATGGGGAATCCGACAATTTTCATAGGGAAACCAACAGAATAAGAATTTCTTTAATGACCCGACTTTAACACGCCCCTACTCTGGTGTAACTTGCAAAAATGCATATCTTGACAGAAATTGTGTCGTAATTGCTTGGTTTTTTCTGTTGAGATAGGCGTTTTTGGTAAGTCTGACATTGCACCTAACCCGCAATAACCTTGTACTTCCAGTGACCTGACGGGGTGCTTTTTCCTCAATTTTGCTCATGGGTCAATGCAGCGCCAAGCGCTGCCTGTGGGCTGTTTGGCGCCAGAAATACGAAAGGCCGGTCGCTTGGGGAACGACCGGCCTTCCTTAGTGAGCCCGCCTAGGTGTGGGTTTATCGAAGCCTTGGGATGTGTGGGAAGGGGGCTTCGATGAAAGCGGCTTGGGGGCCGCCGGCGGGCTAGGTGGAACTCTGGGTGGGCGTGGGCACGCTCGCGCTGGGAGCACTGCCAAACTGGGATGAAACACCTTTCAAATATGAACGCCGAAACGAAACGCCTTGACTGCTTCTTATGCGGGCAATCTAACAAATGTCCATACCACCCGTCATCTGCAAAACCGCATATCTTGATTTGAATAACTGCCCCAATTCCCAGAGTTTTTCGCATGCATCGAGCATTAGATAGTCAAAAAAGAGACTCTGGCTTGATCGCAATTCTCTCCCTTTTTCAAACTATCCTTGAATATCAATCGACTAGGTCGCGCGCTCCTGGATCCGCCTCGATATGTCCGATGCAAACTGATTGCCGAGCTGATCTGGCAGCCGCGCGACGACCGAGATGCGATCATACGACATCGCCGCTGGAGTGGGATGACATGCGGCGGCCAGCCGGGCCGGGGCGCCGCGTTTCGTGTTTCGGCCCCAATTCCATGCTAAACCGCCCGCCATTCCACCATTGCTGGCAGCCAATATCGGCGGCCGTTATCGGGAGTCCCAGTCCGTGCGATTCGTCCGTTCCCTCCGGTCCCTGATTAGCATTCCCGCCGCCGTCATGGTGCTGGCGGTCCTGACACAGCCTGCTGCCGCTGGATTGGAGGCGGCTCTGAAAGCGCTGCAAGCCGGCGACATGCCGACGACGGAAAAGGAACTGCAGCTCCTCGCCAAGGAACGTGATCCGCGCGCGCAGTTCCTCCTCGGCCTCTATGTCTATGGCAATCCCGAGTCGAAGCTCTATGACCCGGCCAAGGCCACGCCTTTGCTGCTCGACGCGGCCGAACGCGGCTACCTGCCGGCGATACTCCCTCTGGCCGGCGCCTATGTCGACGGCAAGGGCGTCCCGAAGAGCGCGGCGGAGGCCTACAAATGGGTGGCAATCGCCGCGCACTGGAACGTCGTCAACGCCGATCTGGCGCTTGAGCAGGCCGCGCATCTTCTGAAGCCGGACGAAGTCGAGAAGGCCAAGGCGGAAGCGGTGGCCTACACCTTCAAGACCCAATGATCGCCAGGCGGGCAGTGCCGGTCGCGGCACTCCTCGCCGCCAGCACCGTCGCTCACGCCCAGTCCGGCGAACCCAAGGACACTTCGCCGGCCTTGCGTGCCGCGGTGGCCGCGTATCAGGCAGGCGATCTCGTCGGCGCCGAGACGTCGTTGCGAACCCTGGCACCGCGCGATGGAGACGCGGCGGCGTGGCTGGGCGCGATCCTGCTGGAAAGGGGCGCCTCGGGCGAAGGGCTGCGGCTGATCCAGCAAGCCGCTGACGCCGGCTCGGCCGAAGGCGCACACCGGCTGGCGCTGGTCTTCGCCTATGGCGAGGGCGGCTCGCCGCGCGACGCGGCCAAGGCGTTTCAGTGGTTTCAACGCGCCGCCGAGAAGGGCCATCAACGCGCGCAACTCAATCTCGGCACACTTTATTTGCGCGGCCAGGGTGTTCCGCGTGACCTGATCGAGGCACGGGCGTGGCTTGAGAAAGCGGCGGCCAAGGGCGATCCCCATGCCCTCTATGCCCTGGGCCGCGCCATGTCGGAGAGCATGGGCCCGGTCGCGGCCGACGCGACGCGCGCCACCGACCTCTACCGGCAGGCGGCCGAAAAGGGCCATCCGCTTGCTGCCCTGCGCCTTGGCCTGGCACTTGGCGACGGCATCGGCGTCAAACACGACGTCACCGCCGCGCAACGCTGGCTGCTGCATGCCCAGGCAAGCGGCATCCCCGAAGCCGCACTCGCGCTGGGCGACATGGCGGCGCGAACACCGCGCTCCCGCGACAAGGCGACGAACGAGAAGGCTCTGCAGTCGGCGATTGCCTGGTACGAAGTTGCCGCCCGCGCCGGCGTGCCGTCGGCCCAGTTCAAACTCGCCAACGCCTATCTCGCCGGAGCCGGCGTCGCACGCGACACAGCCCAGGCCCAACTCTGGTACGGCCGCGCCGCCCGGCAGGGCGTGACCCAGGCCCAGAACGCCTTGGGCATTCTGCTGATCGGTGGCGCCGCCGGCGCGCCCGATCCGATCGAGGGATACAAGTGGCTGCTTCTCGCCGAGCGCGGCGGGCATCCCGAGTCCCGCACCGTTCGGGAAAAGACCATGGGGCAGATGCCGGATCTCGACCGCAAACGCGCCGAGGATCTGGCCCGGCGCTTTTCACCGACAGCGGAGCGCCCGCTCGACAAAGCGCCGCCGCGTCTCAATCCGCCGAAACCCTAGCGCCCCTGGCGCCATCCTCAGCGATCACGAGCCAGACGCGTCGGGAATTCCGGCGTGTCGTACGCCACGAGGCCCTGCCACAGCCGGTCGATCTCGGCACGGAACAAGTCGCGCGTCAGACCGTCGACCAGTCGGGGCACGGCGAACTTCATGCCGTTGATCGACGAACCACTGGGGCCGAAGCTCATGGTCGCGCCGAAATTGAACAATCTGATCCGGCCAAGCCAGGGCGCGGTGCCCGGCGTGCGCTCGAGTAACTCGAAGCCCGGCCCCAGATAGGGGTAGCGTCCGAGCCGTTCGTTGTCCTGGCCCGACGGCGGTACGTAGGCGTCCTGCCACGTCCGGACATGCGGCGCGACCGCCGCCAGTTCAGGTCGCCGGCCGAGGTCGACGTCGAACCCGGTGCCGCAGATCAGGAAGTCAAACCGATGTTCGCCGTCGGGCACCCTGACGATCGCCGCTGCGCCATCGCTTCGCGCATCGAGCCACGGCGCGCCGGTATGGAGGTGGAAATCGGCATGCGAGGTCACGCGGTCCCAGGTCTCGACCGGCAGCGCCTCACGCAACGACAGTACGTGGTTCATGATCTTCCAACGCATTGCGTCGTCGAGATCGCCGAAGTGCCGGAAGAAGGCCGGGAACGACAGCCACTTGTAAGGCTGGACCCGCTGCAGCTCGGGACGGCGGCAGAACAGATGAACTTCCGCACCGGCCTCCAGCGCCATCGCGGCATTGTCGAATGCCGACGCGCCAGCGCCAAGAACGGCGACGCGCCGGCCGCGCAGGCCAGCAAAGTCGATCGCGTCGGCGGCATGCGCGCGCAGGCCCGGCGGCAGATGCTCGACGAACCCCGGCATCGTCCACCGGCCGCTTGCCTCGATGCCGTGCGCGAGCACGACATGGCGCGCCAGGATCCACCGCTCGCCCGCGGCGTCCTTCACCCGCACCCGCAACACCTCGCCGCCGGGTTCGATGCCCAGGAGTTCGGTCCCGACCTCGACCGGAAGCGCCAGCACGCGCCGCAGCCAGTGCAGGTAGTCGCTCCAGCTTTCGCGCGCGATCTTGTTGAGGCGCATGAACGCCTCGACGCCGTTCTGCGCCTCGAACCAGCTTTGATAGGTGAGGCTGGGAATCCCGAGGTCGGGACCGGTGACGGTCTTCCAGGTCCTGAGCGTCCGCATGCGGCCAAACGTCCGCCATGGCCCCTCGGCCCCGGCGGGGCCGCGATCGATCACGAGATGATTGTCGATGCGCTCGAGCTTGAGCTTGAGCGACAGCGCCTGCCCGCCCTGCCCGCCGCCGACGACCAGCACATCGAGCACCTTCTCGCCGTCCGGGCCGCGGACCGGCGGCAACCAGCGCAACTCGGGATAGGAGATCAGCGCCAGATCGCGCCGCACGCAGGCTTCGAGCTCGGCAAGATTACGGGGCAACATGCGACGCTGATTAGCATGGCCGCAATCGCCACACGACGCGCGAAACGCTAGATTTCGCCATGAGCCCATCGCCCGTCGCGCGACAGACGCGCCCCGAGGTTACCATCGCCGTTTGCCGCGGCGTCTGCCGGCTGATGCGCCAGGCCGGCCATTCGGTGCTGCTCGAGCTGCCGCTGCCCGACGGCCGCCGCGCCGATATCTTTGCTGTCGGCCGCGGCGGCGAACTCGTCATCGTCGAAGTGAAATCGTCGATCGAGGATTGGCGGGTCGACGAGAAGTGGCCCGACTATCTCGACTGGTGCGACCAGCTCTACGTGGCCGTGCCCGTCGATTTTCCCCAATCGCTCATCCCTGAAGAGATCGGCCTGATCGTGGCCGATGCCTACGGCGGTGAAGTGTTGCGTGCCCCGCCGCGCCGGCCGGTCACCGCCGCCCGGCGCAAGGCGCTGCTGATCGACTGCGCGCGGTTGGCCTCGGAGCGATTGGCCCGTCTGGAAGACCCCGACTTCGCCAATATCCTCTAGGCAAGCATGGCCCGCGCCATGGCGTGCGCTGTCGCCGGGCCCGACGCACCGTGGCCGCGGCTTGCCTCGGCCATGCGGATGCGGGCGTAGGCCATGATCTCGGTCGGCGGGCCGACACGTTCGATGCGGCCGTCCATTACCAGCGCGACCCGGTCGGCGATGGCGAGCGGTGCCAGCCGGTGGGTGATCATGATGACGGTGCGGCCGCGCGTACTGGCCTTGAGTTTGCGCAGGAGCTGTTCCTCCGTCGCCGGATCGAGAGCGCTGGTTGCCTCATCGAGAATAAGAATGCGCGGATTGCGGATCAGCGCGCGGGCAATGCAGAGAAGCTGCCGCTGCCCCATCGACAGCCCCTGGCCGCGCTCGCCCAGCACGGTGTTATAGCCCTGCGGCAGGCGTTGGATGAAATCGTGCGCACCGACAAACCTGGCCACCGCCACGACGCGGCCAGGGTCCTTGTTCGCCACGCCCATGGCGATGTTTTCCCGCACCGAACCGGTGAAGAGCTGAAGATCCTGCGGCACGCAGCCGATCTGGGCGCGCAGCTGCGCCAATGAAATGTGAGAGACGTCGGTGCCGTCGACCAGCACGCGGCCACCCGACGGCTTGAACAGCCCCTGGAGGAGATTGACGATGGTGGTCTTGCCGGAGCCCGATGGCCCAACGATTCCCAGGATCTCACCGGCCGCGATAGCGAGGTCGGCATCCTGCAGAACTGCCGGGACATGATCGTCGGGACGATAGGTAACTCGCTCGAAAGTAATATCGCCGCCCAGGGGCGGTATCGGTACCAGCCCGCCAGCCGGGCTTTCGGCCACTTCGCGCATCAGATGGTCGATGCGCCTGAAGGCCGCGCCGACCGCCTGAAGTTGATGCCAGGCCGCCACCAGTTGGCGCATCGGTTGCAGGGCGCGCATGGCCAGCATGTTGGCCGCGACCAGCGCGCCCACGGTCATGCGATGATCTTCAACCTCGCCGACACCGACGACGACGATCGCCAGCAGGGCGATGAGCTGCAGCGCGGCAGAGGCGCTGGCAGCGATGTTGGCCAGATTGTTGACGCGAAAACTGGACCAGGCGGATTGCTCGACGCGCACCTGCCATCGCTTCTCAACCTCGGCTTCGAGCCCGAGTGCCTTGATCGTGGCGGCGTTGGCGACCGTTTCGTTCAAGGTAGAACTCTTGGCCGCCAGGGCCTGAAAGTTCTCCTCGGCGAGGCGTCGCTGGGCACGATGGGTCACCAGTGAGACGCCGATCAGCACCGGGATGGCCAATGTCGTGACGATGCCTAGAGGCGTGCTGATGGCGAAGATGGCAGCAAGGAAGAGCGCCACGAAGGCAATGTCCATGGCGAGGGCCGGCATCTGACCGGTGAGGAAGCCGCGCAGCAGGTCGAGCTGGCGCAGCCGCTCGGCGATGACACCCGATGGCGTGCGCTCGAAGTGGCGATAGGGAAGCTGCACCAGATGGTGGAGCACTTCGCCGCTCATCATCGTGTCGAGGCGGGCGCCGGTCCGCGCCGACAGCCAGCCGCGCACTACGCGAAGCGCGAAATCGAGCGAATAGACAATCAGCATGCCGACGCAGAGCACGGTTATGATCGAAGCGGCGCCCTGCGGCCCGCCTTGAGCGATCACCGTGTTGAACACCAGCATCATGAACAACGGCGTCGCGAGGCCAAGGACGTTGACGGCAAACGACATGGCCACGAGTTTCAGGACGACCGGGCGGACGCTGGCCCATAGCGGCGCATACCATTCCTGGCGCCGCTCATAGGCCGGGATTTCGCACATCACGAGTGCTCGCCCACCCAGCGCCATCACCTCATCGGTTGCACGACGCCAGACGCGACCTTCGACGACATCGAGCACGGTCCACTGACCGCCGTCGCCGCCCACGACGACGCAGGCGGGTTGGCCCGCGATACCGACCAGGGCAAACGGCGTCGGAAGATCCTCCAGCGGCGTCGCCGCGAGATCGACAGCATAGGTCCGCAGTCCAAGACGCACGCCGGCCAGAAGAAACGAACTCTCGTCGAGCCCTGCTGCCGGCACGGCGGTCAGCCGGCGGACATCGGCTTCGCCGACGGGCCGTCCGATCTGTTGGGCGATATAGAGCAGCGCCCTCAAGAGAGGATCGATCGGCCGGCGGCGTTCACCATCCCATACCGATTGCTGAAAGCCGCCATTCTCAAGAGGAGCCATCTTCTTGAGAATACCAGAAATCGACGTGAATTCAATTATTTAGGGTGTATTCCTAATGCAAAAAGCGCGCGGAGAGGACCTCCACGCGCCTTTTAATATCGCCGGGGCGGCGGACCTAGCGCGCGCCGAACGCCCGCTTCAGCTCGGGCACCAGATTCGTGCGCTCCCACGAGAAGCCACCATCGCGCTCGGGCTTGCGGCCGAAATGTCCGTAGGCTGCGGTGCGTTGGTAAATTGGCTTGTTGAGTTCGAGACCCAGGCGAATGCTGGTCGGGCGCAGCGGGAAAATATCCGAAAGGATCTTCTCCAGTTTGCGTTCGTCGACCTTGCCGGTGCCCTGGGTATCGACATAAAGCGACATCGGATCGGCGACACCGATCGCATAAGCGACCTGAATCAGGCAGCGGTCGGCAAGGCCCGCAGCCACCACGTTCTTGGCAAGGTAGCGGGCGGCATAGGCCGCCGAGCGATCGACCTTGGTCGGGTCCTTGCCGGAGAAGGCGCCGCCGCCGTGGGGTGCCGCACCGCCATACG
>CALDNT010000005.1 GCA_937915145.1 uncultured Reyranella sp.
CCTTGTTTCACACAGGACGAGGCGTCGAAGATTCTCAGTATCTCGCCACCGCTCTTCCGAACCAGTCTGGAGCTACAGGAATCCGGGCGGCCCTAGCGCGAGGAATCATATAGGAACTCGGGCGGCCCCTCGACGTCCACCACCGATGGCGGCGCGACGTCCCTGATGGCGACGACTCGGCCGTCGGGGAGGAGGCGTGTCACGGTCCAGTAGGTCGTGATCGCGAAGTCGTCATACCGGGACACATAGCGGAGACGCTGACCGATCCGGACGGGCATAGGCCCGGGGTGAAAGATGTACTCTTGGCTGAGCGTCGGCATGCCACATCACTTCCCAAGCACCTTGTTGATTAACTTCCAATTGCCCTTGAAGTCCTGCCACTCCTTAGGGGGCAGCGCGCAGTGCATCGACTTCACATTTCTGGGGCGAACCCTTCGCGTCGGCCGCGCTGGCGAAGACCAGCGCGCCGGCAATCAGGAGGGCGAATCGTTTCATGATCAGTCCCTCATGAGCGGTTCGATCAGGAGAAGCCATTCGTCGTAGTTCTTGAACGATCGACGATCCGTCTCTCGAACAACACTGGACGTGTTGACGAAGCCGTAGAAGTCGCTTTTCATCGGCTTCCCCACGCCGCCCTTGTCGGCACGATACCTGCGGGCGTTGGCCCATAGCCAAGCAAATTCCACGCCTTCGATCACGTCGTAGACCGAATGAAAGATTGTCGTGTTGGACTCCACATCTCCCGGCTTTGTCTTTTCGGTGACATACCAGTGAAAGGTCGTGCTGGTAATCCACGCAAGGCATCGGTTCAGCTTCCTGTTGTAGTGAGACTGGTAACCCCCTTCCGTCTCTTTCCATGAGGGCGGGTTCTTCTTTCTGGATTCAGCCCGATCCGCGAGGTACTTCTCATAGAAGCGCTTGGCCTCGGATGCGCACCTAACCTGCGCGTCCAATGGTGACGGATTTTTCGGGATAGCGTCGTTTCTCGCGAAAGCGTTGGATACCACGAGCGAGAAGGCAGCGGCGAGAATGAGTCGTTTCATGATGGCCCCCTATAGTGCCAACGCCGCGTCGTTGATCTGTCGCGCCGTGACCATGTTCGTGACGACTTCGTCACCCACAGTTGGTTGCATAGTCACGCTGCGCTTCTTCTCCCGTGATCCGTCATGGAGTGAACATGCTCCTACTGTACCCGAGTTGCCTTGACCGTTGTCGTCGGAGTCTTGACCTTCGGCGTCGAGAGATTTGGCATTGGAAAATCCGACGGACTTAAGAACCACCGCCACCGCCGGCAACGCCCTGCTGGTATTCGGTCCAACTCAACTTTGCATCTACATTTCCCAGTTTTATCGCCTGCGACGCCCTTCGACTTCCGACTCGATGGCGACGCCAACGGTCTCGATGAGTTGGTCGTGCTGCTCGATGGCATGCTTGCGCAAAGCCTACGTGGCCGACCGAAGGTAACCCGGCGTTGAGTGAAGCCACACGTTTCCAACCTCACCCATTGACGCCCACTGACAACTTGTTGACCTTTTCAGACATGCCATCGCTCAAAGCATGAATGTTTCGGTTGCGATGCGCAGTAAGCCTATTGATCTCCTCGACGAAGGTGCCAACTGCCTTGGCTATTTCGGGGGCCGGGCGCGAGTTGCATACTCCAAGCAACTGGCGCACCTGATACCGGCTTGCCTCCCATCTATAGTTTATGAGCCGTTTGCTGAGTTCCAACGTCGCGACTCGGCTTCCATTCTCACGGATCGAGTAGATGCGCGACCCACCATTGGCGACATCCCGCCAGTAGGACGCGACGCAGTGGTGCATGGCAGCACCTTCCGAACGCAGGGTTTTGCCCGTCTGTAGGGCTACAAAGCTGAGGTCGCCATGTTCCCAGAGCAGCGGAAGCGGCATGTAGTCGATCACTGTGTCCAGCGCCACGCCGATACACTCAACAATATCGGACATGTCTAATTCCGCGTGCCATTTTTGCTCTTCGGCGCGGGCGCGGGCGAGAGTCCATCTGGGGTTGAACGTATCGGCGTGGGCAATCACAAAATCCACCATATGACGTGCCCCGTTGGCCTCGCTGTAGGTGACGCCGGGGTAGTTGGTCGCCGCCCATTCAAAGAAGAGGCATTGACTATGGTCACGCTCCGAACGGTCGGCCATTCCAGCGCACCAATTGTCGAGGGCCTGCAGCCAAGCATTCTGCCTCAGCCGCGTCGCAGGGATGATCTGGGCGAGCGTCGACGGGTTCATCAGTGAAAGCCGCCTGATGACCGTCGCTCGCGTCGAGGTTAGCACCCTTGCATCGATCTGCCGCAGCGGCAGAGGAAGGCCATATGCACGCATCACGTCTCGGAGCTGAGCCCCGCTCTCACACATGCTGCTGAGTTGCTCCTGCACGAAGGCGCGCTCGGTCCGTGAGAGATGTGCTCTACCACGGGTGGCAGCAAGCACGATCACCGGCGCTTGCTCGATGTAGTCGATAGCGTAGCTGTGCGCGTTCGCCATCGCCAAATAAATGGGTTCGAGCCCCCTATTGGTCGGAAACATCTCATGCATCCGCTTGAAGGTCGCCTGCCGAGAAGTCCCATCATCGACAAAATTTGGCATTTTAGTCATGTGATCCTCCAGCTAAGCATCACGCGACCATCCGGAGCGAACGGTTGCCGCCCTCATCAACCTCACGCCCACCGATGGGAGCGAACTCTGGCATCGGTTGGTAAGGTGTACGCGCCTCGCTATAGGCCAGCATCATCATGAGAAACATGATGAAGGGCAGCAGGTCGAAGGCAACGCCGACCAACCAAGCGCCCGGCACCGCGTAGGCGTGATCGAGCGTAGCTGGAGCCTTCGACGTCGTGTTGTAGCTGAGCTGTTCGAGTGGCTTACGCTCGGCCTTGATCTTGGCCGCGCGGTCCTGAAGTTTCTTGGTCAGCTCCTCGTTGCGCACAGTCGTGACGCCATTGTTGCGTTCGGCCTCGATGATGCCGCTCTGGCCGACCAGAGGCAGCGCAGTCATGGCGTTCATTTTCGCGTACTGCTGGCTCAGCTCGGCAGCTAAGCCGGCGAATATCCCCTGACCGGCAGGAGTCGAGTCGTTCGACGCCAGCT
>CALDNT010000006.1 GCA_937915145.1 uncultured Reyranella sp.
CGTCGTTCACCATCCTCAGCACATCGCTGATCGTCGACGTATCGCGCCGCAACGGCATCGACTGGGATTGCGTCGTGTCATGCGAGATGATCGGCAGCTACAAGCCGAACCAGGATTCCTACGTGACCTGTGCCAAGTGGCTGAGCTACCGGCCGGAAGAGATCGTGATGGTGGCCTGCCACAATTTCGATCTGCTGGCCGCACGCCAGGCCGGCTATCGCTCGGCTTTCGTGCGGCGGCCCGACGAATGGGGCGCCGCCGGTCCGCCCGATCCTCGCCCGGACCCCGCGCACGACATCATCGTCGACGATTTCGGCCAGCTTGCCGACCGACTGGGCTGCTGAGGGAGCCTGCCGCCATGACCGACCGCGAGCCAACTGTCGATCACCTGAACCTTGAAGCTCTGCAGGCGCTGCCCGACGATTCGCCGGTGACGATGCTCAACCTGATGCGATTTCGCGTTCGCTCGCTCGACGGTAACGGCAGCGGCTGGAACGCCTATCTGCGCTACAGCGCGCTGGCCATCAGGACGATCAAGGCGCAGGGCGGCACAATCGTATGGACGGGCACGGCGGAAGCCGTGGCGCTCGGCGCAACCGAAGCGAACCGCTGGGACTACGTCGCCCTGGTCCGCTATCCTTCCCGTGCCGCGTTCATTGCCATGATGACCTCGCCGGAATACGCCCGGGCCAACATCGAACGCGAAAACGGCTGCGCCGCCCATACGATTCTCGCAATCCGCGAGACCTTCAACAAGTTCACCTCCCCCCAGAAGAAGGAATAGATCATGTCACTGGCAGACAAACTGGCCGCCGCACGCGCCGCAAGCGCGGGGCGGATACCACCCGAGCGGGCGGCCATCATGCATCGCGCGACCGACGACCTGCGCAAGTCGGGCATCCTCGACCGCATCGTCGCCGTCGGCAAACCCGCGCCGGCCTTCGAACTGGCCAATCACGACGGACGCCGCGTTTCGTCGGCCGAGCTTCTGGCCGGCGGCCCTCTCGTCCTGTCGTTCTTCCGAGGGAGTTGGTGACCCTATTGCAGGCATGAGCTGGACGCTCTGCAGACCATCTACGCCGACGTCGCGGGCCTTGGTGCTTCGCTTGTCGTGATCTCGCCCGAGCTGCCGGAACGTACGGCAGACATGGCCGCCAAACAGAAGCTCACCTATCCGGTGGTCTGGGACAGGAATTCGGAAGCGGCGGAGGCCTTCGGTCTCGCCTTCACGCTGCCTGCCGACCTGAAGGAAGTCTACATGGGCTTCGGTAACGATCTCGCGGCGCGCAATGGCGATCCGTCATGGCGCCTGCCGGTGCCGTCGCGGTTCGTGATCGACGCCCATGGGATCGTGCAATTCGTGCAGGCCGACCCCGACTACCGCTACCGCCCGGAGCCGGAGACGACGCTCGAGGCCCTGCGCAAAATCGTGGCGAAGTAGCGAGCCGAAACGGAGGCCGGCCGCTATACGCAGCGGCCGGCGCTTCCTGCCCTTCAATGGCGAGCTGGTGGGTCGACCCACCCGGCAGATAGCCGTCGGGCCGACGCAGATTCATGCGCAGCAGGAGAGCTTGGCAACATCCTTGGTGAATGTCTGCGCGGCAAGCTTCAGTCCTTCGACCGTGGTGAGATAGGGGAAAATCGTCTCGGCGAGTTGCTCGACCGTGAGCCCACATTTAATGGCAAGCGTCGCCGTCTGGATGCTGTCGGCGCCTTCCGGCGCCAGGATGTGCGCGCCCAAAAGCTTTCTACTATCCGCCTCGGCGACAAGCTTGATGAGGCCCCGTGTATCGCGAGCGGCCAATGCCCGCGGCACGTAGCTCAGCTTGAGCGTCGAGGTCTTGACCTTGATTCCCTGACCTCTCGCCTCGGCTTCGGTCAGGCCCACACTGGCAATCTGCGGATCGGTAAACACCACGGCAGGCATGACGGCGGCGTCATAGCGCTTGCTGTCGCCGTTCAGCGCATTCTCCGCCGCGATCCTGGCGCCATAGGCCGCCATATAGACAAATTGATCGCGCCCGGTGACGTCGCCCGCGGCGTAGACGCCGAGCTTCGACGTGCGCATCCGGTCATCGACCTTCACGCCACCGTTTGCCAGAAGCTCGATACCGCTTTCAGCGAAGCCATGTCCTCGAGTGTTGGGTTGACGTCCGGTCGTAATGAGCACCCGCTCGGCCGAGATCTTCTCCAGGCGCCCTTCGGTCACGACGGAAAGCGCGACGCCTTCCGGCGTTTGCCGAATCTCGCCGTATGAGAGCCCACTGCGAACAACGATGCCCTCCTCACTGAAATATCCGGTCAAGGCGTCGGTGATTTCCGGTTCCGACTCCGGCAAAAGACGGCTGCGCATCGCAATCGTCACCTTGACGCCGGCGCGAGCGAACATTTGCCCCAGTTCGCAGCCGATATAGCCGCCGCCAATTATCAGCAGCGACTTCGGCAATTGTTCGAGCTCCAAGACCGTCGTACTGGTCAGATATGGCACGGTTTCAATGCCGGAAATCGATGGCACCGCCGCGGCGGCTCCCGTCGCGATGATGATCTTGCCGGCCTTGACCCGCTCGCCGTTGACCATCACGCCTTCGGCCGTCAGCCGCGCCTGGCCTTCGCGATAGGCGACTGTGTTGTAGCTCGGCAGCAAGTCGACATACTTCGCCTGTCGGAGCGATGCCACCAATTCGTCCTTCTGGCGCACGACGTCGCGCCAGTCAGTGATCCGACCTTCTGCCCGGACACCGGCAAAGCGCGACGCAGCCTCCGCGTGATGGAGCGTCTCCGTGGCGCGGATCATGGTTTTCGACGGCACACAGCCAACATTGACGCAGGTGCCACCGATGACTCCATGACCGATAAGAGCGACGTTGGCGCCGAGCTCCGCCGCGGCGATCGCCGCCGAGAAGCCGGCCGATCCCGCACCAATGACCGCGAGATCGTATTCACCATTCGCCTTGGTGCTAGGGGCGCAACAGTCAGACATTGTGATTGAGGCTCCTGTCTTCAAGTTGAATCAAATTACGCGGTCGGCACGACGTCGCCATAGGGCAAACCGCGCGCTCCTCAGCGGAGGCGCTCGGTTCTCTTGCCTATTAGACATCGCCTCAGTTCTGGAGGCGTGCCGGATACCCGGCATTCGTCGTGGCGGCGATCAGCTTGGAAACATCGGCGACGGTGTCGTCGAAGGTGACGGTGGCGACGGCATTCGACCCTGCCTTGGCATCGACGAACTGAACCGACTTCACGCCTTCGACCCTCGACAGGCTCTTCTTCACGGTCGGCCCGCAGAGCGCGCAGGTTGCATTCTCAACATCCAGGGTGACAGTCTTCTCGCCAGCGTAGGCGGCCAACGGCAACAGGAAGATGGTGAGGAAAGCTGCTATAACACTACTGAAGCGGTTCATGATCTCTCTCCTTCGGGAAGATTCGGCGAACTACAGAAACAACGGCGCGAGCTTCGGGAAGCCGAGCGCGATGGCCACCAGCACTGTCGCCGTCCAAAGGCCGATCTTGGCCATGCGGCTGGAGTTCGGTTTGGCGCAGTAGGAATCCTCGACGCAGGCGACCTTGGGCTTGCGGTAGACGAGATAGAAGCCATAGCCGAGGAAGCCGACAGCGACCGCAGCGAAAATCGGCTGATAGGGTTCAAGCGCCGTCAGGTTGCCTATCCACGCTCCGCTGATACCGAGCGTGAAGAGGGCAAAGGGCAACACGCAGCACGACGCCGCGCCCAAGGCAGCCAGGATGCCGCCCACGGAGATGAGGCCCGCTTTACGGGCGGACGGTTCCACTTGGCCTGCGTCGCGCGATGGTGATGTAGAATTAGCGACAGAGTTCTGCATGTTTCTAATCCTCCGGCCGCGCCGGCCCATGTCGTTGTCGATTTCAACCAGCATGGCGGCTGTAGGCACTACAGGTTCAAGCGGAAATGCCCAGGGTGGCGAACACAGTTCTGTGAGTCGGTACCGACGGAATCGCGCCCGGCGGCGTGATGAGCGGACGGGCCGGGACCGGCCTACTGCTCGCCGGCCGGGCAGCTAGGTTTCTTGCCAAGGCTCGCACCGGGGATATACGGTTCGCACCGATTCCGGGTTTCCGAGAGGAATGCATCATGAGAGAGGCAACCGCGCACGGTGAGGTTCTGACCCGTGGCGCGCTCGCCGCCCGGACTGGCTGCAATATCGAAACCATCCGGTATTACGAACAAATCGGCATGTTGCCACCACCGCCTCGCAGCGAAGGCGGACACCGTCTCTACGGACCGGATCTGGTCAAGCGTTTGAACTTCGTCATCCGCAGTCGCAATCTCGGATTCACGCTGGAAGAAATTCGAGAACTGCTTCGGCTTGTCGATGGCGGCAACTACACCTGCAGGCAGGTCGAAGCGCTGGCCCAAGAGCATATGAAGGAAATCCGCCAGAAGATCACGGATCTCAAAAGACTTGAGATCGTACTCAAGACGATGGCCTCTCAGTGCAGTCGCGGAAAAGTGCCGAAGTGCCCGATCATCGATGCGCTATTCGATGCGCGTAAACCGCAAGGCCCCTTGAGAGATGGCGCCAGGGCGTGACTGGAACAGACGCGACGCCGCACAAATAACATCACCGCTGGGCGTCGAAGAAATCCTCGGCGCTCTCGACTTCGACCAGCCGGCCCTTGCGAATTTCCAGGAAACGCGTCGCCGCCGTGCGCGTGAAATAGCGGTCGTGGCTGACGAACAGGCAGGACACCTCGCTCTCCTCGAGCTGGGCTTCCAGCGCTTCCTGTCCCTCGATGTCGAGATGGTTGGTCGGCTCGTCCAGCAGGTAGATGTTGGGCTGCAGCAGCTTCATCCGCAGGAACACCAGCCGGGCGCGCTCGCCATGGCTCAGCAGGCCGATCGGCTGGCGGACACGGGCAAAGACGAAGCCCGCCTGGGCCAGCAGGCGGATCGCCTCCTTCTCGGTGGCGCCTTCCATTCCGGCGACATAGTCGAGGATCGTCGTGGCGGTCGGCAGGTCGCGCATGGTCTGATCGAAGTAGACCAGCCGGCAGGACGGGTTGAAGCGAATCGCGGCCCGGCTGTCGTAATGTTCCAGCGCCGGATCGTAGGCGGCGGCCAGCGCCGACAGCAGGGTCGACTTGCCGGCCCCGTTCGCACCCAGCACCGCCACGCGGTCGCCGGCCGCGATTGTCAGCCGGTCGATGGCCAGCAGCCTGCGCCCGCCGCCCGGCACCATGACATCGAGATTGGCGAGCCGCAGCGCCACCTTGGCGTCGATCTCGCCGTCGCTCAGCTCCAGGTGACGCTCGCGTGCCACGTAGGTCTGGGTGCGCTCGGACTCGATGCGCGCGATGCGTGATTCGACGGCGTTCTTGCGCTTGTTGAGGTCGGGATTCTTGACCGCCCAGACCTTGTAGCGTGCCGCCGCCCGTTCCAGCCGCTCGATCTCCTTGGCCTCCAGCCGGCTGCGCGCCGCCGCGGTGGCGTCTCGCCGTAGCAGTTCCTCGCGCGCCAGCGAGAAGCGGGTCTTGAAGGCATGGACACCGTCCGAACGCAGAAACAGCGTGCGCTCGGTCACACGGTCGAGGCATTCGCGGTCGTGGCTGACGATCAGCATCGGGATCTTGAAGTCGACGGTAAGCCAGCGCTCCAGCGTGTTGATGTTGGCGAGGTCGAGATGGTTGGTCGGCTCGTCGAGGATGAGGAGGTCGGGCTCCTCCAGGCGCGCCGCCCCGGCGATCAGCATCAGCCGCTGCCAGCCGCCCGACAAGGTGCCGAAGCGCTGCTCCGCGATCTCCGGCGCCACGCCGATCTCGTCCAACAAGACATCGATGCGCCAGTCCTCGCCGTCGAGGCCAGCGCGTTCGAGCGAGGCGCCCAGCACCTCGCGCACCGTCTGCCCGGCGAGCCCTTCGGGAATGTCCTGCGGCAGGCTGCCGACGCGCAGGCCGCGGGAGCGGATCACCTGGCCGGCGTTCAGCTCGAGTTGGCCGGTCAGGCATTTCAGCAGCGTCGATTTGCCCGCGCCGTTTTCGCCGACCAGCGCGGTGCGGGCATCGTCGAGCAGGAACGACACGCCGTCGAAGACGCAACCGGCGCCGTAGTAGAAGCTGGCATTTTCCATGCCCAGGACGGCCTGACGGGGCGCCATTGCAATTCCAGTGTTGAGATAGATCGCGGCCCGCCAGCGCGGGCCCACCGCCTTATCGGATCAACGTGCCCGGGTCATCAACTTCGCCAGCACGATATTATGGCGCACCAGGATGAAGAGGCCGATACCCAAAAAGACGGTGCCGACGCCGACAAGATACTGGTCGATCGTGGTGGTATCGACGATCCGGGAAGGCAGCCGGACGATCGACAGGCAGATCTCGATAAACAGCCCGAACACCAACTGGCCGATCCCGGTACGGTGGCAGGCGCGGTCGACCTCCTCCTGCCAGGCTTCGTTCGCCGGATTCACCAGCCCGAAGATGAGGCGCATCTCCTTGCGTTCCTCGAGAGCGACTCCCCAGCCGATCATGATCACGCCGATGTCCTCGATAACCTCCATGGGCTCGGTCAGGTCGGTCATGGTCATGAGACCGTGCAAGGCGTCGTACGCCACCATGATCATCAGAACGAGAATGACGGCGTTGATCGCCATGACGGCGCCGGGTGAGAGCAGTATCCGCATCACGAACCGCAACATCACTTCGCCTTCCCCCGGCTTCATCCATCTACGTCATTAAACTTGTCGAGAGCGGTCGCGATTCAAAGAACAAGCGTAACGACCGGCGCGTCGTCGCAATATCGTCACATTATGCATGTCGACATGATGCCGAGTGTCGGTGATCATGACAACATAGGGCATAACAACAACGATATGGCATCGGGCCGAGGGAGATATAATGGAAAAGTTTCGGCTGCAGCGCCTCTTCAACTCCGCTTCGCAACGCAGTCTGATCGTTGCGATCGATCATGCGCTGTTCAACAACGCCGCCTTTCTTCCCGGCATCGAGAACATGCCGAAGATCGTCAAGAAGGTCGTCGACGCCGGCGCCGACGGGGTTCTGCTTTCCGTCGGTGAAGCGCCGCACCTTCAATCTCTTCCGGGCAGGACCAAGCCGGGGTTGATGCTTCGCGTCGATCCGGCGAATTTCTACAACACCGAGCTGCCGGTCTCGCACCTGCATTGCCGGGTTTTCGACAACGCCGTCGAGATCGCGCTGCGCATGGATGCCGCCTGCATCCTGCTCAACCTGCTGGATATCGACGACCATCCGGAAATGCTGAACCAGTGCGTGGAAAACGTTCTTCGGGTGAAAAGCGATTGCGACCGGTACGGCATGCCGCTGGGCATCGAACCGCTGTCCTTCAAGAAGACGAAGGACGGCTATGTCGGCGACGGCAATCCCAAGCGTGTGACCACGCTGGCGCGCATGGCGGCCGAACTGGGCGCGGACATCATCAAGACCGACTCGACCGAACCCGAAGAGGAATTCCATCTCGTGGTCGAAGCGGCCTCGGGCGTTCCCGTGACCGTCCGCGGCGGCAGCAAGGCCTCGGACCGCGAGGTGCTGGAGCATACCGAACGTCTGGTGGCCCAGGGCGTGGCCGGGTTGATCTACGGCCGCAACGTGATCCAGCACGACAAGCCGGCGGCCATGACCCGGGCGCTGCAGGCGGTGCTGCATGACGGCATGTCCGCCAAGCAGGCGCTGAAGCAGTTGAATGCGGACAAGGCCGACTGACATGAGGCAGAGCGACGTCAATTTGCTGTGCCGCGAGGCTGCGGCGTGTTTTCAACGGATGGGCTGGGCGCTGCCGCCCAATCCGCAATGGGCGGCCACGGACTTCGGTCTCGGCGACTACGGCGCCGCCGGACTGGTCGAAGTGCTGCTCGCGAACGAGCCGGAGTATTGCGAGAAGATCATGTACGCCCGGCAGAACATGATCACGCCGACCCATACGCACGGGAAGAAGAAGGAAGACATCATCTGCCGGTCGGGCGCGCTCCGCATGACGCTGTGGAACAAGAACCCGCTGAAGCACCCGGCCGCCGGTTCGGTCCGCGTCCAGATCAACCGGCAGGAGCGCGTCATCGCGTGCGGCGAGGCCTTCGTGCTGCGGCCCGGCGAACGCATCACCCTCGTTCCGGGGATCTGGCATGAGTTCGCGCCCTCGGCACCCGATACGCTGATCGGCGA
>CALDNT010000007.1 GCA_937915145.1 uncultured Reyranella sp.
GTATCCCGGGCAGCATGACCGTTCCATTGCCGCCGGTAACGTCAATTTCAACTGTCCGAATTTCTCCGCTGCCGCTTGCTTCGACGCGCAGCCGTGAACTGAGCGTGATGTCGATGCCGTTCAGCAAGGCGGCATCTGGCGACAGGGCAGCGAACATCGAAGGTTTCACTCCATCGACTTTCGCCTCGACGAAAATGCTGCTTCGGTCACGGGTATAGACACCCGAAAGGGCAACGTCGATCGGCGCACCGCCGCTGCTGAACTGGGCACTGGCGACGATGACGACGCCTCTGGCATCGCGCGTGAGCCGGGCCGTCGCCTCCGGCGCCGTCCAGGAAACGCCGCTCGCGACGTCGCGCACCGTAAGTCGCGCGCGCTGGATCAGCACGCTGTCGAGTTGACCAAGCAGTGAGGTTTGGTTGGGTTGCGCCAGCAATTGATCGATCAGCAGATCGACGATTTCGCCTTGGGAATTTGTTTCCGGGTTGGCCAGGATACGCCGCAACATGCCACCTTCACGGGCGACATTGGCATCGAGAGTCGGGCGATCGACCACGATCGTCGTCGGCAGAAATTCGCCGCGGATAACGCTGCGCGGCTCGAAAGAGAGCGCCACGCTGGGTGCCGTGGCGATGGCTTCGCCGGCACTATTGCTGAGCTTCAGGCCGGCCAGGACGAGGCGAACGGGCTGGCTGAGTCCGCCCCATTCGACGTAGACGCGGTCGGCGTGAACTTTGACCTTGGAACCGGGGCCGTCGAAATGGCGAGAGATCCGCGCCTTGAGAAAGTCGAGGTCGATCGGCCCGGCCATCAAGCGCAAGGAGACAACGGCGACAATCACCGCCGCGCCGACGACTACGACGGCAGCGACGCGTAGCCCCACACGATAGACTCTCTTGACCAAAGATCGATACTTCCCGGTTCTTGACGTCGGCAAAACCTGCAGGCAAGCGTGCCGCAGGATGCCCGTAACTTAGCCGAGCCCCGCGACACATGTCTTGGCTTTCGATTGCCCACCTGCCGCGCCCGCATGACCCAGAGCGGCAGTCCGTGGCGTGGGCCCGCTGGAGCGAGAAGGCCGAGCGGCCAAGCGACCCCGCTGCGGTCGCGCTACTCGACGCCTTGTTCGGCAACAGTCCTTACCTCACGGAAATCGCCCTACAGAACCCTAATTTTATGACCGATCTATGGCGGCGCGACCCCGTTGTCGTCGTCGCCGACCTGATGGTCGAACTTGTCGCCGCGCGCGCGGCTGCCCGCGGCGGTGAACAGCCCGCTGCCGTCGCAACCACGCTGCGCCGTCTCAAACACCGCGTGGCCCTCGCCACGGCCATCGCCGACATTGCCGGCCTCTGGACGCTCGAGAAAATCACTAGCGCTCTCAGCGGTTTTGCCTCCGGGTGCCTCGACGCGCTCACCGAGTCGATCCTGCTGCAGCTGGCGCGCGACGGACAGCTCGCGATCGGCACCGATCCCGACGCAGCGGCCTTTACCGTCCTCGGTATGGGCAAGCTCGGCGCCGACGAGCTCAATTACTCCAGCGACATCGATCTCATTCTGCTCTACGACCGCGATGCACCTGCCCTCACGGAAAACGACCAGATCTCGCGCCATTTCGTTCGTGGCGCCCGCCTGCTGGTGCAATTGCTGTCCGAGACCTCGGCCGACGGCTACATTTTCCGAACCGACCTGAGGCTGCGCCCAGACCCGGGTTCAACCCCTCTGGCAATGTCGGTCCAGGCCGCCGAACTCTACTACGAAAGCGTCGGTCAAAACTGGGAACGCGCAGCGATGATCAAGGCCCATCCGGTGGCCGGGAATCGTGCCGTCGGCGAGGCTTTCCTGGCGGACATGCGCCCCTATATCTGGCGTCGCCACCTCGACTTTGCCGCGATCCACGACATCCATTCGATCAAGCGGCAGATCGACGCCCATCGCGGCGGCGGCACGGTCAAGGTGCTCGGTCACAACGTGAAACTCGGACGTGGCGGCATCCGCGAGATTGAGTTCTTTGCCCAGACGCAGCAGCTGATCTTCGGTGGCCGCGATCCCTCGCTACGCTTGCGCGGCACCTGCGAGACCATGCGGGCGTTGGCGGCGGCGGGCCATGTCACATCTGCCGCGGCCGATGAACTCATCGAAGCCTACGGCTTTCTGCGCCGGGTCGAGCATCGGCTGCAGATGGTCGACGATCGCCAAACCCATAGTCTGCCAGCCGACGAGCCCGGCGTTGCAGCGATTGCCACCTTCCTGGGTTATCCCACCTCTGCGGCATTCCAGAAGGACCTGCTTGAGCGCCTGCGATGCGTCGAAGGTCACTATGCAAAGCTGTTCGAGGAAGCACCGAGCCTGGCCGGCCCTGCAGGCAACCTGGTCTTTACCGGCACCGACGACGATCCGGGCACTCTCGAGTCGCTGGAGGCGCTCGGCTTTCGCGACCCGGCGGCCGCAGCCGGCATCGTTCGCCGCTGGCACCACGGGCGCTACCGTGCCACCGCGACCGCGCGGGCACGCGAGCTGTTGACGGAACTTATGCCGGGCCTGCTCAAGGCACTGGGTTCGACCGCTGCACCCGACCAGGCGCTGCTCAATCTCGACCTCTTCCTCACCAATCTGCCGGCGGGCGTACAGCTCTTTTCGTTGTTCAAGGCCAATCCTGCCCTGCTCGAGCTGGTGGCCACGGTCATGGGCAGCGCGCCAGGCCTTGCGGCGCACCTGGCACGGCGAACCATCCTGCTCGATTCGGTGCTATCGCCCGATTTCTACCGCCCACTGCCCTCGACACCGGAAATGCGCGAGGACCTCGCAGTGGCGCTCGGCGGCGTCGAACACGAGCAGGATATTCTCGATGCCGCCCGGCGGTGGGCCAACGACCGGCGCTTCCAGGTTGGCGTCCAGCAGCTGAAGCACATTGCACGGCCAGCGATCGCCGGGCTGGCCTACTCGGACATTGCCGCCGCCACGATCTCGACGTTGTGCGACCGGATCGAGCAACGTTTTGCCGAACAGCATGGCGGCTTTCAGGGCCAACGTCTGGCGGTCCTAGGCTTGGGCAAGCTCGGCAGTCGGGAAATGTCCGCGACCTCCGATCTCGACCTGATTTTCGTATACGACATACCGCCCGGCCTGGAGGCGTCGGACGGCCCGCAACCGTTGCCCCCGACCCAGTACTATACGCGCCTCAGCCAGAAGATCGTGACGGCGCTGACCGCCCATACCAACGAGGGTGATCTGTATGAAGTCGACATGAGGCTGCGCCCGTCCGGCCGCGCCGGTCCCCTGGCCAACTCCCTCGAAGGCTTCGCGGCCTATCACGCACAATCGGCCTGGACGTGGGAGCATATGGCACTCACCCGCGCCCGCGTGATCCACGGGCCGCCCGGGCTGGTCGAACGCTTGACCGACATCGTGACGAACGCATTGTGCCGGCCACGCGACCCGGATGCGCTGGTCCGCGACGTCGCCGACATGCGCGACCGCATCGCCCACCACGCACCGCCCAAAAGCCCATGGGACTTCAAGCACCTGCCCGGTGGCCTTTTCGACATCGATTTCGTGGCGCAGTACTTGGCGCTGCGCCACGCCGCGGCACGCCCCGACCTTCTCGATCCTCACCCTGCCGAGATGTTGCGCCGGGCGGCCGCGGCCGGCCTGATCGCCCACGATGACGCCAACCGGCTGCGCGCCGCCCGCACACTGCTATCGGACGTCCAGAGCCTGCTCCGCCTCACCCTAGATGGCGACGAAGCGGCCTTCGACGAAGCCAAGGCGCCGGAAGGCCAGCGCCGCCTGATCGCAGCGACAGAAGATGCCGCCGGCTTCGCTGGCCTCAAGGCGCGGATCGAAACCGAGAGGGCGGCGGCACGGGGTATATATCGTCGTCTGGTCGAAGAGCCGGCGCGCGTCGCCGGTTGGCAATCCCGAAACGATACCAAAGGGAGCGATTGATGAGTGTCGAGGAAGGCAAGAAAGCACCGGATTTCGCCGCCCCCACCGACGGGGCCAAGACCCTCAAGTTATCGGATCTGCGGGGCAGGCCCGTGGTGCTTTATTTCTATCCGAAGGATGACACGCCGGGCTGCACCACCGAGGCCTGCGGCTTTCGCGACGCAGCGCCGGACTTCAAGAAGCTGAAGGCGCAGATTGTCGGTGTCAGCAAGGACAACGTCGCCCGCCATGACAAATTCAAGGCCAAGTACGGCCTCAACTTCCCACTGGTGTCCGACGAGGACGGCAAGATCTGCGGAAAATACGGCACCTGGATCGAGAAGAGCCTCTACGGCCGGAAATACATGGGCATCGACCGCGCGACCTTCCTGATCGACAAGAATGGCGTCGTCGCCAGGATCTGGCGCAAGGTCAAGGTCGCCGGCCATGTCGACGAGGTGCAGGCGGCCCTAACGGAACTCTGACCTGCCTCGCGAAATACGAAACGTATCGGCTGGTCGGCTTCATTGCCCCGACCGTCTCTTCCACAGACGACCTTGCCGCCGGCCCTTGGCCTGCTTACGCTCTACTGTGTAACCCATTCACTCGCCCGAACAGGAACAACCCATGACCAACGACAATCCCGACAACAAGTGGATCGGCAAGCGCACCCCCCGGCCGGATGGTGCAGACAAGGTTACGGGTCGGGCGGCCTACGCCGCCGATACCACCATGCCCGGCATGATCTGGGGCAAGGTGCTGCGCAGCCCGCACGCCCATGCCCGCATCAAGAAGATCGATACCTCGAAGGCCGAAGCCTTCCCGGGCGTCAAAGCCGTCATGACCTCCAAGGACATCGTCGATTTTCCGATCGACAAGGGACCGGTGATGCTGGGCATCCAGGACATCCGCTGGATGTGCCGCAACGTCATGGCGCGCGACAAGGCGCTGTTCCACGGTCATCCGGTGGCTGCCGTCGCCGCGACCTCCGAGATCATCGCGGCCCAGGCGCTGAAGCTGATCGAAGTCGAGTACGAGGTCCTGCCCCACGCGATCGACGTCGAGGATGCGATGAAGCCCAGCGCGGCCATCCTGCACGATCACGTCAAATTCGAAGGCAAGCCCTCCAATATCGCCGGCACCCTCGAACACAAGAAGGGCGATATTGAAGCCGGCTTCAAGGAAGCCGACGTAATCGTCGAACGCAGCTTCAAGACCGAGGCCGTGCATCAGGGTTATATCGAGCCGCATGCCTGCCTCGTCAGCGTCACCGACGGCAAGGCCACGATCTGGAGCTCCAGCCAGGGCCAGTTCATGGTCCGCGCCATGACCGCCTTGCTGACCGGCACCACCCAAAGCGATATCCGCGCCATTCCGGCCGAGATCGGCGGTGGCTTCGGCGGCAAGACCATCATCTATCTCGAGCCACTGGCCCTGGTGCTGGCCCGCAAGTCGGGCAAGCCGGTCAAAATGGTGATGAGCCGCGAAGAAGTGTTCCGCGCTTCCGGCCCGACCTCGGGCTCGAAGAGCAAGGTCAAGATCGGCGCCAAGAAGGACGGCACGATTACCGCCGCCCAAGGCACCTATTGGCTGCAGGCCGGCGCTTTCCCCGGTTCGCCGATCCGCGGCGCCGCCGGCTGCGCCTTCGGTCCTTACGACATCGCGAACGCCTACACGCTGGGCTACGACGTCGTCTCCAACCGCTCGAAGGTCGCAGCTTATCGCGCCCCCGGCGCGCCGATCGGCGCCTATGCCGTGGAGTGCGTGTTGGATGAGCTGGCCGAAAAGCTCAAGATGGATCCGCTTGAGCTGCGCCTGAAGAACTCTGCCAAGCAGGGCACCAAGGCGGTGCACGGCCCGGTCTATCCGGTGATGGGCTACCAAGAGACATTGAAGCAGGCTCTCGCTCATCCGCACTACAAGGCACCGCTCGGTCCCAACCAGGGCCGCGGTGTCGCGTCAGGCTACTGGTTCAACGCCGGTGGCGAATCGAGCGCCCAGATGAGCGTCAACGAAGACGGCACGGTCGTGGTGATGACCGGCCATCCCGACATCGGCGGTTCGCGTGCCTCCACGGCCAACATTGCCGCCGAACTGCTCGGCATCCCACACGCCAAGGTGCAGGTGCTGATCGGTGACACCAGCAGCATCGGCTTCTCGAACCTGACCGGCGGCAGCCGCGTCACCTTCGCGTCGGCGATGGTGGTCACGGACGCAGCGGAAAAGGTCATCACCGACCTCCGCCGCCGCGCGGCCAAGATCTGGAAGATCGATCCCGAGGCCGTTACCTGGGACAACGGCGAGGCCAAGCCCGCCGGCGACAACGCCGGCAAGTTCGATCCGCTGTCGCTGGCCCAACTCGCCGCGCGGGCGACCGAGACCGGTGGGCCGATCGGCGCCGGCGCCTCGACCAACACAACGGGCGCCGAGGGCGGCTTCAGCACGCACATCTGCGATGTCGAGGTCGACCGCGACACCGGCCGCGTCTGGGTCACGCGCTACACCGCCTTCCAGGATGTCGGCCGGGCGATCCACCCCGACTATGTCGAGGGCCAGATGCAGGGCGGCGTTGCCCAGGGCATCGGCTGGGCCCTGAGCGAGGAATACATCTACGACAAGAACGGCCGCCTCGATAACGCCGGCTTCCTCGACTATCGCATGCCCGTGACCTCGGACCTGCCGATGCTCGATGCCGTCATGATCGAGATCCCCAACCCGAAGCATCCGCAGGGCGTGCGCGGCGTCGGCGAGGTGCCGCTTGTTCCGGTGATGGCCGCGGTCGCCAATGCCATCCACGGTGCGCTCGGCCAACGCTTCTACAGTCTGCCGATGTCGCCACCGAAGGTGCTGGAGGCACTGGAGCCGGTAGCGAAAGCGGCCGACTAAGCCGTTCCGATCTTTGCCAAGGGGCGCGCTGCGGGAGTGGCGCGCCCTTATCTTTTGTCGTCAGCCGCCCAGTTGGTTCTTCAGCTCCGACCAGCGGTCGAGGATCGGTGTGATCTTGTCTTCCTTCTCGGCCGGCAGGGAGAAGACGACGCGATCGATGCCGATCTTCTCGCATAGCCGCAGGCGCTCGATATTGTCGGGCACGCGAAATACGCTGATGGGCAGGCTGGCGGGATCGCGCCCTGCTTCCTTCGCCATCGAACGGAACTGCTCGATGATGCCCATGCCGTCGCGTTCCAGCCAGTCGTCGCGGGGAATCCAGCCGTCGCCGTAGCGGATGGCACGCCTGGCGGCATGCGGGAAGCCGCCGCCGACGATGATCGGCGGATGCGGCGTCTGCATGGGCTTCGGCCACTGCTTCATCTTGTCAAAGTTCACGAACTCGCCGTGGTACTCGGGCTCCTCCTCGGCCCAGATCGTCTTCATCGCCTCGATGCGCTCGCGCGCCAGCTTGTGCCGCGACTTGAACACGGTACCGTGGTTCTCGACCTCGTCCTGGTTCCAGCCATTGCCGACCCCGAACAGGAAGCGGCCGTCGCTGAGTCGGTCGATGGTCGAGACCATCTTGGCAGTAACGATCGGATCGCGCTGGATGACCAGCGCGATACCGGTGCCGATCTTGAGCCTGGTCGTCACAGCGGCGGCGGTATTGAGCGCCAGGAACGGGTCCATGATCTCGTAGTAGGGTCGGATCAGGCCACCGCCTGCCGGATACTGCGATTTGCGCGAAGACGGAATGTGGGTGTGCTCCGGCACCCACAGAGATTCGAATCCGCGTTCCTCAAGTGCCCGTCCCAGCGCGGCGGGCTGCATGGAGTCCGCCGTAAAGAACATCACCGCGCCGATTTTCATGACCTCAAAGCCCCCTGCAAGGTCGGACTGCACCCTTGTCCGCGAGTATCCCCAGAACCGGCATGCCGCGTCAAAAGAAGATCTGGGATTTCAGACCGAGAATAATGATGTCGCCGTTCTGGCTCGTCCCGCCGGGCGTATGAACGTACTGGATGTTGGGACGAATGTAGACGCCATTGGTCGGCACCAACGTGTAGTACAACTCGAAGACATACTCCGAATTCCGGATCGGTACCGGGCCCGCCCCCGTCCAATTCTGCAACGACTGACCATAGGCCACGCGAGTGTTGACGTGCGTCGTTCCAACCGCAAAGGCGATACTATCGTTGGGGCGCTCGCTGAATGGCCCAGTGTAGATCGCACCCACGGCCATCTGGCGATCAAGCCCCGAAGTCGCGGTATCAGCCTGGACGGCATTCAGAAACAGACGCAGTCCGCCAACCGGATTGTCGGTCGCCGTTCTCGTTATCTGCTGCTCGAAATTGATATAGCCGCCGTAGCGACCACGGTGCTGCATCGGCGGCAGGCCGGTAAGTGCCCTAACATTGCCGTTGACGTCGAGCAGGACGTCGTCCGCTGGCGATGTCGAGTACCAGCCGCCGACCTTGTACTTGCCGGGCAGTTTTGCCGGACCGAAGGTCGGTTCCCAGGCCACTTCGGCCGGAACGAGGACTCCGGTCGAATCGGGATAGAAGACCGGCAAGAGCTTGTCGTTGTAGCCAAGATATTGTTCGTTCTGGTCATAGAGGCCGGCCTGGACGTACCCGAAGCCGTTCAATGCCACCTTCAGCCGGGTTCCCCATTGGCTGATCGGCCAGTTGTAGATGTAGCCGCCGACGATGTTACCGGGATCGGAACCACAGAAAGTCAGGTTCTGGAAGTCGCAGGAAAAGTTTGCGAAATCCTCGCCAATGGTTGCCCGCCCGACTTTCCAATCAAGCAGGCCATCGAAATACTTCTGATCGAACCAGAACTGCGTCAGGCGAACGGTCTGTCCGCGCCCGTAGACTTCCTGGACGAGCTGGAGCGTGTTGAGCTGGGCGTTGGCAACCAGATCCTGCCCGGTGCGCGACGTGTAGGTGACCTGGATTTGCGCATCATGCAGGCCGATCAGACGATCGAGATTGAATGTCGCTCCAAAGGTCGCTTGCCCGGCATAGGCGATCCCCGGGCGGGCGCCGCCGGCTGGATTATAGGCGATCTCGCTCGTGGCGGAGAACTGGAGATCGACGCCGCGATCTATGAGACGGGTTCGCACGCCCCCCCAGTCACCGGTAAGCCACGGCCCATGCGTTGCAGGCGACTCGGCACGTGCCACGTCGAACGATAAAAATACCGTCAGCAAAAATCCGCACCTCACGATCGCACGCAACATCAATTAAGGGCCCCTACAGCCGCCTGCCCGGAAATGTCGCGCCAGCTCATGACCAACACCTGATGCGTCCCTATGACCCAGCAGACGGCGGATATCAACAAATGGCCTCCGGCAATGATCCCCTTGACGACGACTGGCTTCGCGGCAATTGGTCGTTCACAATGTTGCACGGCCATATGCACTTTCGCCGACGTGGCGGCACCCGCGTATCCATCCAATAGCGATCTCGAACAGGTCGGGACACCCTTCAACTCCGGCTGACCTGTTCGCGACCACGGTCGTCCGGTCGAACGACGGAAGCTCAAGAGGACTGCCGCATGATCTACTTTCTGGCCGCCGTTGCTGCCATCGCCGGATTCCTCTTCGGCTATGACGAAGGCATCATCGCAGTGGCGCGGCCGTTGCTCGACAAGGACTTCCCGATGGATCCGCTGGTCGGCGGATTCATGACGGCGGCGGTTCCACTTGGAGCACTCATCGCCGCCAGCATCGCGGGCCGCATCACCGACCGCTTCGGCCGCCGCCGCGCGCTGATGGCAGCCGCCGCGCTTTTCACGCTCGGCTCGCTGATGGCTGCCAGCATCACCGCAGTCTGGATGCTCATCCTGGCGCGCCTCATCTTGGGCCTGGCGATTGGGCTCGCCGCAGTCACAGCGCCACTCTACATCTCCGAAACCGCCCCGCTGCGCATTCGCGGCGCGCTGGTCTCGACCTATCAGCTCGCCATTACCGTCGGCATTCTGGTGTCCTACCTGACCGGCCTCGCCATCGATGCCGAGGCCGACATCCCGTGGAACGACGACGGCATGTGGCGCCTCATGTTCGCGCTCGGGGCCCTGCCGGGCTTGCTGTTTTTCGTCGGGCTCGTCTTCCTGCCGGAATCACCTCGTTGGCTGATTCTCAAGGGATTTGCCGCTGAGGCACGGACCAGCCTGCAGCGCCTGCGTGGTGCTGCCTCAGCGGTCGGAGGCGAGTTTGACGAGATCGTCAGTACCGCGCGGGCCGAAGTCGGCAAAAAGTCGGGCTACAAGGCGTTGCTGGAACCGAAGATTCGGCCGGCGGTGATCGTCGGCGCCGGCCTCTTTTTCCTCCAGCAACTCAGCGGCATCAACGCCGTGATCTACTACGCGCCGGAGATCTTCAACCGCGCGGGTTTCGACAACACGAGTACCCAGATTCTGGCGACGGTCGGTATCGGAACGGTCAACCTGCTGACGACCGTCCTGGCCATGTACCTCATCGACAAGGTCGGGCGGCGGCCCCTGCTGATCCTGGGCTTTGTCGGCACGTCCGCGACAATGCTCACGATTGCGGTTGCGGTGGTCAATCCTGCCCTCGTGCCGTCGTGGGTCATCATCGTGGCGCTGATGCTTTACATCGCGTCGTTTGCCATCAGCATCGGGCCGCTGCCACATGTGCTGATGTCGGAGATCTTCCCGCTGCGGGCGCGCGGACCTGGCATGAGCATGGCCTCGATCAGCAACTGGGGCTTCAACTTCGTGGTGGTCTTTACCTTCCCGCTGATGCTGGCCG
>CALDNT010000008.1 GCA_937915145.1 uncultured Reyranella sp.
CGACTGGTGCCGTTTCGGCACCCAGGATTCGACCGGCCTCGGCATCCGCATCGAGAAGTTCATGTGGGGTTCGTGGACACCCGCCAAGGTCAAGATGGCAGTCTCCGGCTGCCCGAGGAATTGCGCCGAGGCCACCTGCAAGGACGTTGGCGTGATCTGCGTCGACTCCGGCTACGAGATCCACTTTGCCGGCGCCGCCGGTCTCGACATCAAGGGCACGGTGATCCTCGGCCAGGTGAAGACCGAGGACGAGGCGCTCGAGCACATCGCGGCCGTGGTCCAGATGTATCGCGAGCAGGGCCGCTATCTCGAACGTATCTACAAATGGGCCGCTCGCGTCGGCGTCGATGAGATCAAACGCCAGATCGTCCAGGACGCCGGCAAGCGGCAAGCCTATTTCGACCGCTTCGTCCATTCGCAGAAGTTCGCCCAGGTCGATCCGTGGTCCGAGCGCGTCTCGGGCAAGGACAAGCACGAGTTCCGACCAATGGCGACGGTAGGCTTCGCGGAGGCCGCGGAGTGAACATCGTGAAGTGGGTCGAAATCGGCGCCGTCGACGACATTCCGCTGCGTGGCGCACGGTGCGTGAACACGCCCGAAGGCAGGCTCGCGGTGTTCCGCACCGGCGACGGCCAGGTCTTCGCCATCGAGGATCGTTGTCCCCACAAGGCCGGGCCGCTCTCCCAGGGCATCGTGCACGGCACGGCGGTGACCTGCCCGCTGCACAATTGGGTGATTTCGCTCGAGACCGGCAAGGCGCTCGGCGCCGATGAAGGCTCGGTGAAGACCGTTCCGGCACGGGTCGAAAACGAGCGCCTGTTCATTGCGCTGGGCACCGTCGCGGACAAGGCGGCCTGAAGTCGGCTCCATGAACAAGCACGCCGCCGCTCGATGAAAATGAAGCAACCCTCCCTCCAACCGGAAATTCAAGGGGACTATTGATGGCTTATCTCGCACCGTCGGAATTCGTCACGAAAATGGTGGATGCCGGCGAATCCAAGATCTTCATGTCGACGCGCGATACTGTCATCCGCGCCTATATGGCCGGCGCCATCCTCGCCCTGGCTGCGGCGTTCGCGATAACGATCAATGTGCAGACCGGCGTGCCGATCGTCGGCGCCGCGCTGTTTCCCGTCGGCTTCTGCATGCTCTACCTGCTGGGCTTCGACCTGCTCACCGGTGTTTTCGTGCTGTGCCCGCTCGCCTTGATCGATAAGCGACCGGGGGTGACGTTGCGTGGCGTGCTGCGTAACTGGGGACTGGTCTTCATCGGCAATTTTGCCGGCGCGTTCACAGTCGCGGTGATGATGGCCTGCGTCTTCACCTTCGGCTTCTCGAGCCCGCCCGACAAAGTCGGAGTCGTCATCGGGCATATCGGCGAAAGCCGCACCGTCGGATATGCCAACCATGGCGCCGCCGGCATGTTGACCCTGTTCATTCGCGGTATGCTCTGCAACTGGATGGTTTCCACCGGCGTCGTCGGCGCCATGATCTCCACGTCGGTCAGCGGCAAGGTGATCGCGATGTGGATGCCGATCATGCTGTTCTTCTTCATGACCTTCGAGCATTCGATCGTGAACATGTTTCTGTTCCCGTCGGGCCTGCTGCTTGGCGGCCACTTCACGATCATGGACTATCTCATCTGGAACGAGATCCCGACCGTGGTCGGCAATCTGGTTGGCGGGCTGGCGTTTACCGGCCTGACCCTGTACGCCACGCACGTGAAGACGGGGCCAAAGCGCAGCCTCGACTAGTTCTGTTGACGTCACGGAGCCTCACCCTCCTCGGGTGAGGCTTCCTGCCTTGGGCGACACCGATGTTGCGTGAATTGAGACTCTCGATCGGGCAGCATTCCGACAAGGGCCGGAAGGAGGCCAATCAGGATTTCCACGGGGCGCTCATCCCCGAGCAGCCGGCGCTCGGCCTCAAGGGAATTGCGATTGCCTTGGCCGATGGCATCAGCAGCAGCAGCGTCAGCCGGATTGCCGCGGAGTCCGCGGTCAAAAGTTTCCTGACGGACTATTACTGCACGTCGGATTCGTGGTCGGTGAAGACATCGGTGCAGCGGGTCATTTCGGCGACCAATTCCTGGCTCCACGCACAGACCCGGCGCAGCCAGTATGCCTACGACAGGGACAAGGGCTACGTCTGCACATTCAGCGTGCTGGTGGTCAAATCGGCCACCGCACACATCTTCCATGTCGGTGACTCGCGCATTTATCGCGTGTCCGGAAACGCCCTCGAACAACTGACCGACGATCACCGGGTCGTCATAGCATCGGAGCAGTCCTATCTTGGCCGCGCCCTGGGAGCGGACTCCGAGATCGAGATCGACTACCGCGCGGTTCCGCTCGAGAAGGGCGATGTCCTGGTGATGGCGACCGACGGTGTGTACGAACATGTCGGCGATGCCTATGTCACCCGGACTATCGCCGATCATGCCGGCGATCTCGATCGCGCTGCCAGGGCGATCGTCGACAAGGCCTTTGACCAGGGCAGTCCCGACAACCTTACGGTCCAAATCGTCCGGGTCGACGAGTTGCCGGCCGGCGAGGCCAGCGAAGTCTTCGGGTCGGCGGTCGAACTGCCACTGCCGCCGCTGCTCGAGGCGCGGATGACGTTCGATGGCTACAAGATCATCAGGCAGATCCATGCCAGCAGCCGCAGCCATATCTATCTGGCGGCCGACACCGAAAGCGGCGAGACCGTTGCCCTGAAAATCCCGTCGATCGACCTGCGCGGCGATGCGGCTTATCTCAAGCGGCTGATGATGGAGGAGTGGGTCGCCCGGCGCATCGACAACGCCCACGTCCTGAAGCCGAGCCTGCAGTCGCGAAAGCGCAACTATCTCTATGTCGTTGCCGAGCACGTCGAGGGAAAGACCCTGGCGCAGTGGATGATCGACAATCCGAGGCCCGAACTCGAAACCGTCCGGGGGATCGTCGAACAGATTGCCCGGGGATTGCAGGCGTTCCACCGCAAGGAAATGCTGCATCAGGATTTGCGGCCGCAGAACATCATGATCGATGCGATGGGAACGGTGAAGATTATCGACTTCGGCTCCGTCAGGGTGGCCGGCGTGCTCGAAGCCTCGCCGGCCATCGACGGCAACGCCATCCTCGGCGCCGCGCAATACACCGCGCCGGAGTATTTCCTGTCCGAGGGCGGCTCGCCGCGGTCCGATCTGTTCTCGCTCGGCGTCATCGCCTATCAGATGCTGACCGGCCAGTTGCCCTACGACGCCCAGGTCGCCCAGGCCCGGACCAGGTCGGGGCAACGCAAGCTGGCCTACCATTCCGCCCGCCGTCGCAATCCCGATGTCCCGGTGTGGGTCGACGGGGCGCTCGAAATGGCCGTGCACCCCGATCCCTACAAGCGCTATGAGGCGCTCTCCAAGTTCATGTACGACCTGCGTCACCCTCGCGAAGAGTTTCTCAGGGCCTCGCCCACGCCGCTGCTGGAGAGAAATCCAAACCTGTTCTGGAAGGGCCTGTCGTTCGTCCTGGCCTGCGCGGTTCTGTTTCTGCTGGCCTTCCCCATCCGGTAGGCGGATCCGCTATCCGGCGCCGCGCAACTCGTCGAAGCGAATAGCGAGCGATCGCCGGACATCGCCCTGGACGTCGCGCAACGCCAGCGTCAGCCGGCGTCCCGGCCAGTCGATGTCGAGCGTGCCGAAATTGGCGGCCGCCAGCAGGTCGCCGACCCGGTTGGGACCGGGTTCCCTGGCGGTGGCGTAGACCTTGTTCAGTCCACTCGAGGTGACTTCCAGGAGCGGGTAGAGGCCGGGCGGCGCTTCGCGATAAAGGGCGCCGATGTGGCGGTCGCCGGACAGGAACACGATCCCGTTCGCTCCCGCGGTGCGGATCGTATCGAACAGCTTCTGGCGTTCGAGCGGAAAGTTGCCCCAGCGCTCAAAGCCGTGGCCCTCGGCCAGGACCTGGGTGCTCGACACGATCAGGCGCAGGTCGGCGGGCTTGCGCAGTTCGTTGCCCAGCCAGCGCCACTGGATGTCGCCCAGCATCGTCTTGGCGGGATCCGGGTCGGGCAGGTAGCGTTGTTTGCCGGGCGCACCACGCTTGTCCGTGGGCTTGAGCGGCGAGCGGAACCAGCGGACGTCGAGCAGCATGATCTGCAGCCGCATGCCAGGGGGGCCGACGATCTGCGACGTGTAGATGCCGTCGCGCGTGCGCCTGATGTCGGTTGCGGGGACCTTCCAGAACTTTAGGAACTCGTCCTTGGCGACCGCCTTGTAGGGAAATTCGACGCCCCCGTCGTTCTTCCCATAATCGTGATCGTCCCAGACCGCGAGGTGAGGGACGGTCTCGCGCAGCCTGGCGTAGCCCGGAATTTGGCTGGCCGTCTCGTAGGCGCTCTTGAGCTTGGTGGCATCGGCGCCCCTGAAGTCGCCATAGACATTGTCACCCATGAAGATGAAAAGGTCGGGCCGCCACGCGAGAATGGCGTCCCAGATCGGCTGCGGCTGGGCCTGGTCGGCGCACGAACCGAAGGCGATCCGCGACGGTGGCCGGCCGCCTTGTGCTGCTGCGGGAACGGGCAACAGGGCGGCGGTTGCGATGAGCTGGGAGATCGTGCGGCGGCGGAACATGGGGAACACCAAAATGCCTGTATCCCGGATTTAGATGCCTGCCCGATGAAACGCCACCTCAAACGCGCGCTTGAACTGGCCTTCGTGCCGGTAGCGGCGGCGATTGTCTTCTTCGAAGAGGTGCTGCTGCGCTACCTCGGCGCCGCGATGGCGGCGTTTGCGCGACTGCCCGCGGTCGCGCGCCTTGAGCGCTGGCTGGCCGGGCTGCCGCCGTGGGCCGCGCTCATTGCCTTCGTGGCGCCGTCGACCCTGGTCCTGCCGGTAAAACTGGCCGCCGTGTTCTTTGCGCTGCAGGGCCGGTTCGGGTTGGCGGCAGCCAGCATCGCTTTCGGCAAGGTCGTGGCAACGGCGCTGCTGGCGCGGCTTTACCTGGTTCTGCGGCCGACCCTGGTGACGATGCCGTGGTTCCTTCGGGCCGAGACCTGGGTCTTTGCGTGGCGCGACAGACTCTACGCTTTCGTCCGTGCGCTGCCGGCTTGGCAGCGGACGAAGGCTCTGCTTAATCGGGCCAAGGCGTGGATGAACGACATGATCTCTTCGGTCCGATAGTCCGCGCTCCGTCTGCAAAAAGAGGAGCAGACTTTCTCCTTCGGTTTCCAAGGTATGCGAAAGCGCAGGCTGCAGTGTTGCGCCACACCCAATACCGTCCGGTTGTAGAAGCGTTCAATAGATCGCCTATTTAGTGGCCGGATTTTCCTTCCAGATTGGGGGCCGAGATCAGTCAGCTGTCCGTCTTTGCAATCAATCCTTGGGGGGCTCAGATGCCAAAGAACAACATCGGCCGTGAACTTATTCCCTTCACGATCGTCAACAACAGCAGCGCAGACCTGCTGTACCTCTACATGTTTGGAACCACGAAGCCGCTAGAGCCGAAGAACAACACCTACTATCTCTCGGACTACAAAGGGGACTGCACGCTCTTCGACAGGGAGGGGGTGAAAAAGTCCTATGGGCTGAAACTTCAAAGAGACACTGCGAACAACGTCTTTTCCGTTTCCTTTCCGCAACTCGATGCGGTGAGGGTCTACATCTCGCTGGGCAATCCGCTGCTGATCAATACCGACCAGTTCGGCATTCCGGAAGCGGTGAGCGCCGACAGTCCGAGCGGCCCGAACTACAAGGACTACTGGGACTTTGTCGAGGGGACATGGCACGACTACGGCACGCACACTGTTCTCCATATGAATACGACCCAAGTCGACGCGTTCGGTTTGCCGTTTAAGATCGAGCACAGTGGCTACGATCCCAGCAATCCGAAGAAGCCATTGACGATTGTCGGCGGATTCGATTCGAATAAGGCAAGGATAAATATTATCAATGACCTGCTGGCAGCCGGCAAACCCTGGAAGGATCTTGCCATTCCAGTTGTTGGGATTCCCAGAATACTGATGCCGCTCAAGGCACTTGATCTGGGTGTGTTTCCAAAAAATCAGCTCGATGACTACATCGCGGAAGTCGGGCGGTTCTACCAGCACGGCACGCCTTTGGTCTTCAAATATGCCGGCGTGAACTACACAAGCGTCACGATAGCCTCCCACGGCTTCGTCTTCGCGCCAGACAAGGCAAAGGACGACGCCGGCAAGGCGACATCTGAATACTCGATACCGCTTCCAACGACGCGGCAGTGCTATGCGCAGAACATCATTTCGTCGCCGGACGACGGCGTCGGCAGGGCGATCTGTGCGGCGCTTGGAGCGTCGTTCCTTCGTTCCACCCTGAAGTTCTATCCGGACGCCGGTTTCCCCGTTCCGCAGGAGGAACGGTCACTCTACTACGCCAAGAGTCCGATCTGCGAATATGCGAGGATCATTCACAAGTACGGGATAGACAACCACGCCTTTTGCTACGGATACGATGAAGTAGCAGGCGATGCCGGTCCGAATCGCGACGTCTTCAATCCGACCTCTCTCAAGCTTACCTTGAACGCGCTGACTTGACGCCTCGGCTTTGACGGAGGAATTGGCTTCCATCCCCGCGCCGCGCTAGGTTGCTGCCATGCTTGAAATTGTTTCATCGAAGGGCGCCCTGGGCGCCCGCCTCGAAGGCCTCGACCGGGCGAAAGCCAACGAACCCGAACTGGCCGCGACACTGAACCGGGCGCTGGCCGAGCACCTGCTGGTGGTGATCCCGGGCGATCCCATGACGCCGGCCCAGACCCGCGATTTCGCGGCGGCCTTCGGCAAGCCCCAGACCCAGCTCCTGCGTTACAAGCGCAGCGGCGAGGTGCCGGAAGTCTCGGTGATGGTCAGTACCCTGATGACCGACGGCACCACCGACAAGACCGCGCTCCGGGCCGAGGATTGGCACACCGACGATTCGTACTTCGCCATCCCGGCCAAGGCGACGCTGCTGCACAGCATCGAGATCCCGAGCCAGGGCGGCTCGACCTGGTTCTGCAACATGCACTCGGTCTACGAGGCGCTGCCCGAGGCCACGAAGAAGCGGATCGACGGCAAGCGCGCGATCCACGGCTACGACACGCCGCGCGCCCGCAACCGGCCGTCGCCGCGCACGCCGGCGGAAATCGCCGAGACGCCCGACGTCGAACATCCGCTGGTGCGGACCCATCCCGACACCGGCCGCAAGGCACTCTACCTCAACCCCAACCGGCTCGACCGCATCGTCGGCATGGAGCGGGCCGAGAGCGATGCCCTGCTCGACGAGCTGGCCGACGAGGCGCGCAAGCCGCAGCACCACTTCGGCCATGTCTGGAAGAGGGGCGACATCGTGGTGTGGGACAACCGCGCCACCATGCACCGGGTGATGATCGATTATCCGGTGGGCGAGACGCGCATCATGCAGCGCGTGCTGATCGAGGGCAGCCGGCCGGTCTGAGGTTTTCCGAAGAGGCGGCGGCCTGCCAGAGATATGCGCGCGGATGGCTTGCCTCGCCCTGCGCGGGCAGCGATTCTATGGGCATGTCTCCCGGCTTTCGCGCCCCCCTGCCGCTGATGCGCGACCGCAGCGACACGCTGTGCTGCCTTGCCACCGAAAAGCGCGCCGCCGCCGAGCAGGAGATCCTGAAGGCCAGGAAGCGCCTCGACCTTCAGAGCCTCGTCTCGCCGATCGACGGCACCGTGACCAACCTCGCCGCCTGGACGGTGGGCGGGGTGGTCAAGCCCGGCGACACGCTGCTCAACATTGTGCCGCTCTCGGCCACGCCCGAGATCGAGGCCATGGTGCTGAACAAGGACATCGGCTTCGTTCTGGCCGGCCAGAAGGTGACGGTGAAGTTCGACGCCTTCCCCTTCACCCGCTACGGCGCCGTGGAGGGTGAGGTGATCGACCCTTCGGCAGGCTCAGAGCAGGCTGTCAGCCTCGACGCCAACCAGGACGACAAGCTCGGCCTCATCTACCAGGTCCGTGTCCGCCTCGACGCCGCCGACATGAACATCGACGGCAAGCGCGTGGCGATCGCCCCCGGGATGGCCGCCAACGCCGAGATCATCACCGGCGACCGCCGGGTGATCGAATATGTGCTGTCACTGATCCTGCGGTATCGACACGAGAGCGGGAGGGAGCGGTGAGGGTGGTTCACCACGCGCCTCAGGAGGCCGCGCCAGCGGCCGTCTCGAAGCATGGGCAAGAGTACGGCTGTGCGTCCCTAGGGCTTCATGAACTCGGCGAGCTTGCGCTGCAACGCCATGTAGTCGCGCATGTCGAGCTTTTCGACTGCGGCGCGCGGCAGGCCGGTCAGCACGGCAATCAGATTGAGCTCCCGCTCGGGCTCGTTAGCCGAGACCTTCTGCGCCGCCAGCATATTCACCTTGTTTTGGCTTGCTGGTTTCTCTCCCGCGGTGCTCTTGCTAAGCGGAGTATTGACGCCGGAATGGCTGCTAGTTTTGGCAGCAGGGTGGTTCGCTGGTCTGTTCTGGAGTCACATAATGAAGGTCTCCATCGGCGCCTGTGCCAGCCAGTGTTGGATGATGAGCTGCGGCTTGGTCGCCATCCCCCTTTCCTGGTTGATAACGGTATTCGCAGCTGTCGCGGCGATATCGCTGTCCGCACAGAACTGGATTGCTACAAATGAAGCGTTTCGCTAGGGAGCCGCACCCTTCGGAAGAACGGCGAACGGTCAAGCAAGGCCACCGCCGAGTGCGGGTTTAAGCGCGCTCGTTGGATTAGCTGGCGCGCTGCTTTTAGGAACCCTTCTCTTTACCGGTTCCTATCTCCTCTATCACCTCGCCGGAATTGATCGTGCAATAAAGGGTGGCCGTGAGGCGCCAAGCATTGTCGGCGCCGTCTGGACAACCGTTGTTATGGGCCTCACCCAATTTTCGGGCGTCATGCTGGTGGGTGTCCTAACCGTTACGACACTTAATCTCCGGCGACTGCTAAATCGGATGACGGGAGTCTCACATGTCTAACCCTCTTGCTGATGTGCCGCTGCATCTGCGGACGCAGGTTGGCCAGTTATTCGAGAAGTTCTACAACCAACTGCAGCAACCGCCCATATCAGGATCGAATATCACAGGCGCGTTTGATAGTTGGGTCGTAGACCCAATCTGTTCCCCGTCAACACCTATGGCCCGAGCGATGCTTACTTTCTTCACCGACGCGCCAATTCATGGCAAACTCGCAAGCGGAGAGGGCAGTGACCGGTTTCGATAAGTCATCGCAGCGGACCTTGCTGTCTAACCGGATAGACCTTGGTGGTGGGCGTACCTTTCCTCGCGATCTATATCGGGCCCGGTATGGCGGCTTGCGGTATCTGGCGATAGCGGGCTTGGCTCCGTTCGCGTTGCTGATCGCATTCGGTTTTGTTCCAACAACAGTTATGTTGGCGATCGCCGGGTTGTTCAATGATCTCATCTGGGCGCATTTTCGGCAGGTCTCATTCAACGACTGTGGCGATCGGTGCTGGGCTAGAGCGTACACGTTGATCAGCACCACTGTCTTATCGTTGAGCACAGGCATTCTGGGTGTGTCCGTGCTGCGATCTGCAATGGTATGGTTTTCTGCGTGTGAGGAGGCTCTACGCCAGGGCGCGGCTCCATACGGGCTGACATCGCGTGGCATGATCGCTCGTGGACCTCTCCGGAGCGGGTACATGTGGGTGCCAGTCGTCTTGGCTGTCGGTCTCCTAATCATCTGGTGGCTCGTGAGTGTAGTCTGCGATTTTGCCGGCTCAGACTGGAACGGCAGCCGTCGCCGCGGATTGAACGTACCAGCCGTATTCAGCTTTTACTGGACGGGGCTTTTGGCGACGATCCAGCTTTTGGTGAGTTGCTGGATCATTATCGCTACTCCAATGGTCTTGCACATCCACAAGTTTTTGCGATCTAGAAATGCTGGGACCTAGGGTCAGGATTCATTGATCAGAGCCAGAAGATAACGGTAACAGCGATTGCGATGGCAGACATGAAAGTGTGAGCGCATCGATCATAACGTGTGTGTATACGTCGCCAGTCCTTGAGGCGACCAAACATGTTATCAATCTTGTGACGTTGCTTGTAGAGAACCTTGTCGTAGGCGACGGCGATCTTGCGGTTGGCCCTTGAAGGAATGCACGAGGCAATATCGCGCGCTGCCAGCGCGGCCCGGAACCAGTCGGCGTCGTAGCTGACCTGCCCTGTTTTATCGGACCAGTTTTAGCTTGAGATTGCTGGCCTCTTTTGTGCCTCTGTATGTCCCTCGCGGGACGGTGATGCAACGGGCCGGGGCGCGGAGGCCCCACACACCGCAGCGTCCCAGCCCGTTGCCGACAGGGTGCAGCTGGTCGCCGAGCGTGTGGTAGCGGTTGTTGGCGTCCGGGACATGGCAGGGATGCAGAACTGGATTCACAGGCTCAACAGGATTTGTCCTATATTTCTGATATTCTCGTCGTTTCGTGCATCTAAAGCTCAGGCCACCCGGTCCAAGTACCCAGAGCGGCCTTTTTAGCCGATCATCATAGCCAGCGCTTCCCAAAGACCCGGGCCGCGGCAGCGTCGATCCCATGTTCGGGATCGCGCGATCGCTGCTGTCCTGGCGCTGGCCCGAACCTTTGGCCATGCCCCGCCCGGCGCGCCCGCCGGGTCAACTCCTTCGAGGACAAGG
>CALDNT010000009.1 GCA_937915145.1 uncultured Reyranella sp.
GCCGCGAGGTCGTGTTCAAGGAGTGAAGTCGGGCGGGCGCCGCCGCCTCGCCACGCATTCTACCTCGGCCACTGTCTGAGCGCGACGAGGCCGCCGTCGATCGGCAGCATCAGGCCCGTCACCCAGCGCGATTCGTCGGAGGCGAGATAGACCGCGCCATGGGCGATGTCCCAGGCCGTGCCCTCGACCTGCATCGGCACCAGCTTCTTGCGCCGCTCGCGCGCCTCGGCGCCGAGATGGGCCACCATCGGCGTGTGCACCGAACCCACGACGATGCAGTTGGCGCGGATATTCTGGGTCGCATAATCGGCTGCGACCGACAGCGTGAAGCCGTGCAGCCCGGCCTTGGCCGTCGCATAGGCCACCGCACCGGGGCTGCCGATCAAGCCGAGCGCACCGGCAATCGACGACACCATGATGATCGATCCGCCGCCGCCGTTCTTCATGCGCGGCAGGCAATATTTCGTGCAGAGCATGGTGGTGGTGAGGTTGGCCTCCAGCACCTTGTTCCAGTCGGCCAGGGTCACCGTCTCGGGCGTGCCCGGTGCGCCGATGCCGACATTGTTGTGCAGGATGTCGAGCCGGCCATACTTCCTGACGGCAAATTCCGCCATCGCCTCGGCAGCGTCGGCTTTGGCCACGTCACCCGCGAAGACGGCCGCCTCTCCGCCTTCGTCCGTGATCTGCCTGGCGAGTTTTTCGGCGCGTTCCGCGCTCCTGTTCACCAGCACCACCTTGGCGCCTTCGCGCGCGAACAGGATCGCGGTTGCCATGCCGTTGCCGACACCTTCGCCGCGCGGCGCAGCACCTGTCACCACCGCCACCTTGCCCTTCAATCGTCCGGCCATGTTCACTCCCCCGGCAGAATGCTATTTCTTGCCATCACCATAGTGGGGAGCGTCGCATGATGGCCAGCACGAGCGAGACCTTTGAAGGCGGCTACACTTGCCGCCATGTGCGCTATCGCCTGAGTTCCAAACCGATGTTCGTCAATTGCTGCCACTGCCGCTGGTGCCAGCGCCAGTCGGGCACGGCCTTCGCGCTCAATGCCATGATCGAAGCCGACCGGGTGGAGCTCTTGGAGGGCGAAGTCGAGACGATCCTCACCCCGTCGGCCAGCCGCAAGGGCCAGAAGATCGCGCGCTGCCCCAAGTGCCGCATCGCGGTGTGGAGCAACTATGTCGTCGCCGGCGACGCCATCCGCTTCATGCGTGTCGGCACGCTCGACGAGCCCGACCGGTTGCCACCGGATGCCCATATCCACACCGTGTCGAAGCAGCCATGGGTCGTGTTGCCTGAGAATGTGCCGGTATTTCCTGCCTCCTACGACGCCGCCACGCTGTGGCCGGCGACGAGCCTGGAACGGCGGGCGGCGCTGATGGCCGCACGCGGTTAGCTCTTCCAGTATCCCGGCAGTCTGCCCGCCAGCCACTTCGCCAGCGCGGCATTGACTGCGACCGGCTGCTCCTGCGCCATCCAGTGGCCGGAGTTCACGACGACCTCAACAAGATCGGCGCAGTCGCGGCGCATCGGGTCGGCGAGCTTCGACTTCACAGTCTCGCAGGTCGTATCGTAGGCGCCGTGCAGGAACAGGACAGGCATCGCAAGCTTGCCGCCATTCTTCGCCCGCTTTGCATAGGCGCCGTTGACCTTGTGGTTCATGTACCACGAGTCGGGTCCGAAGAAGCCGTTGCGGGTCAGCGCCGCGGTGTAGGCTTCCATGTCGGCTTCGGTAATGACGTCGCCATCGCGCGGCACGTCGGGGCATGGGCCGCCGCCGAACCAGCCGCCGGCCGCGCGGACCATCGAGGTCGGCGCGGGCTTGCCGACGCGTGCCGGGTCGCCCTTGCGGAACAGCGCCTTCACGACGTTGCGGATGTTGGCCTCGAAACCCTTGCAGGCCTTGTCGAAGTTCTCCTCGTAGAAGAACTGGTAGTCCCACTGGCCGGCGGGGAACTTGTCCTCGGGATAGACGGCGCGGTCGACCAGCGGCACCACGCTCTCGAGCGTAAAACCGGTCGAGAGATAGGGCACGCAGAGGCTCGCCACGCCGACCGTCTTGTCGGGATGGTGGCTGGCGATATTCCAGACCACCGGACTGCCCCAGTCGTGGCCGATCCACACCGCCTTGTCGCGACCGAGCGACGCCAGCAGTTCCAGCATGTCGGCGACGATCGGCTCCTGGGCGAAATCCTCGTGGCGCGGGTAGGTGCTCGAACGGCCATAGCCGCGCATGTCCGGCGCGATGCAGCGGAAGCCGAGGGCGGCAAAGGCCGGAAGCTGATGCCGCCACGACAGCGACAGCTCGGGCCAGCCGTGAACGAAGATCAAGAGCGGCGCGTCTTTCGCTCCGCAAGCGAGATAGCCGGTGGTGTGCCGGGCGGTCTTGACGGTGTGTTCGGTGATCGGGAATGTCATGGCAAGGAGAAGTTCCCATGGAAATCGATACCGGCACAAATGAACTTTTGTGCGTCGTGAAGGACGGCGTGGCGCTGATCACGCTCAATCGCCCCGAAGCGCGCAATGCAATGTCGCCCGATCTCACGCAGGCGTTGCGCGACCAGATCAAGGCCCGCGGCGACGATCCGGATGTCGGCGCCCTGCTGATCACCGGCGCCGGGACCGCTTTCTGCAGCGGCGGCGACGTCAAGGGTATGGGCGGCCGGGGTCCACGCGGCCAGATGAGCTACGAGGAGCGACTCTCGGACCTGCGCTGGCGCCAGATGCATCTGACCGGCGCGCTGGTCGCGGTGCGCAAACCCACGATCGCCGCCCTGCCCGGCGCGGCAGCGGGCGCCGGCCTTGCCATCGCGCTCGCCTGCGACATCCGCATCGCCGCCAGGTCGGCCTTCGCCACCACCGGCTACGCCAGGATCGGCCTGTCGGGCGACTACGGCATCGCCTGGCTGATGACGCGCACCGTCGGGCCGATGCGCGCACGCGAGCTGATGCTCACCTCGGAGAAGGTCGACGCCGAGCGGGCCGAGCGCATCGGCCTCTTCAACCGCGTGGTCGAAGACACGACACTGCAGGATGAGGCCTTCGCCTTCGCCAGGTCGCTGGCCGACGGCCCGCGCATTGCGCTGCGCCACATGAAGGACAACCTCGACGAGGCGATGCACATCGACTACGCCACCGCGCACTATCGCGAGGCCGAGCGCCTGGTCTCGGCCTCGCGCTCCGCCGACCACAAGGAGGCCGTCCAGGCCTTTGTCGAGAAGCGGAAGCCGAAGTTCACTGGCAAATAGCGGGCGGTTAGACTCGCACTGCCCTCTTGCCGCGGTTCTTGCCACCAAAGAGCCCGATCAGTGCCTCGGGCGCCTTGTCGAGGCCGTCGACGACATCGACCACGGCCTTGATCTTGCCGTCGGCGACCCAGCGCGCCAGACGCTGTTCGGCCTCGGCACGGCGATCGAAGAAATCCATGACGATGAAGCCTTCCATGCGCAGCCGCTTGGTGACCACGAGCCCCGGCACCGCCATCGGTCCGGGCGCTGGCTTGTCGACGTCGTATTGCGAGACGTTGCCGCAGCAGGCGATGCGGCCGCGCAAATTCATCAGCGACAGGGCTGCGTCCAGCACCACACCGCCGGTGTTGTCGAAATAGACGTCGATGCCGTCGGGACAGGCCGCCGCCAGCGCCCTGCGCACGCCGCCCGCCTTGTAGTCGACCGCCGCGTCGAAGCCGAGGTCGCGCACCAGCCAGTCGCACTTGTCCTGGCCGCCCGCGGTGCCGACAACGCGGCAGCCCACCAGTTTGGCGATCTGGCCCACAATGGTGCCGACCGCGCCGGCCGCCGCCGAGACCAGCACCGTGTCGCCGGGCTTGGGCCGGCCGACGTCCAGCAGGCCGAAGTAAGCGGTGAGGCCGGTGATGCTGAGCGGCCCGATCAGCATTTCGAGCGGCGCGTCGGTCGTGCGCCGGGTCAGGCGTTTGCTCGGCAGCACGGCGTAGTCCTGCCATCCCCAGTCGCCTTCGACGATGTCGCCTTTCGCCAGGCCCGAGGCCCGGGACTCCACCACCTCGCCGATGGCAAAGCCGCTCATCACCTGGCCGGGTTGCAGCGCGTCGCGATAGGTCTTGCCCATCATCCAGGCGCGATTGGCGGGATCGAGCGAAAGCATGCGCGTACGCACCAGCGCCTCGCCGTCCTGCGGCACCGGAATCGCCGTCTCGGCCCACTGGAAGGTGTCGGCGGCGATCTTGCCCTGGGGTTGCTTGGCGTAGAGCCATTGGCGGTTCATCAGGCTCAATCCTTGTAGTTGGCGGCGCGCTTCTGCAGGTTCGACAGGATTGCTTCGAGCTGGTTGGGCGAGCCGATCAGCTTCTGCTGCTCGATCGACTCGGCCATAAGGCCGGCCTTGGCGTCGGTCGCGACCGCGAGGTTCAGCAGGCGCTTGTCGGCGCGGATCGCGTCGGGGCTCTTCGAGGCGATCTCGCGTGCCGTCTCCAGCGCCGCCGCCCGCGGATCGTCGACCACGCGCGTCACGAACCCGTACTGCTGCGCCTCGGTGCCGTTGAAGATGCGGCCGGTGTAGGTGAGTTCGCGCACGATATCCTCGCGCGCGAGATGGCGCATGAGCTGGGTGCCGGCGAGATCGGGCACCAGGCCCCATTTTATCTCCAGCACCGAGAAGCGCGTGTCGGCCGTGGCGTAGCGGATGTCCGGGCCGAGCGCGATCTGGAAGCCGCCGCCGAAGGCCACGCCATGGACGGCGGCGATCACCGGCACTGGCAGCTGGCGCCACAGCCAGGCGCACTGCTGCGGTCGGTTGGCGATTCCATGGGTGCGCTTCGTAAGGTCGCGCACGCCCGGCACGGCATCGCCGTCCTGCTTCATGGCGGCAAAGCTCGCCATGTCGAGACCGGCGCAGAACGCCTTGCCCTCGCCCGACAGCACGACCGCGCGCAGGCCCTCCAAGTCGGCAAGCTTCGCGCCCGCCTCAAGGATGCCTTCGAACATCGCCGGATCGAGCGCGTTCATCTTGTCGGCGCGGATCAGACGGACGTCGGCGACGCCATCCTTGAAATCGATCGAGACACGGTCCTTCATTTGTTTTTCTCCGACTTGAGCCATTCGCGCAGGCGACGTTTCACTTCCTCGGGCTCGAGCCGCTCCGGCGGCTTGAGCGATCCATCCCCTTGCTTGGGCCACATCAGCACGGCGATGCCGCGCTGCACGTCGGCGAACGTGCAATCGTCGGGCAGGCGATCGAGCAGCGCCCTCACTTCGGCCTTCACATCCGTCATGCCTGCATCATCCGCCAGATTCCCTGCGCAACATAGACCGCACCCAACGCCAGGATGATACGACGCGTCCAGTGATAGAACTGCTTGTCCGACATGCGGTCGAGAAAACGACGGGACAGGCCAGTGCCGAGCACGGCGAAGGCGCAGGCGTAGCCCATCACCAGCCACTGCTCGAGGTCGCGCCCGGCCGGCCCTTCGATCACGGCGGCGAAGTACACGACTTTGGTGAGGTGCCCCAGCACCTGCGCGGCGGCCTTGGTCGCGACATTGACCTGCCGGGACATGCCGGTGCGGACATAGAAGATGTCGAGGATCGGCCCGGCCACACCCGACAAGAGCTGCAGGGCACCGCCAATCACACCGGCCAAGAAGGCCTGGCCGGGGCGTTCGATGTCGGGGGCGAAGCGCTTCGGCATGGCGAGGGCGAGGAACCGGCGTCAAACCGACCGTCATCAACACCAGAGCCTTGTCGGGCACGAAATCGAAGAACGAGAAGACCACCAGCGACGTGGCCGTACCGGCACCGAATTTCAGGACCACGCTCCACTTCACATGATGCCGCCACAGCCAGGCGCGCCACCCGTTGGCCGCGATCTGGATCACGCCATGGAACACCATGGCGACCGGCACCGGCAGAAAGACCAGCAGGAAGCCGATCAGCAGCATCCCGCCCGCCATGCCGAAGATGCCGGAAACGAAGGAAGTCACGACGGCCACGGCCGCCAGCGCCGCCAGGATGGGCAGGGAGAACATCGTCGAGCGGCGTAGCCCAGCGGGTAGATGGTGTCGAGGCTGGGATGGGGCGCGGCGTGCCCGACACCGATCGCCTGTTCATGCCGGCCGGGACGTAACGATCAATTTATCGGGTTGCCATTGATGGCCCCACCGACGGGGCGCACAGTCGATCTTCGCCCTTCACAAGGAGGCCCGCATGCGCCGCCGCCACCTGCTCGTTCTGTCCGCCGGGACTCTGGCCGCCCCCTCGCTCCTCACGTCACCCGCCCGTGCTGCCGTCGAAACCCGCGAGCTGCACGGCTATCGCATCCGTACCTTCAATGTCCGGCCGGGATCGGGCTCGCGCGACGTCGCCTGCAATGCCGATGGGACGGTGTGGTTCTGCGGCCAGCGCGACGGCACGCTCAACCTGCTCGACCCGCGCGACGGCGGCCTGAAGGCGATCGATCTCGGCCCGGGGGCGGCGCCGCACGGTGTCGTGGTCGGACCCGACGGTGCTGCCTGGGTGACGGAGGGCGGACAGAACGCGATCGCCCGCGTCGATCCCAAGGATCACCGGGTGCGCCTGTGGAAACTGAACGGCGGGCCGTCCCACGCCAACCTCAACACGCTGGTCTTCGACCGGCAGGGCACGCTCTGGTTCACCGGCCAGGGTGGGGTGATCGGCCGCTTCGAGCCCAAGACCGAAAAGATGCAGGTATGGGACGCGCCGCGCGGCTACGGCCCCTACGGCATCGCGCTGACGCCGCAAGGCACGGTCTGGTATGTGTCGCTGGCCGGAAACTATCTCGCTCAGATCGATCTCGTCTCCGGCGCGCCGCGCATCGTCGAGCCGCCGACGCCGCAGCAGGGCGCACGCCGCGTGTGGTCGGACAGCCAGGGCCGGCTGTGGATCAGCGAATGGAACAGCGGCAATGTTTCCATGCATGACCCGAGGGATGGAAGCTGGAAGAAGTGGAAGCTGCCGGGCGGGCGGCCGCGCTGCTACTCTGTCTATGTCGATGATCATGACGGGGTCTGGCTGACTGATTTCTCGTCCAACGCCATTATGCGCTTCGACCCGAAGGCCGAGACCTTCCTCTCGTTCCCGTCCGACAAGCCGGGCGCCAACGTGCGTCAGATGGCCGGCCGGCCAGGCGAGGCATGGGGTGGCGAATCCGGCACCAACCGCATCGTCGTCATCGACCAACCGCAAGCCTGAACCGGTGCGCCTGCGGATCGTCGCAGCGGCATTGCTTGCCACGGCCGGCACCGCGTTACGCCCAGCCGTGCGACCGGCCGTCGTTCGCGCCCTGCCTGGCCTGCCATGCGCTGTCCGCAGACAAAGGACAGAAGCCCGGCCCGCAGCTCATGGGCCTGATCGGCCGGCCGGTCGCCGGCGATCCGGCCTTCGATTATTCTCCGGCGTTGCGCACGGCGCGCGACCGGGGCGATCTCTGGACGAGCGACAGGCTCGATCTCTTTCTCGCCGATCCCGAGGCGATGTATCCCGGTCAGTGGATGGGCAGCCCGCCGATCCGCAGCGCCAAGCAGCGCGCGGACCTGCTGTGTGTTCTGGGCGGCCAATAGGCCGGGGAGATCTGCGCGGAAAGAGTTCGGAGGACCTCTGTATTTCATTGCAGCCACCGTCGGCGCGCCTGCCCTGCCCGCCACCGTGAGAGGTCGTGGTCGCGAACCGCAGCATCGCCTTCTTCGTCTCCAAGCCTGCTTCAGGAGAGCGCCGATGCGATCTGGTAGGTGGCGAGTGCCGCCACGTAGGCCAGTGCCAGCATGTAGAAGAAGGTCACCCCCATCCACTTCCAGCTGCCGGTTTCGCGGCGGATGACAGCGAGCGTCGCCGCGCATTGCGGCGCGAAGACATACCAGGCGAGCAACGCCAACGCCGTCGCCAGGCTCCAATGGCCAGCCAGCGCCTGACCGATCTTGTCGGCGGCTTCTTCGCCGCCGCTGATCGAGTAGATCGTGCCGAGAGATCCAACCGCGACTTCGCGCGCCGCCATGCCGGGAATCAGCGCCACGTTGATCTGCCAGTTGAAGCCGAGCGGCGCGGTGATCGGCTGCATCGCCGAGCCGATCGTGGCGGCCAGGCTGTAGGAGATGGCGGGTTCGGTGGCACCGTCGGGCGGTTGCGGAAACGATGCCAGCACCCAGATCAGCACCATCATGGCGAGGATGATCGTACCGGCCCGTTTGAGGAAGATCGCGGCGCGTGTCCACAGTCCGATCGCCAGGCTCCTGATCCGCGGGATCTTGTAGTCCGGCAGCTCGAGCATGAAGGGCTCGCCCGGCACTCCACGCCAGATCAGGCGCTTGATGACGAACGACACGCCAAGCGCGCTGGCGATGCCGATGGCATAGAGACCGAACATCACCAGCCCCTGCAGGCCAATGAAGCCCCAGACCTCGGTGTCGGGAATGAAGGCGCCGATGATCAGCGTGTAGACCGGAATGCGCGCCGAGCAGGTCATCAGCGGTGCCACCAGGATGGTGGTCAGCCGGTCGCGCCGGTCGTCGATAACGCGGGTAGCCATGACACCCGGGATCGCACAGGCGAAGGACGACAGCAGTGGAATGAATGCCCGCCCATGCAGGCCGGCGCCACCCATGATGCGGTCCATCAGGAAAGCCGCGCGCGCCATGTAGCCCAGGTCCTCGAGCACGAGGATGAAGAAGAAGAGAATCACGATCTGCGGCAGGAAGACGATGACGCTGCCGACGCCGCCGATCAGCCCGTCCTTGAGAAAGCTCTTCAGCAACTCGGGCAGCGGCGCGCGCTCGACCAGGAGGCCAAGCCAGGCAAAGCCCGCCTCGATCGCGTTCATGGCCGGCTCCGCCCAGGCGAACACTGCCTGGAACATGACGAACAGGATTGCCAGCAGAATCACGAGCCCAGCCACCGGATGAAGCAGAATGGAATCGATCCGCGCCGTGCCGGCGTCGCGCTCACCCGACCCGCGCACCGCCGCGGCCAGCAGGCGGTCGGCCTCGCGCTGGGTGTTGCGCAGTTCGCCGGCACCGGGTGCGCTCCATGACGAGATGCCGGCCATCGGCAGGCCGGCAAATGTGCGGTCGATCTCGCTCAACAGCGCATCGGTGCCGCCGCGTCGAACCGCGACCGAACTCACGACCGGCAAGCCAAGTTCGCGCGCCAGACGCCCGGCGTCGATCTCGATGCCACGCTTGCGCGCGATGTCCATCATGTTGAGCGACAGCACGACCGGTCGGCCGACGCGCTTGAGCTCCAGCGCCAGCCGCAGGGCGAGCCGCAGGTTGGAAGCGTCGGCAACGCAGACGATCAGGTCTGGTGCCGCTTCACCGCGCAGTTGGCCGAGTACGGCGTCGCGCGTGATTTCCTCGTCCGGCGATCGCGCGCGCAACGAATAGGTGCCGGGCAGGTCGACAATCTGGAGGCTGCGGCCGGCGGGCGTGGTGACGCGGCCGACCTTCTTCTCGACCGTGACACCGGGATAGTTGGCAACCTTCTGACGGCTGCCGGTGAGCGCGTTGAACAGTGCTGTCTTGCCGCAATTGGGGTTGCCAACCAGAGCCACGATCGGGAAGGCGGTGATCGGGGCAGCGAGGGATGCGTCGGCATTCACGCCGGGGCCTCCTCATTCACCATGATCGACATGGCCTCCTGCCGGCGCAGCGCAATCGTCGCTTGCGCCACCCGGACCGCGATTGGATCGCCACCGAACAGGCCCTCATGCAGGAGTTCCACGCGGGCGCCCTCGACAAAGCCCAGTTCGATCAAGCGGCGCTCGAGTTCGGCGCCGGGCAGGCCGGTACTGTCACTGCCAACGGAAAGTGCGTGAATCCAGCCGCGAAAACCCACGCGCGCATCACCTAATGCTATGGTTGATTTGGCAGACATTGCGACTAATTCGTAATAGCACTGGAAAAAGGTATTTTCCAGAGGGAGGTAAAGGAAATGGCAACGATCGTTCTGGCGCACGGCGCATGGTCCGCGGCCTGGGCCTGGAAGAAGATGCGGCCCCTGCTGCGCGCTGCCGGCCACGAGTTCTTCTCACCCACCTATACCGGACTGGGCGAGCGCGCCCATCTGGCCAATCCCGACATCGATCTTTCAACCCACATCCAGGACGTGCTGGCGGTGCTGGAATTCGAAGATCTGCAGGACGTGACCCTCATCGGCCATTCCTACGGAGGCATGGTGGCGACCGGCGTCACCGACAGAGCACGCGAGCGCATCGCGCGCGTGGTCTACATCGATGCCTTCGCGCCCCACGACGGCCAGAGCCTGTTCGATCTCGTCGGCCCCAAGGCGGAGGGCAACATGCGGGCCGGCGCGGCGAAGGACGGCGATGGCTGGCGGCTTCCCGTCAATCCGATGCCACCCGACACCGCGCCCGAAGATGTCGCCTGGGCCAGTCCGCGCCGCCGGCCACAGCCGATCCGGACTTTCGAACAGAAGCTCAAGCTGGAGTCGAAGGAGCCGCCACCGTCGCGCCACTACATTTACGCAACCCGCAACGGGCCGGGCGACGTATTCCGCCAATTCAGCGACCGCGCCAGGAGCGAGTCCGACTGGAAGCACTACGAGATCGATGCCAGCCACAATCCGCACATTACCTGCCCTGACGTGCTGATGGCGCTGCTGACCCGGATCATGCCGAATACCTGGACTGACAAATGAGCGAGAGCCTGGCGCACGACGTCCTTGGCCAGCTCGGCCGCGCCCGGCGCACCGACGATTCGCTCGCCTTCACCGGCGGCGACGATCCTGTCTTCGCGACGCCATGGCGCATCGGCCGTGCCGGATCGGCATCATTGGGCGCAGTCGGCCTTGCGGTCTCCGATCTGTGGCGCCTGCGGAGCGGAAAGTCGCAGGCCGCAAGCATCGACCTGCGCGCCGCAGCGGCGTCACTGCGTTCGAACACCTATGTCCGCCGCAACGGCGAGCGGCCGGTGTCGTGGGATCCGCTGGCCGGCCACTATCCGACACGCGATGGCCGGACCATGTTCCTGCACACCAACCATCCACACCATCGTGCCGGTGCACTGCGCATTGCCGGCGCCAAGGCCGAGACGCGCGAGGCGCTGGCCGAAGCCGTCGCCAAATGGGATGGCCTCGCCATCGAAGAAGCAATTGCAGCCGGCGACTGCGTCGGCGGCCTCGTGCGCAGCCGTGACGAATGGAACGCCCATCCGCATGGCGTCGCCGTCGCAAAGCTGCCTTTGATCGACATCGTCAAGATCGGCGAGGCATCGGCGCGGCCGCTACTGAAAGGCGACAGGCCGCTCAGCGGTGTTCGCGTGTTGGATCTTACCCGAGTGCTGGCCGGCCCGACCAGCGGCCGCGTCCTGGCCGAGAATGGCGCGGACGTGCTCCACATCGCCGCCCCTCACTTGCCGTATCAGAGCGAACTGCTGATGGACACCGGCCACGGCAAGCGTTGCGCCTGGGTCGATCTTCGCGAGCCGGCCGGCATCGAGACGCTGACCGGACTGGTGCGCGAGGCCGATATCTTTACCCAAGGCTATCGGCCGGGAACGCTGGCGGCACGCGGCTTCTCGCCGGAGCGGCTGGCCGAGCTGCGGCCGGGCATCGTCTGCGTCAGCATCTGTGCCTACGGCCACGAAGGCCCCTGGGCCGCACGACGCGGCTTCGACTCTATCGTGCAGAACGTAACCGGCCTCACCGCGACGCAAGGCACCCTGCAGAAGCCGCGCAACATGCCGGTGCAGGCCAACGACTACATCGCCGGCTATCTCGCGGCGCTGGGTGCCATGGTCGGCCTCGCGCGGCGCGCCGAACAGGGTGGTTCGTGGCTGGTGCGGGTGTCGCTGGTCCAGGTCGCGCACTGGATCGCGAGCCTTGGCACTGTCGATGCGAGCAGGGGTGCCGCAGAACTCGCCGATGACGAACTGGCCAACCTCATCACCGAAAGCGTCGGCCCGTTCGGCCGGCTGAACCATCTCCGGCCGGTGGTCCAGCTCAGCGAGACACCCGCCTTCTATGCCCGTCCCGCCGAACCACTCGGCAGCTCGCCGGCACGGTGGAATTGATGAGTCCGACCATGCCCGACACGATCGCGCGCCACACCCTGACCACCATCGCCGACCTCGAAGCGCTCTACGGCCAGCCGGGCGAGACCTCCACCGTCAAGGAAGTGGCGCGGATCACGCCGCACTACCGCGCCTATATCGAGGCCTCGCCCTTCGCGTCGCTGGCGACCTCCGGCCCCGAAGGCCTCGACTGCTCGCCGCGTGGCGACAAGCCTGGTTTCGTGCGGGTGCACGACGAGACGACCCTGATGCTGCCCGACCGCCGCGGCAACAACCGCATCGATTCGCTGCGCAACATCGTCCGCGACCCGCGGGTCGCGCTGCTGTTCCTGATCCCCGGCATCGGCAACACGCTGCGCGTCAACGGCCGCGCCCACATCAGTGTCGAACCGGAACTGCTCGACTCCTTCGCCGTTGAAGACAAGCCACCGCGCTCGGTCACGGTGATCAAAGTCGATGCCGTCTACTTCCAGTGTGCCCGTGCCTTGGTGCGGTCCGACCTCTGGAACGCCGCACACCATGTCGCCCCCGGAAAGCTGCCCAGTGCCGGCCAGATCCTGGCCGCGCTCAGCGCCGACCGCGTCGGCGGCGAGACCTACGACCGCGAGTGGGCGGGCCGCGCCGCCAAGACGATGTGGTGATCCGCGGGCGCATCGAAACCGACGACGATGCCATCCGGCGCCTGAATGATGCCGCCTTTGGCGGTACCGCCGAGTCGAAGCTGGTCGAGGACCTGCGGGTGGCCGGCCTTGTTGCGGTCGAACTGGTGGCGATCGATGAGAGCGCGGTCATCGGCCACATCCTGTTCAGCGAACTGACCGTCACGCTCGACGAGGATGTCGTGCCCGCCCTTTCGCTGGCGCCGATGTCCGTTCGGCCCGGCCGGCAGAACAGCGGCATCGGCGGCGCGCTGGTCCGCGCCGGCCTCGACCTTGCCAAGGACGGCGGATGGCATGCCGTGATCGTGCTTGGCCATCCGGGCTACTATCCGCGCTTCGGCTTCTCGGCATCCCGCGCCCGGCCTCTCAAGGCGCCCTTCTCAGGCGATGCGTTCATGGCCATCGAACTCGTGACCGGCGCGCTCGCGGGCGATAGCGGACTGATCCGCTATCCGCCGCCGTTCGGTATTGCCTAGGCCGCCGCCCGCGCCGCCGGACGCTTGCGCAGCGCATCAAGGAAGCGCCGGCAGTAAAGCTGAGCGTTGGTGCGAAACACCTTTTCCTTGAGCGCAACGTGCCGCGCCTTTCGTTCCGACACCGGCATGGCCAACGCCAAATGCATGGCATCGGCGATCGCGTCGGGATCGAACGGATTCACGATCAGCGCCTCAGTGAGTTCGTGCGCGGCGCCAGCGAACTGCGACAACACCAGCACGCCCGGATCGTCGTCGTCCTGGGCCGCGACATACTCCTTGGCCACCAGGTTCATGCCGTCGCGCAGCGGCGTCACCACGCCGATTCGTGCGAACCGATAGAGACCCGCGAGGGTGCGGCGCGGTGCCGCCCGCGTACTGTAGCGCAACGGGGTCCAGTCGAATTCCGAGAAGCGGCCGTTCACGCGCCCCGTCAACCGGTCGAGTTCGGACCGCAGCTTGCGATATTCGTCGACCTCCTCGCGCGAACGCGGACAGATCTGCAAGAAATGGATGTTGCGGCGGTGCTCGGGGTAGCGCTCGAGCAGACGGGCATAGGCCTCGAAGCGGTGCGGCAACCCCTTGGAATAGTCCAGCCGGTCGACGCCGATGGCAAGCAGGCGCCCAGACAGGCTGCCGACGAACCGCTGCACCAGCTTGTCGCCAACCGAACGTTCCGCCATCTTCGCGAAAGTCTCCGCGTCGATGCCGATCGGATCGGCAAAAGCCCGCGTCCGGCGGCCGTTCAACTTGACCCATTCGCCGTCGATCGTTGCGCCGAGCATGCGCTGGGCACAGTCGCGGAAATCGCGAGCATGTTCTTCGGTCTGGAAGCCCACGACGTCATAGGCGCAGAGATCGGTCAACAACTCACGGGCGACCGGCAGGGCCTCCAGCATCGACGGTGGCGCAAACGGCACGTGGAGGAAAAAGCCGAGCGGACCGCCAAATCCCTGCTCGCGCAGGAGGCGCGCCAGCGGAAGCAAGTGGTAGTCGTGTGCCCATACGATATCGTCGGACTGCAGCATCGGGCTGAGCGACGTGGCGAAGCTCCGGTTGACCGCCAGATAGTTCTCGTAGTCTTCGCGGCGAAACTGCATGAGGCCAAGCCGGAAATGCAGCAAGGGCCACAACACACCGTTGGCGAAGCCGACGTAGAAGCCGCGGTAGGCCTCGGTGGTCAGATCGATCATGGCATAAGTGACGCCGCGCGCTTCGGTCAGCGACGGCTGCGGCGACGGCTCGGCGGCAAGCCGGCCGCTCCATCCGAACCACATCGAACCCGGCGTCAACAGGTCGCTCAACGCGACGGCGAGCCCGCCCGCCATCGCGCCGCGTGCCTTCGGGATCGGCACCCGGTTGGAGACGATCACAACGCGTGCCATAGTCCCTCCTCCCAACTTCGCGACAGCCGCATGGCCGACAGAATCAACCCGACCTGTGAGTAGGTCTGCGGAAAGTTGCCCCACATCTCGCCGGTAAACGGATCGATATCCTCCGCCAACAGGCCGAGATGGTTGCGGCGGCCGAGCAGATTGATGAACAGCTCGAGCGCCTCTTCACGGCGGCCGACGCTCGCCAGCGCATCGATGTACCAGAAGGTACAGAGCAGAAAGGCGTTCGACGGAGCGCCAAAATCGTCGGCCTCGGCATAGCGCATCACGAAGCCGTTCTTCATCAGGCGCTTGCCGACGACATCGAGCGTCGCGTGGAAGCGGGGATCGTCCGAACGCAACAGGCCGATCTCGGGAAGCACCAGGCTCGAGGCATCGAGCATGTCGCGGTCGAGAACGCCCGACAGCCAGCCCCCGGCCGTGGTGCCGCGCTTCAACACCTTCTGGCGCAGGACACGGGCCCTGGCCTGCCATTTATCGGCCTCGTCGACGGCACCAACGCGGCGCCCGATCTTGCCGAGACGATGCTGGGCTGCCCAGCACATCGCGGCCGAGAACGTATGCACCTCTTCGCGCTCGCGATATTCCCAAAGTCCGGCATCGGGTTTCAACGCCGAGAGGTGGGCTTCGTTCCCCACGATGCAAAGCTGCCGGTACAATTCGAGATCGCCCTGCTTTGGCAGGCGCTCGTCCCAGAACATCTGGGCGGCCGTCAGCACCATCGAGCCATAGGTGTCGTTCTGGCGTTGATGCACCGCGGCGTTGCCGACACGCACCGGACCGAACCCCCGATAGCCCGGCAGGGATTCGACCAGACGTTCGGTCGTGTCCATGCCCGGGGCGATGGGAAACAGAGGCGCTATCACGCCGTCGCCACCATGCGAGGTACAGGCCTCGACGACGTCGACAATGAACCGCACGAAGCCTTCCATCGTGCGCGTGGCGGACAGGCGGTTGAGCGCCGACACCGTGAAGAAGGCATCGCGCAGCCAGGTAAAGCGATAATCCCAGGTGCGTGGCGTGCCGGCGGCTTCCGGTATCGAGGTGGTGAGCGCTGCCAGCACCGCGCCCGTATCCTCATAGCTGCACAGTTTCAGCGTGATCGCCGCACGGATCACAGCGGCCTGCCAGTCGAACGGAATGTTCAGATCGCGCACCCAACTGTGCCAATAGTCCTCGGTCTCGGTGAGAAAATTGCGCGCAAGCGCGTCGGGGTTCTCGGGAATGCTCTCGTCGGCGCCGACAATCAGCGTAACCGGCCGGTCGAGCGAAAACTCGGTCTCGTGCAGGACATAGCTGACCGGAACGTCGGTGGTGAGCCTGATCACCGAACCGTCGCCGAAGTAGCGGACGTGATTGCTGCCGCTGGTGAGTTGCGCACGGTGCGCGCCATAGTCGAAGGTCGGCCGGATCCGCACGGTGACGCGCGGACGGCCGACGATCGGTTCCAGCCGGCGGATCAACATCGGCGGTCGAAACATGCGCCCGAAGCGGCGGAAACGCGGCGCGAAGTCGACCATTTGCACCGTGCCGGTCGTGCCCTCGATCACGGTCTCGACGATGGCCGTATTGTGCAGATAGCGTTGCTGGCTCTCCTTGGCGCCGGCCACGACGATATCCATGTAGCCGCGTTCCGGGTCATTGCCGCCGAGCAGGGCATTGAATACCGGATCGCCATCCAGCCGCCCAAGACCATGCCAGACATGTCGCCCCTTGCGGTCGATCAGGCTGGCAATCGCACAATTTCCGACGACGCCAAGATCGAGGGTGCTCATGGTGACGTCCCGATCGGGGCGAGATTGGGCGACCCGCCTTCGGACAGGCGATCGGCACCGCGGCGCAACCAGGCAATGACCCTTTCGGGCTGGCCGCCAAACACTTCGGCAACACGCAGACCCTTGCCGCCGAACTGCCGCGCGGCGCTCATGCCCGCTTCGTCCGTTACATCGTCGCCGACGAAAATCGGGTGCCGGCCCTGGAACGGCACGCGGGCCATCAGGGATTCGACCGCATGTCCCTTGGACACGGACCGCAAGGCGATTTCCGCGGCCTTGCGAGCGGGCAGCAGCCGGAACTCCGGATGATCGTCAGGCACCAGCGCCCGCATCATCTGCCAGACATCGTCTCTCCGCTCGGGCACCAGACGATAATGCACCGTAACGCCATGTGGCTTGGGTTCGACCTGGACACCGGGCCAGCGTCCCGCGGCGTCACGTAGAGCGCGGTGCCATTCTTCGGGGACGACGAGACCGGACGGCGTTTCCACGCGCGATCCGTCGCCGAAGCGAAGCGAACCGCCGTGTTCGCCGCCGGCGCTGGCCACGAACGGCTGCAGCAACCGGTCGATGTCCGACAGCGACCGGCCACTCACGATGGCCAGGGCGCCGCCCAGGAGTCGATGCAGGTCGGCGAGCAGTGCCGGCAGGCCGGGAGGCACCACAACTTGTTCCGGGCCCGCCGCGATCTCCAGCAAAGTGCCGTCGAGATCGAGAAACAGCGCCGTTTTCCGGTCTATGTCCGGAGGTATCATCGTGCTCCCACTTCAAATGATCTGTTTGCCGGCGGCTCGACGGGAGAATACACCACACCGTGCCACACCTCGGCCATTTCGAAGGCCGATTCGAGCGAACAGCCGCACCGGCGGGCACGGTTCAGGCTCAGCCAACGAGCGGCTTTCACAAAGCCGTGAGGATGTGGCGACAATGTGGCAAACATCCGGGCTGCGATAGGGACGGGCCGATGGCGTCGGGCGTACCGGCAGGCGCGACCGGCGCAGGTTCGCCGAATTCATCGCTCAAACAGTTAAACTCGCGCTAGTCTCCGGCCGCACAAACCGCCGGAGAACGAAATCATGCTGCCCTCCCAACGCGCGTTGTTCGATATCCCGCGCGACGTCTGTTTCATGAACGCCGCCGCCTGGAGCCCGCTGCCGATTGCGGTCCAGGAGGCCGGACGGGCCGGAGTCGGGCGCAAGGGCCAGCCGTGGAAGCTCGACGGCCAGTTCATGGCGGGCCAGTACGAACGGGCACGCAAGGCGGCAGCGGCCCTGATCGGCGCCGATCCTGTGGACGTGGCACTCATCCCGTCTGTCGGCTACGGCGTGTCGACCGCCGGCAAGGTGATGAAATTGCCGCGCGGCAGCCGCGTGCTGGTGCTCCAGGACGACCATACCTCGCCGGTACTGGAGTGGATGAGCCGCGCCGAAGCCGGCGGCTTCACGGTCGAGCCGGTGCGTCAACCGGCCGATGGCGACTGGACGTCGGCCGTACTGGAAGCGATCGACCGCAAGGATGCGGCATCGCTCGCCCTGGTCTCGATTTCCTCGGTCCACTGGTCGGACGGCGGCGCGCTCGACATGCCGCGCATCGCGGCGGCGGCCAGGGCCAAGGGTGCTGCACTGCTGGTCGATGCCACTCACGACGCCGGCGTGCGCCGCATCGACGTGAAGACCCTGGATCCCGACTTCCTGATCTTCCCCACCTACAAGTGGGTGCTTGGCCCCTATGGCCGGGCTTTCATGTATGTTGCCAGGCGTCACCAGAACGGCGTGCCGCTCGAGCAGACCGCGCCGGCGCGCAAGGGCGTGGCGGCGGAACAGAAGGTCTACTTCCGCGACCTCTCCTACGCCGACGGCGCACGTCGCTACGACATGGGCGAACGCGACCATTTCATCACGCTCGAGATGGCGGCAGTCGGCATGGAGATGATGGCGGGCTGGGGCAACGATCCGATCGTGGAGCGGCTCGGCATGCTCACTGACCGACTGGCCGAGGGTCTCGCCAATACCGGCGTGCGCGTCCTCGACCGCAAGCTGCGTGCACCGCACCTGCTTTGCCTACAGTTCCCCAAGGGCATGGCCGACGACCTGCCACAGAAGCTGGTAGCCGAGAATGTCCATGCCGCGCCCCGGCTCGGCCGCCTCCGCATCAGTCCGCACGTCTACAACGACGAGGAAGACGTCGACCGCTTCGTCGAAGTGTTCAAGAAGATCGGCGTCTGATCCATCATGTCAGCCCGCCTGGCCGTGGATATCGGCGGCACTTTCACCGACGTGGTCCTGGAAACAGCCGGCCGCGCCCATGCCACCAAGCTGCTGACGACACCTGACGCGCCCGAGCGCGCGGTGCTGGACGGCGTCCGCGCCATCCTGGCCGAGGCCAGGTGCGCTCCGGCCGACGTCACCCTGGTGGTGCACGGCACGACGCTCGCCACCAACGCGCTGATCGAACGCAAGGGCGCGCGCACGGCCCTTCTCACCACCGAGGGTTTCCGCGATTCGGTCGAGATGGCATGGGAGCACCGCTTCGAGCAGTACGACATCTACATGGAACGGCCCGAGCCGCTGGTGCCGCGCGACCTGCGCTTCGGCATCCCGGAGCGCGTGGCGGCCGATGGTGCCGTCCTGCTGGCGCTCGACGAGAAGGCCGTGCGCGCGGTCGCCCTCGACCTACGCCAGCGCAAGATCGAGGCCGTGGCTGTCTGCTTCCTGCATAGCTTCACCCACGAGGCGCACGAGCGCCGCGCTGGCCAGATCCTGGCGGAAGAGCTGCCGGGCATCGCCATCTCTCTCTCCTGCGAAGTCTGTCCGGAGATCCGCGAGTACGAGCGCACCTCGACCACGATCGCCAACGCCTATGTGCTGCCGCGCATGGCGGGCTATCTCGGCCAGCTCGAGCGCGACCTCAAGAAGGAGGGCATCGCCGGCCCCCTGCTGTTGATGATGTCATCGGGCGGCATCACCACCGTCGACACGGCGCGGCGCTATCCGGTGCGGCTGGTCGAATCGGGCCCGGCCGGCGGCGCCATCCTGGCGCTCACCGTTGCGGCGGAAAACGGAATCGCCAAGGCCGTCGCCTTCGACATGGGCGGCACCACGGCCAAGCTCACGCTGCTCGACGATCTCGAACTGCAGCGCTCCCGCCAGTTCGAGGTCGCGCGCGCCTATCGTTTCGTGCAGGGCAGCGGCCTTCCGGTCCGCATCCCAGTGATCGAACTGGTCGAGATCGGTGCCGGTGGCGGCTCGATCGCCCGGCTCGATGCGCTGGGCCGCATCCAGGTCGGCCCCGATTCGGCCGGCAGTGTCCCCGGTCCGGCCTGCTACGGCAACGGCGGCACCGAACCCACGGTGACCGACGCCGACACGGCACTCGGTCGTCTCGATCCGGCGCGTTTTGCCGGCGGCGCGATCCCGCTCTACCCCGACAAGGCCGGAGCCGCGCTGCAGGCGCTGGCCGGCGCACTAAAGACCGATTCGCAAGGCGCTGCGGCAGGGGTGGCCGAAATCGTCGATGAGACCATGGCGAGTGCCGCCCGCGTGCATGCCGTGGAGAACGGCAAGGACACTGCCGACCGCACGCTGATCGCTTTCGGAGGTGCGGCACCGCTCCACGCCGCCCGCCTTGCCCGCAAGCTCGGCATGAAGCGTGTCGTGGTGCCGGTCGGCGCCGGCGTGGGCTCGGCCTTCGGCTTCCTCCGCGCGCCGATCGCCTACGAGGTGGTGCGCACGCGCCACATCAGGCTCGACATGTTCGACGCCAAGATGCTGAACGAGCTGTTCGCCGCCATGCGGGCCGAAGCCGAAGCGGTCGTGCGGCCGGCGGCACCCGGCGAGGAACTGGTCGAGACGCGCCACGCCTTCATGCGCTATCGCGGCCAGGGTCACGAGATCGCGGTGCCGCTGCCCAACACCACCTTCGCCACCGATGCAGCACCCGACCTGCGCCGCCGCTTCGAGGCGACCTATGGAACGGTGTTCGGCCGCGCCATTCCCAAACTCGAGGTCGAGGCGTTGACCTGGACGCTGTCGATCGCCACTGCGCGACCGTTGCCCAAGCAAGTCAGGGATCCGGCGAAGAGCGCAGCCCCCGTCCCGGTCGGCCATCGCGAGGTGCTGGATCCGGCGAGCGGCCGGCGTGAGAACGCAGCGATCCACGAGCGCTCAGCGCTCAGGCCCGGCATGTCGCTCGACGGGCCGGCGCTGATCGTCGAGGATGGCACCACTACCGTGGTGCCGCAGGATTTCAGCGCCCGCATCAATGCCGTCGGCCAGATCGTCCTGGAGGACATCGTATGAGCACGCGCCCCTCGAACTCGTTGGCCGACATCCGCCTGCAAGTGATGTGGAATCGGCTGCTGTCGGTGGTCGAGGAGCAGGCTCGCGCCCTGGTGCGCACCGCGTTTTCGACCAGCGCCCGCGAGGCCGGCGATATCTCGGCCGGCGTGTTCGACCTCAAAGGCCAGATGTTGGCGCAGGCCGTCACCGGCACGCCAGGCCATGTGAACTCGATGGCCAGAAGCGTCATCCACTTCATCCGCGAATTCCCGGTCGAGACCATGAAGCCGGGCGACGCCTACGTGACCAACGATCCGTGGAAGGGCACCGGCCATCTCTACGACATCGTCGTCACATCACCCGCCTTCCATGACGGCAAGCTGGTGGCGTTGTTCTCCTGCACCACGCACGTGGTCGACATCGGCGGGCTCGGGCAATCGCCCGACGGACGCCAGGTTTTCCACGAAGGCCTGTTCCTGCCGCTGCTTCAGCTGATGCGCGAGGGCACGATGGACGAGAACGTAATGCGCATCGTGCGCGCCAACGTGCGCGAACCGGTGCAGGTCGAGGGCGACATCCACGCCCTGATCGGCTGCAACGGCATCGGCGAGAAGCGTCTGTCCGGCATGATGGCCGAGCACGGCATCGACTCGCTCGACGAGCTCGGCACGCACATCATCGACAGGAGCCGCGCTGGCATGATTGCGGCGATCTCAAAACTGCCGCGCGGCACCTGGAAAGGCCATATGCGGATCGACGGTTACGACGCCCCGATCGATCTCCACGCCGCCGTCAGCATCAACGCCGACCACATCGCCGTCGACTATGCCGGCACCTCGGGCTCGTCGATCTACGGCATCAATTCACCGATGTGTTACACCGAAGCCTACACGGCGTTTGGCATCAAGTGCGTTGTGGCGCCGACCATTCCCAACAACGCCGGCACGCTCGATTCGATCCTGGTGACGGCGCCGGAGAACACCATCGTCAACGCGCTGTTTCCGGCGGCGGTGAACGCCCGCAGCACGATCGGTCACATGCTGCCCGACGTCTGCTTCGACGCCCTGCACCAGGTGATCCCGGGCCGCGTGCCGGCCGAGGGCACCTCCAACCTGTGGAACCTGAAGCTCGGCGCCGGCCACGGCATGACCGGCACCATCGGCAACAGCCGGCCCTTCATGGTGACGACCTTCCATTCCGGCGGCACCGGCGCCAGGCCGACGCTCGACGGCCTCTCGGCCACGCCTTTCCCTTCTGGCGTGCGCAACGTGCCGGTCGAAATCACCGAGACCATTGCGCCCGTCGTGGTGTGGAAGAAGGAATACCGCCAGGATTCCGGCGGCGCCGGCGCCCATCGCGGCGGCCTCGGCCAGGTGATGGAGGTCGAGCATCGCGAAGGCGCGCCCTTCGGCATCTTCGCCACCTTCGAGCGGGTGAAACATCCGGCGCGCGGCCGCGACGGCGGCCAAGCCGGCGGCAACGGCCGACTGTCGCTGGCCTCGGGCCAGGAGCTCCGGGCCAAGGGTTTTCAGACCATCCCGGCCGGCGAACGGCTGGTGGTCGAGATGCCGGGCGGCGGCGGCTTCGGCGATCCCGCCAAGCGCGACCCGGAAGCCGTCAAACGGGACGTTCGGCTCGGCCTGGTCAGCAGGGCTCAGGCGAAAGCAGCGTACGGCGTCGAGGGCGACTAGACGGCGCCCTCGACGTCGACCGACGAGGCGCCGTCAGAAGGACTTGTTCCACTCCGGCCGATGCTTGTTGCGCAGTACGAAGTCCTGACGTTCGGCCTTGCGCGGCGCACGCACCCAGACCTCGCGGTTCGGATGCAGGCCGCCGCCGCGTGTGGCCGGCACGGCGCTGGTGCGTGCGCGGTGGAGCAGGCGGGTATCGGCGATGCCGCAATTGGGATGGATGCCGCCATTCGCCGCCACCGCCTTCTCCCAGGCTGCTTTGCGCTTGGCGTGGACAGCGGGATCCCTGAGCGCGGTGCAGTTGAGTTCGTTGATGTTGAGATCGGCCACGATCTCGTCGCCGTCCTCGACCAGCGCGATCGGGCCGCCCAGCGCCGCTTCGGGCCCGACATGGCCGATGACAAGGCCGACCGACCCGCCCGAGAACCGCGCATCCGTCATGAGGGCCACCACGATGTTCCGCTCGCGGCAGAGCGTCGTGATGCGCGAGGTCGGATCGAGCATCTCCGGCATGCCAGGCGCGCCGCTCGGCCCCTCGTAGCGCACGATGATGATGTCGTTGTTCTGGAATCGCTCCGGCGTCTTATCGAGCGCCGTGAGCAATCCCTGCTCGCCCTCGAAGACGCAGGCCCGGCCACGGAAGAGATTGTTCTCGAGACCGCCTTCCACGCCGGCGAGCTTGAGGATCGCGGAGAAGTCGGGTGACAGATTGCCGCCCAGCATCCGCAGGCCGCCAGTCGGCTTGTAGGGCTTCTCGACGGGATAGACGACGCGACCGTCGGCGCGCTTGGCGCCGAGGCGCTCGACCTGGGCCGCCAGGGTTTCACCGGTGCAAGTGAGAACACTCCCGTTGAGCAGGCCGGCGTCGAGCAGTTCGCGCACGATCACCTGCACGCCACCGATCTGGTCGATGTCGACCATCGAGTACTTGCCGTAGGGCCGCGCATCGGTGAGTACCGGGACGACATGCTGCGAGAGGTAGTTGAACTCCCCGGGCGTCATGACGTCCTTCCAGAAGTCGGCGAAGCCGGCGGCCCGCGCGATCTCCGGTCCGTGAAGCACGACATTGGTCGAGCCGCCGATGGCCATCGACACGATCATCGCATTGCGGATGGAATCGCGCACGACGATGTCTCGGGGCTTCAGATCGTTCTTCATCAAGTTGGCCAGATGGTCGACCAGCTCGGCCGCGAACTCGTTGACGCGGCGCGGGTCGTCGGAGGGCGGCGCAACCATGTGCAGCGGCTGCATGCCGACCACGCCGATGAAGGTCTGCATGGTGTTGTAGGTGAACATGCCGCCGCAGCTGCCGTAGCCGGGGCAGGCATGGCAGGCGATGTGGTGCCGATGGGCGGCGTCGGGATGGCTGGCGACCTGGTAGGCGCTCACGATGTCGAGTGCCTCGCCGGTCTGCGGATCCTTGCCCGGATGGATCGGACCGTCCGACATGATGATCGATGGCAGGTTGTGCTCGAGCAGCGCGGCAAGTGTGCCGACCGGCGGCTTGTCGCAGGCGACGACCGCGATCGTCCCGGCGAGGCCGGTGGCGCTCAGGTGCTCGCACAGGGCGTCGTTCGTCACTTCGCGGCCGATCAGCGAATAGCGCATCTCACGCGTGCCATTGCGGATGCCGTCCGACGTGGCGATCGTGAACTCGGGCTGGACCAGGCGGAGCTTGAGCTGGCCCGGATCCGTGCCGATCCGGCTCTTGAGTTGGGCATGGATCGCATCGACCTTCGACTGGACGCCGAGGTAGCACTGGCTGTCGCCCTTGGTGCCGACCACGCCGACCGACGGCTCATGGATGAGATCCGGATCGGTGCCGAGGGCGAGCGCCAACCCGATGGACTGGGTAGAGCGGCCGGGATGTCGGTCAATGGTCACAAAACTCGGCTTCATCACACTGTCCCCTGGGACTTGTTGGCGTTGGCCGGCCATCGGCGGCGAACAGGCTTGGCGGTATATCACAGGCCCGGTTGGACGTTCCTGCGATTTCTTGGCCCACGCTGCGCGGCCAAAGCCGCTCCCCGGAACCCCGTTTGAAGCGCCTGGCCCTTGGCTCTCGACCGCGTGCGGTCGGACGGGCATGCTTGGGCAAGGCCAGCGCCGACAATGAAACGAGGAAACCAAGATGTGGCAACCTAACGAGCGCTACCCCGATCCGGCGGTGCGCGTGCTCGATCCTTCCTTCAACCAGTACCGGCTCGCGCTGGCCTCGATCGAGCGGCTCCATACCGGCTGCCGCTGGTCCGAGGGGCCAGTCTATTTTGGCGACGGCCGCTACCTGCTGTGGAGCGACATCCCCAACAACCGCGTGCTGCGCTGGGACGAGGAGACCGGCGCGGTCTCGGTGTTCCGCAAGCCATCCAACAACGCCAACGGCCATACCCGCGACCGCGAGGGCCGGCTGATCGCCTGCGAGCACGACACCCGCCGCATCGTGCGCTTCGAATATGACGGCGCCATCACGGTGCTGGCCGATTCCTACAAGGGCAAGCCGCTCAACTCGCCCAACGATGTCGTGGTGAAATCCGATGGCTCGGTGTGGTTCACCGATCCAATGTTCGGCATCCTGGGCTTTTACGAAGGCCACAAGGCGCAAAGCGAGAACAAGCCCGCCGTCTATCGCCTCGATCCGGCAACCGGCAAGCTCACGATGATGGCCGACGACATTCCCGGCCCCAACGGGCTCGCCTTCTCGCCCGACGAAAAGAAACTCTATGTCGTGGCGTCGCGCGCCGAACCGCACCGCACGATCGTGAGCTACGCCGTTTCGGCCGACGGCATGAAGATCAGCGGCGGCAAGGTGCTGATCGACGCCGGCCCGGGCGGGTCGCCCGACGGCTTCCGCGTCGATGTCGACGGCAATTTGTGGTGCGGCTGGGGCATGGGCTCGCCCGAACTGGACGGTGTGCGCGTCTTCAATCCGACCGGCAAGCCGATCGGCCATATCGATCTGCCCGAACGTTGCGCCAACCTCTGCTTCGGCGGCCGCCACCGTAACCGCCTGTTCATGGCGGCCAGCCATTCTCTGTACGCGCTCTACGTCAACACCCAGGGCGTGGCCGGCGGCTGAGAACGGCAGCTGATCGCGATGTACGGCGTGGAATCGAAGTATGCCTGGTGGCGGCTTGCCTCCAGCGTGACCCTGAGCACGGTCGGCGGCATCGGCATGTGGTGCCTGGTCGTGGCGCTGCCATCGGTGCAGGCCGATCTAGGCGTCAGCCGGGCCGACATCTCGTTCTCCTATACGATGACCATGCTGGGCTTCTTTGCCGGCGGCATCGTGATGGGCAAGGTGGTCGACAAGCAGGGCATCGTTACCGCCATCGCCATCAGCACCATTCTACTGGGTGCGGGCTTCGCCGCCGCCCAGATGACCTCGTCGCTGACGCTGTTCGCCGCCGCCCAGGTGCTGATCGGCTTCGCGGCGGCCGCCACCTTCGCGCCGCTGGTTGCCGACATCTCGCACTGGTTCGACAAGCGCCGCGGCCTCGCCGTCGCAATCGCCGCTTCGGGAAACTATCTCGCCGGCGCGATCTGGCCGCCGTTGATCGAGTTGATGATCCGCGACTACGGCTGGCGCACGACCTATCTCGCGGCCGCCGTGCTCTGCGTCGTGGCCATGCTGCCGCTGGCGCTGACCCTGAGCCGCCGGCCGCCGCCGCACGCCGAACAGCAGGCGGCGATCGTGGCGCGCCAGAGCCGAGGCACGCTCGGCCTTTCGCCCAACGCCCTGCAGGCGCTTCTCGCCCTCGCCGGATTGGGATGCTGCGTGGCCATGTCGATGCCGCAGGTCCACATCGTCGCCTATTGCGCCGACCTCGGTTATGGCGTGACGCAGGGCGCCACGATGCTGTCGCTGATGCTGGGGTTCGGCATCGTGAGCCGCATCGGCTCGGGCTGGATCGCCGACCGGGTCGGCGGCATCAAGACGCTGCTGCTGGGCTCGACCCTGCAGGGGGTAGCGCTGGTCGTCTATCTGATATCCGACACGCTCACGTCGCTCTATGTCGCCTCGGCGCTGTTCGGTCTGTTCCAGGGCGGCATCGTGCCGTCCTACGCCATCATCGTGCGCGAATACTTCCCGCCGCAGGAGGCCGGTTTCCGCGTCAGCCTCGCCGTCTCCGCCACCATCATCGGCATGGCACTGGGAGGCTGGATGGGGGGCGTGCTGTTCGACATGACCGGCTCGTATCGTGCCGCCTTCATCAACGGCATCGCCTGGAATGTGCTGAACGGGGTCATTGCCTGGTGGCTGCTGTTCCGCCAGAACCGCCGCGACGCTTACGCCTGAAGGAAGCCACCATGCGAATCGTCGCCATCCACGACATCGTCTCGCCGATCCGTTCCAACATCGCCAACGCCTACATCGACTTCAGCCAGATGACGGCCAGCGTGGTGGCGGTGGTCACCGACCGCATCGTCGACGGCAAGCCGGTGGTCGGCTACGGCTTCAACTCGAACGGCCGCTATGCCCAGCATGGCTTGCTGGGCGAACGGTTCATTCCGCGGCTGAGCGCCGCCAAGCCCGATTCGCTGCTCGATCCGGATGGCTTCATCGACCCCGCGAAATGCTGGGCAGCCATGATGGCCAACGAAAAGCCCGGCGGGCACGGCGAGCGCTCGGTGGCGGTGGGTGTCCTTGACATGGCGCTGTGGGATGCGCTGGCCAAGGCCAGGCGCGCGCCGCTGTGGAAGCTTTTGGCCGACCGCTACAACGATGGCGCCTACGACAACCGGGCCTGGGTCTACGCCGCCGGCGGTTACTACTATCCCGGCAAGGGACTGGGGGCGCTGCAGGACGAGATGAGAGGCTATCTCGACCTCGGTTACTCCTGCGTGAAGATGAAGGTGGGCGGCGTGCCGCTGGCGGAAGATCTCGCGCGCATCGAGGCGGTGCTGAAGATCGTCGGTGCCGGCGAGCGGCTGGCGGTCGACGTCAACGGCAAGTTCGACCTCACGACAGCTATCGCCTTCGGCAAGGCCATCGAAGCCTACGGCCTGCGCTGGTACGAGGAGCCGCTCGATCCGCTCGACTATCTGGCGCATGGCGCGCTTGCGACCCAGTACACGCCGCCGCTCGCGACCGGTGAAAATCTGTTCTCGATGCAGGACGCCCGCAACCTCGTCCGTCACGGCGGGCTGCGGCCCGACCGCGATATCCTGCAGTACGACCCCGCACTCTCCTACGGCCTAGTCGAATACCTGCGTACCCTCGACATGTTGAAGGCGCACGGCTGGTCGGCCCGGCGCTGCGTGCCACACGGCGGCCACCAGTTCGCGCTCAACATCGCGGTCGGCCTGCAATGCGGCGGCAACGAGTCCTATCCGCAGGTGTTCGCGCCGTTCGGTGGCTTCGCCGACGACTGCCCGGTCGTCGACGGCCGTGTCGCCCTGCCCGATGCGCCCGGCATCGGCTTCGAGCGCAAGGCCGACCTGTGGGCGGTGATGAAGGAACTACCGGCGGCAACGTAGACGCAGCGTCAGGCGCGGAAATTGTCCCACCCGCCGCCACCGGTCTGGTACTGGCCGGTGTTACCGGTCGAGGTGCACCCGGCGAGGGCGAGGCCGGCGAGCACCGCAGCCGCCATCGCGGACAATACGGATCGGAATGTCATCATGTCCGCGATATGGCTCCGGCCCGCCCCGACTTCAACAGCCCCGACATCACAAGTGCGCCATTTCCGTTCCATGGCGCATGTGCCACAGGCCGCACACAGCCACCCTCGGTCTAAAGGTAGACGCCCTTCATGCCGGCCTCGGGATAGCGCGTACCCGCCGCCACCCCGGGCGGCAGGGCCGTGGAGAGCCGTGCCACCTCGTCGGCCGATAGGGCAACGTCGAGCGCCGCCAGATTTTCGTCGACACGCTCGGCGCGCTTGGTGCCAGGGATCGGCACGATGTCGGGGCCCTGCGCCAGCAGCCAG
>CALDNT010000010.1 GCA_937915145.1 uncultured Reyranella sp.
GCTATTGCCGTGGCGCTGGCCGGCGAGGGCGCCGACGTGGCGCTGAGCTGGCTCGACGACCGGGCGGGTGCCGAGGCTGTGGCCGCCAGGATCCGCGCGGCCGGCCGGCGCGCGCTTCCAATCAGGGCCGATGTTGCCCGGCTCTCGGACATCGATGCGATGGTGGCCGAGACCGTCCGCCAGCTCGGCGCGCCGGACGTTCTGGTCAACAATGCCGGTGTGTTTCCCCGCGTGCCGCTGCTGGAGATGCGCGAGGCCGACTGGGATCATGTGCTCGACATCAATCTGAAGGCTGGCTGCTTTGCCACCATCGCCATGGCAAAGGCCCTGATCGCGGCGTCCAAGCCGGGCGGTTCGGCGATCAATCTGTCGTCATCGGCGATCCGTGGCGCGCTACGCGGCGTGCATTACAGCGCCAGCAAGGGCGGCGTGGTATCGATGACCCGTGCGCTGGCGCTTGAGCTTGCGCCGTACAACATCCGCGTCAATGCCATCGCGCCCGGGCTCACCGACACCGCCCAGCCGCGCTACGGCAACAGCGACAGCGAGCTGGCCGAGATGGCGCGCACGACCATCCCGCTCGGCGGGCGGTTGCTCACTCCCGATCAGATCGCGCGCACCGCGGTGTTTCTTGCCTCCGATGACTCGAACGCCACCACCGGCCAGGTGCTTCACGTCAATGGCGGCTCGTACATGCCCTGAACCCCGGCCTGTCGAGTTGCCGCACGGCGGCCTACTTGGGCGCCAGTACCATGATCATCTGCCGGCCTTCCATGCGCGGCATCGACTCGATCTTGGTCAGCGGATCCATCTCGCCACGCACGCGGTTGAGGACCTGGAGGCCAAGCGCGGAATGGACCATTTCGCGGCCGCGGAAGCGCAGGGTGACCTTGACCTTGTCGCCTTCCTCGATGAACCGCTTCATGGCGCGCATCTTCACTTCGTAGTCGTGGTCGTCGATGTTGGGGCGCATCTTGATCTCTTTGACCTCGATGACCTTCTGGTGCTTGCGCGCCTCGTGGGCCTTCTTCTGCGCCTCGTACTTGTACTTGCCGTAGTCGGAAATTTTTGCGACTGGCGGAGCCGCGTTGGGCGAGATCTCGATCAGATCGAGACTGGCCTCCTCGGCCATTTCGATGGCCTCGCGGGTCGTAACGACGCCGACCATCTCGCCGTTTTCGTCGATCAGTCGGACTTGCGGTGCCTTGATTTCACCGTTGACGCGCGGACCCTCGCGGGTAGGCGCGCTTTGTTGAGCAGGTCTGGCTATGGCTTTCTCTCCTTCGTTGAAGCCCTCCCCCCTTTCGAGGTGGCAGGGCGGGATATGAGACTGTGGCCGTCCTAGAAGGGCGGCCGTGCCTCGGTTGAAAGTGTAGTGACAGCGGCCCCGAGTTCAAGGACCTCCTGCTTGTCCGAGCCGAGGCGCCGGATAGCCACGGTGCGGCCTTCGGCGTCGCGCCGCCCGACCGCCACGATCAGCGGTACGTGCGCCAGCGAGTGTTCGCGGACCTTGTAGTTGATCTTTTCGTTGCTGAGGTCGGTGTCGACCCGCATGCCGGCGGCCCGCAGCCGGTCCGCAACCTCGTTGGCATAGCTGTCGGCATCGCTCACGACCGTAACCACAACTGCTTGCGTCGGCGCCAGCCACAGCGGGAAGCGGCCGGCATAGTTCTCGATCAGGATGCCGATCATGCGCTCGAAGCTGCCGAAGATGGCACGGTGCAACATGACGGGTCGCTTGCGCGATCCGTCCTCGGCCACATAGTGCGCGTCGAGCCGGTCGGGCAGCACGAAATCGACCTGCAGCGTGCCGCACTGCCAGTCGCGTCCGATGGCGTCGCGCAGCACGAACTCGAGCTTGGGGCCGTAGAAGGCACCTTCGCCCGGATTGAGGATGACGTTGAGGCCGGCCGCCTTTGAAGCCGACAGGAGTGCACCCTCGGCCTGGTCCCACACCGCGTCGGTGCCGGCACGCACCGGCGGCCGGTCGGAAAACTTCACGAAGTAGTCGGTGAAGCCCAGATCGCGATAGACCTCGTCCAGCAGCTTGCAGAAGCGGATCGTCTCGCTTTCGATCTGCGCTTCGGTGCAGAAGATGTGGGCGTCGTCCTGCGTGAAGTTGCGTACCCGCATGATGCCATGCAGCGCCCCGGAGGGCTCGAAGCGGTGGCACGAGCCGAACTCGGCCATGCGCAAGGGAAGCTCGCGATAGCTCCGGAGGCCGGTGTTGAATATCTCGACATGGCACGGACAGTTCATCGGCTTCAGCGCGAAGATGCGGTGCGTCGGTTCGGCCATGTAATCGCGCAAACCGTCCTCGTTCTCGCTGAGATACATATTCTCGCGGAACTTCTCCCAGTGGCCGGATTCTTCCCACAGCTTGCGATCGACGAGCTGCGGCGTCTTCACTTCGACATAGCCGCCCGCCTCCAGCTTGCGCCGGATATAGCCTTCGAGCGTGCGCCAGAACGTCCAGCCCTTGGGATGCCAGAACACCATGCCGGCCGCCTCTTCCTGCTGGTGGAAGAGGCCCATCTCGCGGCCGATGCGGCGATGGTCGCGCTTCTCGGCCTCCTCGATACGCATGAGGTAGGCCTTCAGGTCCTTGTCGGAGAAGAAGACCGTGCCGTAGACGCGCTGGAGCTGCGCGTTGTTCTTGTCGCCGCGCCAGTAGGCGCCCGACACTTTGGTGAGCTTGAACGCCTTGCCGAGCTTACCCGTTGAGGGCAGGTGCGGACCGAGGCACATGTCGAGCCAGTCGCCCTGCTTGTAGACCGTGATGATCTCGTCCTTGGGCAGCTCGTCGGCCCACTCGGCTTTGAACTTCTCGCCGTGCTGGACAAAGTAGTCCTTGATCTTCGCCCGATCCCAGACTTCGCGCACGATCGGCAGATTGCGGTCGACGATCTCGGCCATCCGCTGTTCGATCCTGGCGAAGTCGTCCGGCGAGAACGGCTCTGTGCGCACGAAGTCGTAATAGAAGCCGTCCTCCGTAGAGGGGCCGAACGTGATCTGGGTGCCGGGATAGAGTTCCTGGACCGCCTGTGCCAGCACATGCGCCGCATCGTGGCGCAGCAGCTCCAGCGCTTCGGGGTCGCGCGCCGTCACGATGCCGATCTTGGCGTCACCGTCGACGACGTGGGCGAGGTCGACCATCTTGCCGTCGATGCGCAGCGCAAGGGCGGCCTTGGCAAGGCCGGGTCCGATCGCGGCGGCGATCTCGGCGCCGCTCACCGGCTTGTCGAATGAGCGGACCGAACCGTCCGGCAGGGAAATATTGATCATGACAACCACCAACTCGAGAGAATGCGAACACGACTCATCGACCGGCGCAAAGCGTCGGCAGCCGAAGGCCGGGAAGCGGCACGAGTGCGCGCGCCCGGCCGAATCAAGTTCGGAAGGTGGTCAGTGTCTTGGGAGAGCTGGAAAACAGCGCGTCCATCGGCTCGGAGATAGTTGCGTGGCCGGCCGGAGTCAAGTTGCCGGGTCGATGCGGGGCCGGACGCGGATGGCGCGCCGGCGGCCGCCGAAGGCGCCCGTCCAGGCCTGGACGGGAGTCCTGCATGCCGCGGCTCGTTGGAGCGCTGACCGGCATGTCACCCGGGCTCCGCTCCTGCCGTCAGACGATCGTAGAGCGCCAGCAACTGGCGGTTGGCATGGGCCAGGCTGTAGCGGTCGCGAGCATGTTCCTGGGCGGCGCGGGCGAGTTCGGCGCGGCGTTCGGTCGACAGCGACAAGGCGCTCCGCAACGCTTCGGCCAATGCCGCCGCATCGCCTGTGGACGCCAACCATCCGGTAACGCCTGGCCGCACGGTTTCGGCCGCACCGCCACCGTCCTCGGCGACCACCGGCCGGCCCATCGCCTGGGCCTCGACCAGAGTGCGGCTGAAGCCCTGGCGGCTGCCGCCCGTGGCGACCACAACGTCGGCCAGCATGTAGGCTGCCGGCATGTCGTCGACGTAGGGTCCGATCTGCACCCGGCCGTGCAACTCGGCAGCCTCGATTGTTCTTTCGAGCTCCTTTTCGAACGGCGTCGGCTCGCCGGCCGATCCCAGCAGCAGGCAGAACACGTCGTCGCGTCCCAGCCGTTTGAGTGCCTCGATCAGTATCTTCTGGCCATTGTCTTCGACGAAGCGTGCCGGACACAGCACGAGATGGCTGCCGTCGGGCACACGCAGCTCGCCGGCGAGGCGGATCAAGCGGTCGGCGCGGACGATCGCCGGGTCGAAACGGTCGACGTTGATGCCGGGCGAAATGGTTTCGATGCGGCCGGCGAGTGCCGGTAAGCGCTGCACGGCGTCGCGCGCGACGTACTCCGACACGGCGATCATTGCATCTGCGCGCATCTGACGGCGCTCAATGAAGCGTCCCATCAGATCCGGCGCGCCAAAGGGCCGGTGCAGGGTGGCGATCCATTTGACGCCGAGCCGACGGGCGAGGGAGCGGGCGATCCAGGCCGTGGCAGGGGAACGTGCCTGCACGAGATCGACGCGGGCATCGCGCAGCAACCCAACGAGCTTGGCCGGCAGCGCGAGCCGTGCCCACAGCCGGTTGCCGATCGGCGGCAGATCGATGTGCATGGCGCGCAGTCGCAACAGGTCGGCCACCATCGCGCCCCCTGGCGAGGCGACGATCGCCGAGCCGCCGGCCGCGATCACGGCCTGCGACGTGTCGAGCGTCGCCCGGGCGAGGCCGCCGCCGGCAAGGGTGGGCACGATCTGCAGGAGTGTGGGTACGGACACAGCGACTTTTTTTTCGTAAGGGTGGAGAGGAGAGAGCAGGTAACACGGGAGGGCCAACGTGGGTAGAGTCGAGCGGCTGCAGCGCCCTGACGGCAATACCGTGGCCTATGCAAGAACCGAAGGTCGCGGGCCGGCCGTGGTGTTCCTGGGCGGCTTTCGTTCCGACATGACGGGCACCAAGGCGGTGGCGCTCGAAGCCTGGGCACGGCGGACCGGCCGTGCATTCCTGCGTTTCGACTATCTCGGCCATGGTCAATCGTCGGGTCGTTTCGAGGATGGCACGATCGGCCGCTGGCTCGACGACGCGCTGGCAGCGATAGATGCACTCACGACCGGCGAACTGGTGCTTGTGGGTTCAAGCATGGGTGGTTGGCTGTCGCTCCTGGCGGCGCGCGCCCGGCCCGAGCGTCTGGCGGGACTGGTGCTGATTGCCGCTGCTCCAGACTTCACCGAGCGCATGTTGTTGAAGGGGCTTTCGCCCGAGGATCGCATCGCGCTCGAACGCGACGGGCGGCTGGAACGACCGTCGCAGTATTCGCCTGAGCCCTCGGTGTTCACCTGGAAGCTCATCGAGGAGGGGCGTAACCATCTCCTGTTCGACGAGCCGCTGAACTTGCCCTGTCCGGTGCACCTGCTGCATGGCCAGAGCGATCCCGACGTGCCGTGGGAATACTCCCTGCAGATCGCCAAGCATCTTGAGGCGCCGGAGGTGATTACCACCCTGATCAAGGGCGGCGACCATCGCCTCAGCACGCCTGCCGACATCGCCCGCCTGATGGCGACCGTCGAGAATCTGGTGTGCTAGCTCCGGGCTGCGATCGCCCGCAGGCCTTCGCGATAGGTCGGAAAGCGCAACGTGACTCCCAGATCTTGCTTGAGGCGATCGTTCCTCACCCGTCGATTCTCTGCATAGAACGAACGCGCCATCGCGCTCATGGCAGGTGCGGCTTCTTCCCACGGAATCGCCGGCGGGACCGGCCTGCCCAGCAACTCGCAGGCGAAGGCCACCACGTCGGCATTCGCGGCGGGCAGATCGTCAGCCACGTTGTAGATGCCGCTGGAATGCAGCTGCGTCATCGCCTTCAGCACGGTGCCGGCGATGTCCTCGACATGGATGCGCGAAAAGAACTGGCCGGGCTTGTCGATGCGCCGCGCCGTACCGGCTTTCACCTGATCGATCGGGCTGCGGCCCGGGCCGTAAATGCCGGGGAGGCGGAAGATGTCGATGCTGGCGCCCGCTTCGCGTGCCATCGCCCGCCAGGCGCGTTCGGCCGCCAGGCGCTCGATACTGCGCGGCTGGCCGGGGTTGGCCGGTGTGTCCTCATCGACCCAGCCCCCGCCGTGGTCACCATAGACACCGGTGGTCGAGAGATAGCCGAGCCATGTCGCCTGCCGCAGCAGTCCGGCACAGGTTGCAAGCGCCGGATCGCCGGTCGTTCCGGGCGCGATGGTGCAGAGAATATGGGAGGCGCCGCCCACGGCTGTCGCGGCCAAAGGTTCCACACCGTCGAACAGGTGCACTTCGAAGCCATCGGCGCGCAGCCCATCGGCCTTGTCCGTGGTGGTGCAGGTGCCGGCCACGGTCCAGTCGCTGGCCCTTGCAAGCTTGGCGATTTCAAGGCCGCTGTAGCCCAGGCCGAAAATGAAAAGGCGTCGTGCCATCTTGTCAGGATCGCTCCAACGCGGTTCTTTTCATAGATGTTGTTTGGCCGCCCCTTGTCCGCGGTGATGCTTGGAGTCGTGATGGCGTCGTCGTCCGCTGCTGCGCAGAGCTTCGACGAGCTTGAAAACAGCCCCGATCACCTCTTGCGCTATACCGAGTGCCTGAAATTGGCGCGCCGCGAGCCGCTCCTGGCATTGCCGGTGGCCGAGAAGTGGAATGCCGACGGCGGTGGTCTGGGCGCCCGCCATTGCGTCGCCGTCGCCACGTTTCAGTCCGGCAGGTATCCCCAGGCGGCGGCGCAGTTCGCGGCGATCGCTCGCGATATGGGCCAGGACCGGCCTGGGTTGCGGGCCGAGCTATGGGCTCAGGCCGGTCAGGCCTGGATCGAGGCAGGTCAGCCTGAAAAGGCGGCCGAATCGCAGAGCAAGGCCCTTGAGCTCAAGGCCGGCGATCCCGAGCTGTGGATCGATCGTGGCCTCAGCCACGCCGCCATGCAGGCTTGGCCTCGCGCCATTTCGGATTTCGACAAAGCGCTTGAGTTGCGACCGGACGACGTCGAGATCCTGGTGCTGCGCGCCGCAGCCTGGCGCAACGCGCGCAACCCGGAGAAGGCCCTGGCCGATATCGGTCGAGCGCTACGGATTGCTCCCGACCATACGGACGCCCTGCTCGAACGGGGCTTCACGCATCTGGCGAGCGGCAGCAAGGCACTGGCCAATGACGATTTCAACCGGGTGCTGCGAATCGTGCCACCGACTTCCGCCGCGGCCCACCGCGCCGAAGCCGGCTTGCGTGGCGATCAACCCGGCTCCGCGGCTCCCGCGCCGCCAAACGCCATGCCCAAAGGCGACGTGAAGCGGTAGCCTGTCTGCAACGACTGATGTAAGAGCCCCAGCAATGAACCGTTTTCTCCCGTCGATCGCCCTCGCCCTCGCAATCTTTCCGGCAGCCTTCTCGGTTTTTGCCCAGACGCGGCCGGCCGACGAGGCGCCGCAACCGCCTGCCTCCTATTATCCCGCGCCGCCACCGCTCGAGGCGCCACCGGTTCAGCAGGGCGCGCCGACCGCCGGCCTCACCTCGCCTTTGCCCCGCACACCGCAAAAGGTGGAGCGCACCGAGATCGCCGCCGAGTCCGAAGCCCAGCTCTTTGCCGGTGCCCGCAGGGTCGTGTGGGGCCGTTACGCCAAGATCAAGGGCGCCAAGGCCGGCGAAGTCACCGTGACCCGGCAGGGTAACCTGTGGGTGGTGAAGGGTCGGATCGACAGCGTCGCGCCGGGAACCGAAGGCGACTGGGCCTCGATCGATGGCGTGGTCGAGCGCATTGCCGCCGGCGTCGTGCAAATTCGCGGCGAAGTCGCCTTCCGTGTCGCCAAGGTCGAGAAAGGTACACCCTGCAAGGTCGCGGGCATGCTCACCTTCCGCCGCTCCGGCAAATCCCAGGTGTGGCGTCTGGCCGAAGGCGACAATCCCTGCGACGGCACGCGCGAGCGGTTCGATCTGGTCTACGAGAAGCCCGCCGAAAAGCGGCCCGTTCCGGCGCAGCCCAAGCGCGGTTAGCGCAGCTTCTCGATCGCCGCCCGGGCGAGCGCGTCGGCGCGCTCGTTTTCGGGGTGGCCGCTGTGGCCCTTCACCCAATGCCAGTCGACCTTGTGTGGTGCATGCGCGGCGTCGAGGCGTTGCCAGAGGTCGATGTTCTTCACCGGCTTCTTGTCGGCGGTCTTCCAGCCGTTCCTCTTCCAGCCCTTGATCCATTTGGTGACGCCGTCGCGCACGTAGGTGCTGTCGGTGAACAATCCGACCTTGCACGGCCGCCGTAGGGCCTCGAGGCCGGCGATAGCCGCCATCATTTCCATGCGGTTGTTCGTCGTGACGGGCTCGCTACCCGACAATTCGCGTTCGCGCTCGCCGATCCGCAGGATCGCACCCCAACCGCCCGGCCCCGGATTGCCGCTGCATGCCCCGTCGGTGAAAATTTCGACCTCGGGTCCGTGGCTTGAAGACGGCGCGGTCACAGCCCGTAGTCCGAGAGCGATGTGACACCGCGATGGAAGCGCAGCCTGGCCAGGTATTCCTGAGGGTCCTTGCGCTTCACCAGCGCGTCGGCGGGCGTATGGAACCAGTCATAGAGTCGGGTCAGCAGGAAACGCAGCGCCGCGCCGCGCGCCAAAAGCGGCAGCGCGGCCCGTTCGGCATCGGACAGGCTGCGCACCTTGTCGTAGGCCGAGATCAGCGCGCGCGCCTTGGTGATATTGCAGGAACTGTCGGGTTCGAAGCACCAGGCGTTCAGGCAGATCGCCACGTCGTAGGCGAGGAAATCGTTGCAGGCGAAATAGAAGTCGATCAACCCGGACAATCTGTCGTGCAGGAAGAAAACGTTGTCGGGGAACAGGTCGGCGTGGACGACGCCGGCCGGCAGGTTGACCGGCCAATTGGCCTCGAAGAAATCGAGCTCCGCCTGCAGTTCGCGCGCCAGGACGTCGTCGATGTGGCGTCGCACGCCGTCGAACCATGGCCGCCAGCCGGAGACCGAGAGCGCGTTGGGCCGCTTCAGCGTGAAGTCGCGGCCGGCGAGATGCAATTGGGCGAGGGACTCTCCCAGCGGTCCGCAGTGCTGCACGCCGATGCGGCGGGGCCACATTCCATGCAGGAAGGTCGTGATGGCGGCGGGCTTGCCGGCCAGCGTGCGAATGGCGTTGCCGTCGCGGCCGTGGATCGGCTTGGGGCAGGTGATGCCGCGCCCGGCGAGATGGTCCATCAGGCCGAGGAAGAACGGCAGGTCCTTCGGGTCGACGCGCTTTTCGTAGAGCGTGAGGAAATACTGCCCCTTGGTCGTGGTGAGCAGGTAGTTGGAGTTCTCGACGCCCTCGGCTACGCCTTTCAGCGCCTCGGCTTCGCCGATGTCGTAGTCGGCGAGAAATATCCCGAGCTCGGCCTCGCCGACTTCGGTGTAGACGGCCATCTCAGCTCACCGCCATGTCATGCCACCAGTTGGCGCGGCAGCTTGAAGACGACATTTTCATCGGTCGTGCGCACTTCCTCTACAACGACGTCGTAGCGCGCGCGGCAGGCGGCGATCAATTCGTCGACCAGCAGCTCGGGCGCCGAAGCGCCGGCGGTGATGCCGAGCCGGCGCGCGCCTTCGGTCCAATCCGCGTCGAGCCACGCCCAGTCCATGTCGGCGGCGCGTTGCACCAGGCGCGATCTCGCGCAGCCGTAGATGGTCGCGACCTCGACCAGCCGCATCGAGTTGGACGAATTGGGTGCCCCGATCACCACCAGCGCGTCGCAGCGTTCGGCGATGGCCTTTACCGCCGCCTGACGATTGGTTGTGGCGTAGCAGATGTCCTCCATTTTCGGTCCCTGGATAGTGGGAAAGCGACGGCGGAGCGCCGCCACGATCGCGACGGTGTCGTCCACCGATAGTGTGGTCTGCGTCGCATAGGCGAGGTTCTGCCGATCGGAGACCTCGAGCGCCTCGGCCTGTGCCACGTTCTCGACCAGCAGAACCGCATCCGCGGGAAGCTGGCCCATGGTGCCGATCACTTCCGGATGGCCGGCATGGCCGATCAGCACGACCCGGCGCCCCGCCTCATGGTGGCGTTCGGCCTCGCGATGGACCTTGGAGACCAGCGGGCAGGTGGCATCGACATAGAGCAGGTTGCGCCGCCCGGCCTCGGCCGGCACCGCCTTCGGCACGCCGTGGGCGGAGAACACAACGGGGCGGTCGTCGGGCACTTCATCGAGTTCGTCGACGAAAACTGCGCCTTTCGCTTCAAGAGCCTCGACCACGTAGCGATTGTGGACGATCTCGTGGCGGACATAGACCGGCCGGCCATAGCGTTCGATCGCGCGCTCCACGATCTGGATGGCGCGATCGACGCCGGCGCAAAATCCGCGCGGGCTGGCAAGCAGGATCGTCAGCGGTTTCTTCGGCTCGGGCATCAAAAACGTTCTTCGGGATGCCGACCCGCTCGCTTGCGGGTCCGCGGACCATTGCCTAGTCTCCGTATGGAACGGATTGGCGCGGCACCGTAACAAAGCCGCCGCTATGGGGAAAGCAACATGACCGAGCCGGTTGTCGCGGCTAAAGCGCCAGTGAAGGTAATGCTCGAGGCGGGCAAGGATTACTGGTGGTGTGCCTGCGGATTGAGCAAGAACCAGCCCTTCTGTGACGGTGCGCACAAGGGCGGCAGCTTTTCTCCGATGAAGTACACAGCGGAGAAGGCCGGCGACCATTGGCTCTGTGCCTGCAAGCATTCGGCCAAGAAGCCGTTGTGCGACGGCACGCACAAGACCCTGCCATGAGCAACGGAAGGTTCGCCGTCCTCGCGACGACGGCGTTTGCCCTGGTGCTCGGCGGCTGCGGCGGCGGGTCGTCCGACGGGCCGTCCTTCGCCTGTCCGCCGGCGCTGACGGTGCAGGACGCGGGCCGCATCGTGCATTTCAAGGACGGAACCGGGCGCGATCCGCGCGATGTCGCCTATGAGGCGGCACTCGTCTCGGCGGGGTCGGCCTGCTCGGTCGGCCGCAACCAGGTCGACGTCACCGTGGTGATGGTTGTCGCCGTCAAGGCCGGCCCTTCCGTCAGCTCCGGCCAGACCGGCGTGCCGTACTTCGTGCGTGTACTCGACGGTCGCGGAACCATCCTGCAAGGCCAGGACTTTGTTGCCGAGTTCAGACTGTCGGCCTCGAGTCCGCGTGGCGAGTCGCGGGAGGAGCTGGCGTTGACCCTGCCGATCAGCCAGGCCGGGGCATCCTCGGGTTACCGCATCGCCGTCGGGCTGAGGCCCAGTCCCGAGGAACTCAACTACAACCGGCGTGAAGCGGGGCGGTAATGACCGCATATGCCGACAGGTTGGAAGCGTTGGCCGCCGAGGCGGCCGATCGCTGCACCACCTGCGGCAAATGTTTCGAGGTCTGTCCGACAGCGCGCGAGATCGGTCTCGACGCCGGCCAGGCCGTGGCCCGGGTCGGCGAACTCGCGGCGCTGACGCAGGGCGCGGGAGCCCCGCCCGACCTTCTGCTGAAATGGCTCAATGCCTGCGACGGCAGTGCGCGCTGCAGCGCGGCCTGCCCCGAGGACATCAACGTCCGCCAGTGGGTGACCATCGCCAAGATGAAGGCGCTGGACGCCACCCGCCCGCGCGACGTCGGCGCGGCCAATGCCGCCAATCGCTTCCGCCACATGGCCCAGGCGGTGCGGCTGCTGGCCAGTATGCAGCTTCCGTCGGAGACGCTGAAGAAGATCGTGGCGCCGGCCGAGCGGCGGACCGCTGAAGTCCTTTTCTACACCGGCTGCAACGTATTGCGCACGCCGCACATCGTGCTCAACGTCATGGATATTCTCGATGCCCTGCAGCTCGATTTCGACGTGGTCGGCGGCACCGCCCACTGCTGCGGCGTCTATCAGTTCCAGGAAGCCGACCTGCCGACCTACGAGCGCATCGGCCATCGCACGTTCGAGCGCTTCGGCCGTTCCGGCGCCTCGAAGGTGCTGACCTGGTGCCCGACCTGCACCAAGAACTTCGACGAGCTTGAAAAGGACGTCGAGGAGCCGTTCTTCGATCTCGGCCATGTCAGCGAATTCCTCGCGGCCAACCTCGATGCCCTGAAGGCCCGCTTCGTCGATCAGCCCAGGCGCCGCGTGGTGATCCACGAACATCTCGGCATCGGCGCCACGGTCGACAGCATCCGCAAACTGCTGGGCGCCGTGCCCAACCTCGAACTGGTCGAACTGGTGCAGGACTCCGGCTTCTCCTACGCCTGCGGCGGCCAGGCGGCGAAGTTCAAGGACCGCGAGCAGGCGATCCATCGCGCGCTGGCCGAAGGCGCGGTCGCGGCCGGGGCCGACACCATCGTCACCATGTACCATTCCTGCCACCGCGCGCTGGCGGGGACGGAAGCGGTCTATCCGTTGCGGGTGGTGAATTTCACCGACGTGATTGCCGAAGCTTTGGGCCGCGGCGGCCATCCCGACTATTACCGCCTCTACAAGACGGGCGGCTCGATGGACGAAGCCGTGACGGCGGCGCGGACCTTCCTTGAGAACAACGGCGTGCGGCTCGACGAGGCCTCGGTGCAGTCGCTCACCGCCGATATTTTCGACGAGACCGGCCTCGCCGGCTCGCGCGACGCTTTCGCCCAGGCGTTTACGGCGCTGGCGCGCGAGGGCTGATCGACCTTGAGCGGCGACGGCGGCGTCTGGCTCTTCTCCTACGGCACTCTGCAGCAGGAGGAAGTGCAGCTCGCCACCTTCGGACGCCGGCTGGAGGGCCGCGCCGATGCGCTGCAGGGCTACGCCACGTCTCTGTTGGAGATCAGGGATGCCGCAGTGGTCGCGACCAGCGGCAAGACCCATCACCTGATGGCGCGTCCCACCGGCCATGTCGCCGACGAGGTCGCGGGCGTGGCCTTCAGGATCACGCCGGCCGAGCTCGCCGCCGCCGATACCTATGAAGTGTCCGACTACAAGCGTATCGCCGTCCGGCTGAAGTCGGGCCTCGATGCGTTCGTCTATGTCGGCGTGTGATCTTCAAGGCATGAAGGCGATGGCCGCCGTAATCACAAGGGTGGCGGCGAATACGGCGTTGGCCACGCGCGCCCGCACCGGGTCGTAGAAGACGCGCGAG
>CALDNT010000011.1 GCA_937915145.1 uncultured Reyranella sp.
CACCGAAATGCCTCCTCCATGCGCCGGGACAGGTCGTTGTACGCGGGGCCATTACTCTCCTTCACCACGTACGGCGGTATATAGAGCGGAACTCGATGGGCAAGCGCATCGCGGAAATCACCCATCTCGACAAACCAATTTTCAAGATTGTCAAGATAGTCACGAAACGACGGAGAGAACGAGGCACGGACAATTTCATTGTGTTTCCGCAAGCCGACCTCTCTCTTACCTAGAGGCTTGCCATTACGAGTGAGCTGCTTCTCCTGCACCCAAATCCAGGCGAGATTATCGATACTCGCAAATGCATTGAAAATGAAAGCCTGAATGTTGATCGTGCAATCAGCTAGTTCGTTTGCTGTTGGAAATTCTTCCTGATCTGGTGGAATGATCGCGAACACATTATCGATGCATCGCACTAGCGTTTTCAGCCGACGTGGAAACCCATGCGCAGCAAATTCACGCGCTCGTGCGTCTTTGAAAGTCCGCGATGAATATAGAATCATCAGATCTTCGTAACGCTTCCTGACTGTTACGAAATGCGAATCAATCTCTAAGAGGTGCTCCGAGGAATAGTAGGGCATGTGGCCTCGTTGGTCGCTCATTCCATGATGACATATCCTCTCGACGAACTGGACAATCTAAGCGCATGGCCCGACTTCTAGACTGCAGAAAACCACCATAGTCACGAAAAAGATCGCTTAACGATTCCTAGCGCAGGGATGGTCTATTCTATCTTTCTCAGCACCGCTACCGACAGCGGCCCATTGTTCACCGCGGCGATCGCCTCCTCAAGATGTTCCAGCGTCGAGCAGTCGGTCGGCATCGTCGAGACAGCAGGATGGGAAATCAAAAAGCCCGTGCCGAGCTCAGTGTAGCTTGCGGCGACGCCTTCGCACAGCCTCCTCAAAGCCGCGACACGATCCGTTGCAGCTTGTCACGGACCTGTTCGGCGGCCTGCTTGAGGCGGGGGTTGTCGATCGCCATCATCGACGCCACGGGATCGATCGCCGCAACCTCGATGCCGCCGCCGGCCGCCTCCTGCACCACAACGTTGCATGGCAGCATGGCACCGACATTGCCCTCTAGCTGAAGTGCTTCATGGGCAAGCTTCGGGTTGCAGGCGCCCAGAATCCGGTAGCGGCGGAAGTCCACACCGATCTTCTTCTTCAGCGTGTCCTGCACGTCGATGTCGGTGAGCACGCCAAACCCCTCCTCCTTGAGCGCCTCGGTCGTGCGGCGCACCGCTTCGTCGAACCCCGGGGCGAGGGTCTTGCCGATGTAATAGGACATATCGTGTCTCCCTTCAGGCGACGCGCTCGGGCGGCGGGGTTTCGGTCTTTTCGGGGCGCAACCGGTTGATGCCCAACAGCTTCATCGCCAGACGTTCGTAGCCAGGCTCGCTGGCACCGCTGCGCACCTTGTGCAGGAAGTACTTCTCGAAGCCGACCTTGGCGGCATGCACCCAGTAGCCGCGGCTCGACCAGTTGACGTTGCGCGGCGGGATCTGCGGCAGCGCCACGAAGGCCACACCGTCGTTGCCGAAGTCGGCGAGACAAACGGCATTCCAGGTCGGCTCGCGCGCCGGCTCCCGGCCGGCGATCAGGGCGGCGATATTCTCGGTGACGGCCGCCACCATCGATTCGATCATGTAGCCGGTCTTGGGCACGCCGACCGGCACCGCGGTCTGTTCATAGGGCGGGATGGCGATGCAGACACCGACAGCGAAGATGTTTCCATACGCCGGGTTGCGCTGATGCTTGTCGACCAGCACGAAGCCGCGTGGATTGGCGAGGCCCGGCAGGCCCTTGCCGTCGTCACCCATCAGACACGGGACGCCGCGAAATCCGGGAATCAGCATGGCGAGCTTGGCCGGGAAGCGATGCTGCGGGCCCGGCTTGCCCTCGGTGACGACCTCGGTGCACTCGACCGCGTCCGGCTCGACCCGATCGACCCGGGCGTTGGTCAGCCACTTGATGTCGTGATCGCGCAACACCGATTCGAGCAGGCTCTTGGTGTCGCCGACCCCACCCAGTCCGAGGTGGCCGATATAGGGCTCGGGCGTCACGAAGGTGATCGGCACGCGATCCCGGATCTTGCGGCGACGCAGGTCGGTGCTCATCATCAGCGCAAACTCGTAGGCAGGACCGAAGCAGGACGCGCCCTGCACGGCACCGACGACGATCGGGCCGGGATCGGCGCAGAAGCGCTCCCACCGTTCGGCCGCCTTTCCGGCATGATCGACATGACAGATCGACAGGCTGTTGGCGTCCGGGCCAAGACCCGGAACCTCGTCGAAGGCGAGCGCCGGCCCGGTCGCGATGACCAGATAGTCGTAGGAAAGCCGGCGGCCGTCGTTGAGCTCGATGGCGTTCTCGGCGGGATGGACGTGCCTTGCCCCGCTGGCGTCGAAACCGATACCGAGTTTCGTCAGGACCTCGGGCAGGTGAACCTTGATGTCCTCGGGTTTGCGCCAGTCCAAGGCAACCCAGGGATTGGACGGGACGAAATGGAACCACTCGGAATCGGAAACGACGGTGATGTCTGCCTGCCGGCCGACCGCCGATCGCAGCTCATAGGCCATCGACATTCCGCCGATCCCGGCACCCAGGACGACGATCTTCGGGACGATCTTCGGCATGGCATCCTCCGATCTGCAAAAGTAAAGAATTTCACGTCGGGCAACGGTGGGCCTTGCGATGCATCAAGGGATCCGTGCGGCCAACCGCCATGCTCCGTCGATGAAGCAGAGCCGCCCCATCGAGCGCAGCAGGGTTGCGTGCCGCCCGACGTCAGGAGAAGGCGGTGCCCGCCTTGCATCCGAGGCGCTTGAAGGCCATCGCGGCCGGACAGAATCCGGTGAACGAGGCCTGCAAGAGATTGAGCCCGACAAAGGCTGTAAACAGCAGCCAGTAGGGGCTGTGGATCTGGCTGAGCACGAGGCTCGCCAGGATCATGATACCGGCGAAGGCCATCACGGCGCGGTCTATCGACATGGTCGACATGGTTCCCTCCTCTTCACGTCACCGGCGACGCGCCGGCCGACAATAGACATCGTGCAGAACGCCGATCACCTTGCTGACGCCGGGATCGGCCAACGAGTAGTAGATCGACTGCGATTCCCGGCGGGTCTTCACCAGCCTGGCCTCCCGCAGCCTGGCAAGATGCTGCGACAGCGCCGACTGGCTGAGGCCGGCAACGGCCTCGAGCTCGCCGACGGTGCGTTCGCCCTTGACGAGTTCGCACAGGATGATCAGGCGTCGGTCGTTGGCGATCGACTTCAGGAAGGAAGCCACTTCGCCGGCGCGGGATCGAAGTTCATCTACATTCATTGTTGCTAATTTAGTTTTTGCTAATATATTTGTCAAGTCCGCTACTCGAGGAATCGCAGATGCTCCGCAATACCGCCGCCGCCCTGCTGCTGCTGGCCGGCCTCCTCCAGCCCGCTGCTGCCCAGCAGACCGTGACCCGCCAGCAGGTCGACGACCGCAAGGCCGTGATCGCCACGGTCGAGCCGGTGCGCGAGTTGCCGGCCCGTGCCCGCATCGGCGGCACCATCGTGGCGCTCGCCGTGCGCGAAGGCGATCAGGTCGCCGCCGGCGACCGCATCGCGCTGGTGGTGGACCCCAAACTCGCCCTGCAGATCCAGGCGCTCGAGTCGCGTATCCAGGCGCAGAGCGCTGCCCGCGAGCAGGCCCAGATCGACTTCAACCGCATGCAGCAGCTCCGGGCATCCGGTACGGTCTCCCAGGCGCAACTCGATCAGATGCGCACCCGCCTCGACGTCGCCATACGGACATTCGAGGCTCTCGGTTCCGACCGCGACGTGGTCGAACAGCAGTCGACCGAAGGCGCTGTCCTCGCACCCGCCGCGGGACGGGTGCTCAAGGTCCCCGTGTCCATCGGCAGCGTCGTGCTGGCCGGCGAGACGATCGCTACCCTGGCCACCGACAACTACATCCTGCGCCTGCAGCTTCCCGAGCGGCACGCCCGTTTCATGAAGGCCGGCGACACCATCCTGGTGGGCGCCCGGGGTCTGCAGCAGCAGGACCAGGAGACGCTGCGCCACGGCCGCGTGCGGCTGGTCTACCCGCAGATCGACCAGGGCCGGGTGATCGCCGATGCCGAGGTCGACGGGCTGGGCGATTTCTTCGTCGGCGAACGGACGCGGGTCTATGTCGCCACCGGCAAGCGTGACGCGCTGGTGGTCCCG
>CALDNT010000012.1 GCA_937915145.1 uncultured Reyranella sp.
AACCGCCGTCACAATGTGGCACTTCGGTGGCAACCAAACCGCCGGTTGCAAGTTGAATCCAGGAACGCCGGGAGCTGGATCATGCAACACGCCGTGGAACACCGTTATCTGGGTATTGTTGCCGCGCGCGCCGCGGTTGCCGAGGGGTTGGGTCGCATCATGGCGCGGGGTTATCTCCAGGCGGCCATGGCGGCCTGCGCCCTGGTGGCCAGCGCCGATGGCGAAGTCGGCCTTGAGGAGCGCTACGCGATCGATGCGGCCATCAAGCGCGATCCGCTGTTGGCGCGCTTCACGCCGGCTCAGGCGGTGTCCATCCTCGACGAGCAGCTCTTCCGGCTGCGCGGCGATCCCGCAATGACCCGCGAAAACCTGCTCCATAGCATTGAACGCGCCGGCCGCCGCCCTGACCGGGCGGTCGCCCTGATGCGCCTGGCCCGGAGCGTCATCGCCGCCGACGGCAAGGTGCGCCGCGCCGAACTGATCGAATTCGAGATGCTGTGCGACGTGCTTGAGGTCGACTGCCAGAGTATCCGCTCTTGCGTCCTCAGCGTCTGAGCGGCGATCGGATGGGTCCGGGTCAGATCGTGAAGATTTTGCCCGGGTTCATGATGTTCTGCGGGTCCAGCGCCTTCTTCAGCTGACGCATCACCGCCAGGCCTTCGCCGTGTTCGGCCTGCAGGAAGGCCATCTTGCCGAGCCCCACGCCATGTTCGCCGGTGCAGGTGCCGCCCATGGCCAGTGCGCGGTGCACCAGGCGGTCGTTGAGGCGGGTGGCTTCGGCCAGTTCGGCCGGGTCGTCGGGGTCGAGCAGGAAGACGAGGTGGAAGTTGCCGTCGCCGACATGGCCCGCCAGCGGCGCGATCAGCTTCGATCCGGCAAGGTCCTTCTTGGTCTCGACGATGCACTCGGCAAGCCGGCTGATCGGCACGCAGACGTCGGTCGGCCACAGCTTGCAGCCCGGCCGCAGCGCCTTGGACGCATAGGCGACGTCGTGACGCGCCTGCCACAGCTTGTTGCGGTCCTCCTGCCGGGTCGCCCAGCGGAATTCGCCGCCGCCGAACTCGTGGCAGATCTCGCCCACCCGTTCGGCCTGTTCCTTCACGCCGGCCTCGGTGCCGTGGAACTCCAGGAACAGGGTCGGCGCCACGGTCAGGTCGAGCTGGCTGTAGCGGTTGACCGAATCGATCTGCACCTCGTCCAGCAGTTCGATGCGCGCCACCGGAATGCCGCTCTGGATCGTCAGGATCACCGCGTTGACCGCGTTCTCGATGTCGTCGAAGGAAACCACCGCGGCGCTGGCCGCCTCGGGAATGCCGTAGAGGCGCACCGTGATTTCGGTGATGACACCGAAGGTCCCCTCGCTGCCGACCATCAGGCGGGTGAGGTCGTATCCCGCCGAGGACTTCCGAGCCCGCCGGGCTGTTTTCACGATGCGCCCGTCGGCCATCACGGCGGGCAGCGACAGCACGTTCTCGCGCATGGTGCCGTAGCGCACCGCGTTGGTGCCCGAGGCGCGGGTGCTCGCCATGCCGCCGATCGAGGCGTCGGCGCCGGGATCGATCGGGAAGAAGAGACCGGTGGCGCGGATGTATTCGTTGAGCTGCTTGCGGGTGACGCCGGGCTGCACGACCACGTCGAGATCGGCCTCGTTCACCTGCAGCACCTTGTTCATGCGGCTGACGTCGAGCGAGATGCCGCCGTTGGGTGCGCTGATGTGGCCTTCCAGCGAGGTGCCGGTGCCGAAGGGGATGATCGGCGTCTTCAGCCGGGCGCACAGCGTCACGATTTGCTGCACTTCCTCGGCCGATTCGGCGAACACCACGGCGTCCGGCAGAGGCGCCTCATGGTACGAAATGTCCTTGCCGTGCTGCTCGCGCACCGCATGCGAGGTGCTGACCCGCTCGCCGTAGAGCTTTCTCAGCTCGGCGATGGTGGTGTCGACATTGAGAGGGCGTACGGGGGCCGCTACGGCCATATTGGTTCTCCTAGCGCTGGCCGATTGGATACGCTCAAATGCCGTCAAAGCCAACCTGAGGAAATGCTGCCATGCGCGACGTCTATATCATCGGCGCCTACACCACGGCCTTCAAGAAGCACCCCGGCATGAGCTTCGGCGATCTGGCGCGCGAGGCCTACATGGGCGCGCTGGCCGACGCCGGCATGAACAAGGGCACCGACATCGAGGCGGGCTGGCTGGGCAACTGCGGCATGGGCTTCTGGGGCCAGAATTCGATCCGCGCTCAGGCGCTGTTCCAGCCGCTGGTCGAGGAGGGGCTGTTTCCCGAACGCGTACCGATGTTCAACGTCGAGAATGCCTGCGCTACCGCCTCGACCGCCTTCATGGGCGCCTGGAAGGACGTGCTGGCCGGCACGCACGAGCTGTCGTTCTGCATCGGCATCGAGAAGCTCTTCAGTCCGGACGCGCCGGAGCGGACGGCGGGTCTGTTCAACCAGGGCTACATCACCAGCCAGCACGAGCGGCTGCTCGAGGAGATGAACAAGGTCGGCAATCTGATCGGCTCGAAGTTCGAAACCGGGCCCGACCGCACGATCTTCATGGACACCTACGCCATGCAGGCCAAGTGGCACATGTGGAAGTACGGCACGACGCAGGAGCAGATCGCAGCAGGCGCTGCCAAGAACCACAATTACGGCGCGCTGAACGAAAAGGCGCAGTACCGTTTCCAGATGACGCCCGAAGCGGTGCTGCAGGACCGGCCGGTATCGTACCCGCTGACCCGTGCCATGTGTGCACCGATCGGCGATGGCGCGGCGGCGTCGCTGCTGTGCTCGAAGGAATATCTCGAGAAACTGCCGAAGGAAGTGCAGGAGCGCGCCATCCGGATCGCCGGCGTCGGCTTTTCCGGTGGCATGTATCGCCAGCTCGACCAGCCCGGCCTGACGCGTGCCGCCGCCGACAAGGCCTACAAGATGGCGGGGATGGCGCCCGCGGACATCGACGTCGCCGAAGTGCACGACGCCACCAGCTTCTGCGAAGTCTATCAGTGCGAGATGTTGCGCTTCTGCCCCGAAGGCGAGGGCGGCAAGTTCGTCGGTTCCGGCGCCACCGGCCCCGGCGGCAAGCTGCCGGTCAACACGTCGGGCGGGCTCGTCTCCAAGGGCCATCCCGTCGGCGCGACGGGTCTCTCGATGCTGGCCGAACTGGCCATGCAGTTGCGCGGCGAGGCCGGACCGCGTCAGGTCAAGGGCGCGGAAGTGGCGCTGGCCGAAAACGGCGGCGGCGTCATCGGGATGGAAGAGGCCGTGGCATCGGTCGTGATCCTGCAACGGGGCTGACCTCCAGCCGAAAGGCCAGCAGCCCGCCCAGGACCAGCGCGGCGCCGATGCCGGCGACGCAGGCGGTCCAGCCCAGCCGGTCGAACACCTGACCGAGCACGGCGCTGCCCACTAGACCGCCGAGGAAATAGCTGGCGAGATAGAGGCCGCTGGCCGAGCCGCGGTCGGTGGTGGCGGCACGTCCGACGAAGCCGGTGGCGGTCGCCTGGGCGAAGAATGTGCCCACGGCGATCAGGACGAGCCCGGCCAGCAGAGCACTGAAGTTTCCCGACAGCAGCAGCGGCAGTCCAGCCAGCGCCACAGCAAAGGAGCCCCACATCGTCGGCCGCGTGCCGAAGCGGGCCACGACTCGGCCGGCGAGCGGCGTGGTGATCACCGAGGGCAGGAACACGAAGTAGACCGTGCCCAGCATCATCATGCCGACCGAGAAGGGTGGGCCCACCAGCACGAAGTTGACGTAAGTGAAGGTGCCGATGAAGGCGAACAGGATCAGGAAGCCGGTGAGGAAGGCCGCCCGCAGTGCCGGGTTGGCGAGATGGGCCAGCCAGCTGGTGAGCGGCGAGGCGTGGCTCATGTCCATCTGGCGCATCGGCTCGGCGCGCTCGACGCTGAACCACACCAGGATCGCGCCCGACAGGTTAAGCGCGGCGAAGACGTAGAAGTTGGCGGCAAGTCCCAGGTGATCGACGACGCCGGCGGCGAGCAGGCGGCCGAACAGATTGGAGGCGACGTTGCCGGTGATGTAGGCGGCGAAGGCGCTGGCGGTGTCGGCGGCGCTGGTGTGCTCGCCGAGATAGGCCAGCGTCAGCGCGAAGGCCGTTGCCATGCACAGGCCCTGCGTCACGCGCAGCGCCGTGAAGACCATGAGGTTGGGCATCGTGGCCAGCAGCGCCGTCGGCACCGCCAGAAACACCAGGCTGAGGAGAATGCCCCGCCGCCGGTCGAACGAGCGGCCGAACAGCGCGACGGCGAGGCTGCCGATCGCCATGCCGATGGTGCTGGCATTGACGGCAAAGCCCATCGCCGCCGGCGTGACGCCGTAGGCGGTGGTAAGCGCCGGCAGGATGGCCTGCGTCGCGAACAGGTCGACGACGGTCAGGAAGGCGGTGAGGCCGATCGTGAACGCGCGCAGGACACCAGACATGGCCGAATTGCCTTACATGTGCTTGTCGTTGGGGTCGCTCATGATGTCGAACGACAGCAGGACCACGGTGGCCTTGCCGTTGTTCTGCCACCAGTGCGACGTGGCGTGGGTCTCGCGAGCGACGTCGCCTGCCTTGTGCACGATCGGCACGGCGCAGTTGCTGGCGTTCTCGACGATCTCGCCCGACACGATGTAGATCAGCGCCGGACGTTCGGCGTGGCTGTGCCAGGGCACGACGCCGCCAGGTTGCACTTCGAGCTTGCGCACGCGCATCTGGTGGCCCTTCAGCGCCACCTTCTCGTCGCCGAGGTCGATCATCGACAGGACCTTGTCGCTGACGCCCTTGGGACCGTGGGTGACAGGCTTGACGGCGCCGGCCTTGACCTTGTCGGCTGGGCATTCGCCGGCAAAGGCCGGGGTGGCGACGCCGAGGCCGGCGGCCAGCAGGGTTGAAATCGCGAGGGTCCGAACAAACATGGGGTAGCTCCGTTCGATGGGGCCGCGGCCGGAGTGGCTGCGGCGATCGCCGGAGCATCGTCGCCGGGGCGGGGGAACGAAAATGCCGACTGCGAATGGATTCGATAGCCACGGCGATGGCCCTGTAAGGTGCCGCGGAACCGCAACGCCCTGGAGGAACTAGGCCAATGACCATCCGCTTCGACAATCGCGTCGCCATCGTCACCGGTGCCGGCAATGGGCTCGGCCGTGCACACGCATTGCTGCTGGCCAGCCGTGGCGCCAAGGTGGTGGTGAACGATCCCGGCGGCGCGGTTGACGGCAAAGGGGGTGGTCAAGCTGCCGCCGACAAGGTGGTGGACGAGATCAAGGCTGCCGGCGGCCAGGCCGTGGCCAACTACGATTCCGTGGCCGACGCGGCAAGCGCCGCCAACATCGTCAAGACCGCCGTCGATTCCTTCGGCACGGTCGATATCGTGGTCGACAACGCGGGCGTCCTGCGCGACAAGACCTTCCACAACATGACGACCGAGGATTTCGACTTCGTCGTGAAGGTGCATTTCCTGGGCACCGCCTATGTGACGCACGCCGCCTGGCCGATCCTGCGTGCCAAGGCCTATGGCCGCGTCGTGGTGACCTCGTCGAACTCGGGCATCTACGGCAATTTCGGTCAGGCGAACTATGCCGGCGCCAAGCTCGCCGTGGTGGGCTTCATGAATGCGCTCCGCCTCGAAGGCCAGAAGTACAATGTTCTCGTCAACGCGCTCGCCCCGGTGGCGGGCACGCGCATGACCGAGAGCCTGATGACCCCGGAGATTCTCGAGAAGCTCAAACCCGAATACGTCTCACCGATGGTCGCCTATCTCTGCAGCGAGCAGTGCCAGCGCTCTGGCGAGATCTGGAGCGCCGGCGCCGGCAATTTCGCACGCATCGAGTACCGCGAGGCCGAGGGCGTGCGCATCGCCGGCCGTGCGCCGACACCCGAGGACGTTGCGGAGAATATCGACAGGATCGCCGATGTCTCGGCCAGCCGCGTGTTCCGGACCTCTGGCGAGGAAGTCGCCGCCGTGGTCGGCACCTGAACGCGGGCCTTCCCCTGCCTGACCGGCTGGCGCCGATCGCGGACTGGCTGATCCGCGACGGCCGGCTGATCACCGCGCCGGCCGATTTCGTCGGGCAGTTGATGAACCGCGTCGTGGCGGCGGGCCTGCCGGTCTGGCGCTTCTATATCGGCCTGCAGCTGATCCATCCCCAGCTTGAGGCAATGGGTTTCATGTGGCGGCGCGGCGAGCCGGTGCAGTCGATCGCGCGCGGCTACGGCATCCAGTTCACGCCGGCCTATATCGGCAGCCCGATGCAGGAGGCCCGCGAACAGGCGAGGCCGGTGCGCTACCGGCTGGCCGATCTCGACGAAAGCAACCACGAAGTGCTGCACGAGATCCGGGCCGGCGGCGGCACGGATTACTACGCGCTCGCCATGCGCATCTCGCACGGCCGGCCGATGCCGGTCGTCACCTTCGCCACCGACCATGACGGCGGCTTCTCCTCCGCCGACATCGACGACATCCATCGCCTTGTCGACATGATGGGTGCCGTGACCGAGATGCATATCGAGCACAGCATCGCCGACACGGTTGCCAATACCTATCTCGGCCGCGAGGTCGGCCAACGCATCCTGGCCGGTGCGATCCGCCGCGGCGACGGCCAGGAGATCCGTGCCGTGTTGTGGTTTTCCGACCTGCGCGACTTCACCGGTCTGAACGAGCGGCTGCCGGCCGGCGAGGTGCTGGAACTCCTGAACAACTATTTCCAGCTCGTCGGCAATGCGCTGGCCGCGCACGGCGGCGAGATCCTGAAGTTCATCGGTGACGGCGTGATGGCCTATTTCCCGGCCGAGGACGCCTTGTTCCTGCCGATGATCACGGCCAATGCTCTCAATGCCGCGCGCCAATTGATCGACGACATCGAGGCCGCCAACGAAGCGCGCGCCGCCGGCGGCGCCGAGCCGGTGCGCTTCGGCATCGGCCTGCATGTCGGCAGCGTGACGTTCGGCAATGTCGGCACCGACGACCGACTCGATTTCACCGTCATCGGCCCTGCCGTCAATCGCGCGTCGCGGCTGGAAGGACTTACCAAGGCGCTGGGTGTGCAGGTCTGCGCCTCGGCCGATTTCAAGGAGGTCTGCAACGAGCCGTTGATCTCGCTGGGGCCGCATCGCCTGCGTGGCGTGCCGAAGCCTGTCGAGATCTTCACACTGCCGGACTGACGCCGGCCGGGCAGGTCTTCAGACCAGCGCCTTCCAGCCCTCGATCCAGGCAAGCGCCTCCTCGTCGGGCAAGGGCTGCTCCGAGGCGTCGACCTCCAGCCGCTCGCCGATGCGCTGGGCACCGCACGCTGCAAAGATGTCGTCGAGCTTCTTGCCTCCGCCGCAGAAAGTGTCCTGGTAGGTCATGTCGCCCAGCGCAATGATGCCGTAGCGATGCCCCGACAGGTCCGGCCGGTCGCGCTCCAGCGCCTCGGCCAGCGGCAGGATGTTGGTCGGGATGTCGCCCGCGCCGTGGGTGGCGCAGACCACCAGCAGCACGTCGTTGCCGAGGAAGTCGGCGGCGCCGGCGGCCGCATCGCTCACATTGACGGCGTGGCCGGCGCCCGCGAGCACCGGCTTCAGCGCGTCGGCCACCATCTGGGCATTGCCCGATTCGGTGCCGACCAGGATCAGGATGCTGGCCATTGCCATCGGACATACGGGACCGCGTGCCGCCCTGCGACGCGACCGGTTGGCGCGGGGCCGGTTGGCTTGAGGGTGGTCGCATGCCAGTCTGCGGCGCATGGATGAAACCCCGGTCGTAGCCGCTCTGCAGAGCGGCGTCCTCACCCTGACGCTCAACCGCCCGCAACGGCTGAACGCCATGAGTCACGTGCTGATCGAGGCGCTGCTCCGCGAACTCGCGCGTGCCCGCGACGATGCCGCGGTGCGAGCCGTGCTGCTGACCGGCACCGGCCGCGGCTTCTGCGCCGGCGCCGACCTCGCGGGTGCCGGTCCCGGCATGGTCGACGCCGACGGCAAGCCCGATCTCGGCGTCGCCATGGACCGGCTGTTCAATCCGATGATCCGCGCCATGCGCGCGCTGCCCAAGCCGATCGTCGCCGCCGTCAACGGCGTGGCGGCGGGTGGCGGCGCCAACCTGGCGCTGGCCTGCGATATCGTGCTCGCCGCGCGGTCCGCCCGCTTCGATCAGGCCTTCGTGCGGATCTCGCTGATCCCCGATCTCGGCGGGACCTGGTTCCTGCCGCACACCGTGGGCGATGCCCGCGCCCGGGCGCTCGCCATGCTCGGCGCGTCGGTGCCGGCGGAAGAGGCGCATCGCATGGGCATGGTCTGGCAGGTCGTCGACGATGCCGCCCTGATGGACGAGGCCGGGAAGATCGCACAACGCCTCGCTTCGGGTCCGACGCGTTCCTACGCCGCGATCAAGGATGCCATGAATCGCGCCGGCACCAATACGCTCGACCGGCAGCTCGATCTCGAGCGCGACGCCCAGCGCGAACTCGGCCGCAGCGCCGATTTCAAGGAAGGCGTGGCGGCCTTCCTCGCCAAGCGGCCGGCCAACTTCACGGGAAACTGACATCATGGCTTACGAAAAGATCCTGCTCGCCCGCGACAACGGCCTCGCCACGCTCACCTTCAATGCGCCCGACCGGCTGAACGCCGTCTCGCGCAAGATGATCGCCGAGATCAAGACCTGCTGGGAGGAACTGGCGGCCGACGATTCGGTGCGGGCCGTATTGATCACCGGCGCCGGCCGCGGCTTCTGTGCCGGCGCCGACCTTGCCGATCCCGACCGCGATTCCGGCGCCACCGCCGATTCCGGCGCGGCGCTGGAGAAGTTCTTCAATCCGGTGATCCGCGCCATGCGCGCGATCCCAAAGCCGATCGTCGCCGCGGTGAACGGCGTGGCAGCCGGCGTCGGCATGAGCTTCGCGCTTGCCGCCGACATCGCCGTCGCCGGCAAATCGGCCTCGTTCCTGCAGGCCTTCGCCCGCATCGGCCTGCTGCCCGACGGCGGCAGCACCTGGTTCCTGCCGCGCCTGGTGGGCGACCAGCGGGCACGGGCATTGGCCATGCTGGCACCGCAGATCTCGGCCGAACAGGCAAAGGAATGGGGCCTGATCTGGGACGTGGTCGACGACGCCGACCTGATGACGACCGCTACCGGGATTGCGCGCAAGCTCGCCGACGGCCCGACACTGGCGCTGGCACGGATCAAGGACGCACTGGGTCAGGCCAGCGGCAACGATCTCGGCCGGCAGCTCGACGTCGAGCGCGACTTCCAGCGCGAGCTGGGACGCAGCGAAGACTTCAAGGAAGGCGTCGCCGCCTTCCTCGCCAAGCGCAAGGCCGACTTCAAGGGAAAATAAGAGAAGGAAACGACATGACGCCACACAAGGAAATCACCTCGGGCCTGCGCTTTCCCGAGGGGCCCATTGCCATGCCCGACGGGTCGGTGATCCTAGTCGAGATCGCGCGCGAGGCGCTGACCCGCGTTACGCCGGACGGCAAACAGCATGTCGTGGCCAAGATGCCCGGCGGGCCCAACGGCGCCGGGGTGGGGCCGAAGGGCAAGATCTATGTCTGCAACAATGGCGGCTTCAACTGGATCGAACGGCCCGACGGCCGGCTGTTTCCCGGCACCCAGCCCGCTTCCTACAAGGGCGGGTCGATCCAGATCGTCGATCCCGAGACCGGCAAGGTCGAGACGCTCTACGATTCGTGCGACGGCCGCAAGCTGAACGGCCCCAACGACATCGTGTTCGACAATGCCGGCGGCTTCTGGTTCACCGACCTCGGCAAGACCCGCGACCACGACAGCGACCGTGGCGCCGTCTATTATGCAAAGGCCGACGGTTCGAAGATCGAACAGAAGGTTTTTCCGCTGGAGCGGCCCAACGGCTGCGGCCTGTCGCCGGATGAAAAGACGCTCTACGTCGTGGAGACGCCGACCGCGCGCTGCTGGGCTT
>CALDNT010000013.1 GCA_937915145.1 uncultured Reyranella sp.
CCGACGTGCTGTTTCTCTCCGAGGCCTTCACCCGGCCAAAAATGATGCTGCGCCTGGCCAAGGTGGGGTTCTCGCAGTCCTACACCTACTTCACATGGCGCAACTCCAAGAAGGAACTCACCGACTATCTGACTGAGCTCACGACGACCGAGGCGGCCGAGTTTTTCCGTCCGCACTTCTTCGTCAACACGCCTGACATCAACCCGGTTTTCCTCCAGACCTCGGGGCGACCGGGCTTTCTGATCCGTGCCGCGTTGGCCGCGACATTGTCGGGGCTATGGGGTGTCTACTCGGGCTTCGAAATCTGCGAGGCGGCACCTCTTCCGGGACGCGAGGAATACCTCGATTCGGAGAAGTACGAGATTCGCATCAGGGACTTCGACGCGCCGGGGAACATCGTGGCGGAGATCGCCGCCCTCAACCGCATCCGGAAGGCCCATCCGGCATTGCATAGCCATCTCGGCGTGCGCTTCTACAACGCCTTCAACGACCAGATCCTGCTGTACGGCAAGATGACGCCGGCCGGCCGCGAAATGATCCTGGTCGCCATCAATCTCGATCCACATCAGACGCAGGAGGCGGCATTCGAGGTGCCGCTGTGGGAGTGGCAACTGCCCGACGACGGATCCGTTGCGGTCGAGGAGCTGATGAGCGGTAGCCGGTTCGTCTGGACCGGCAAGCAGCAGTACGTGCGGCTCGACCCCGGGGCGTTGCCGTTCGCCATCTGGCGTCTCACCCCGGCGATGGAAGGAAACCTGTGACCGCGCTGACAAAATCGAACCTGCCGTCGATCGCCGAAGATGCTGAGTGGTACAAGGACGCGATCATCTATCAGCTCCATGTGAAGTCGTTCTTCGACTCCAACAACGATGGCATCGGAGACTTTCCTGGCCTGCTGTCCAAGCTCGACTACATCAAGCAGCTCGGCGTCAATACGATCTGGTTGTTACCCTTCTATCCCTCGCCCCGGCTCGACGACGGCTACGACATCAGCGAATACACCGCCGTCCATCCCGAGTACGGAACGCTTGCGGATGTGAAGCGGTTGATCGCGGCCGCCCATCACCGCGGAATCCGGGTTATCACCGAACTCGTGATCAATCATACGTCGGACCAGCATCCCTGGTTCCAGCGGGCTCGCCGGGCAAAGCCGGGGTCGGCCGCGAGGAACTACTATGTATGGTCGGATACCGACCAGAAATATGACGGTACGCGGATCATCTTCATCGATACCGAACGGTCGAACTGGACGTGGGATCCGGTCGCCAACGCCTACTACTGGCACAGGTTTTATTCGCACCAACCTGACCTGAATTTCGACAATCCCCAGGTCCTGAAAGCCGTTCTCAGCGTCATGCGGTTCTGGCTGGCGCTGGGTGTCGATGGCCTGCGACTCGACGCCGTCCCTTACCTGGTGGAACGCGAAGGTACCAACAACGAGAACCTTCCCGAGACTCACGCCATACTCAAGAAAATCCGCGCCGAGATCGACGCGACGTACCCGGGTCGCATGTTGCTGGCCGAAGCCAACCAGTGGCCCGAGGACACCAAAGAGTATTTCGGCCAGGGCGACGAATGCCACATGGCCTTCCACTTCCCCCTGATGCCGCGCATGTACATGGCGCTCGCCCGCGAGGACCGTTTTCCGATCACCGACATCCTGCGCCAGACGCCACAGATCCCGGACAAGGCCCAGTGGGCGATTTTCCTGCGCAACCACGACGAACTCACGCTCGAGATGGTAACGGACTCCGAGCGTGACTATCTGTGGCAGACCTACGCCACCGATCGGCGCGCCAGGCTTAATCTCGGTATCCGGCGACGCCTGGCACCTTTGCTTGAGCGCGATCGGCGCCGCATCGAATTGCTGAACTGTCTGCTGTTGTCGATGCCCGGCACGCCCGTGATCTACTACGGCGACGAGCTCGGCATGGGTGACAACATCCGGCTTGGCGATCGTGACGGCGTGCGCACCCCGATGCAGTGGTCGCCCGACCGCAACGGTGGATTCTCCCGGGCTGATGCCGCAGCGCTCGCCCTGCCTGCCATCATGGACCCGCTCTACGGCTTCGAGACCGTCAATGTCGAGGCGCAGACGCGCGACCCGCACTCTCTGCTCCATTGGACGCAGCGGATGCTTGCCATTCGCCGCAACCATTCGGCATTCGGCCGCGGTACGCTGCGCTTCCTCTATCCCAAGAACAGGAAGGTGCTGGCTTATCTTCGTGAACACGCCGGCGAGACCATTCTCTGCGTCGCCAACGTTGGCCGCTCGCCGGAAGCCGTCGAACTCGACCTCTCGGAATTCACCGGTCGCGTGCCGATCGAACTGAGTGGCGGCTCTCTGTTCCCGCCAGTCGGCCAGCTCACCTATCTCCTGACGCTGCCGCCGTACGGTTTCTACTGGTTCATTCTGGCGGCCGAGAGCGACGCGCCGTCATGGCATTCGCCGGCACCGGAACAGATGCCGGACTACATTACCGTCGTGTTGCGCAACAGGCTGGCCGAGGTGATCGCCCCGCCCGCCGCCTCCGAGATCGAGCGCGAGGCGCTGCCCGCCTATCTCGGCATGCGCCGCTGGTTTGCGGCAAAGGACCAGAAACTGAAGTCGGCCCGTATCTCGTCTGTCGCGCGGCTGTGATTCGGCATGGAATAAGGACCCCGTTTTCGGGGTAATCGGCATCCAAAC
>CALDNT010000014.1 GCA_937915145.1 uncultured Reyranella sp.
GACCAGGATCAGCGACCACACGATCAGCGACAGGATGCCGAGAACATTTTCGACGGTTGGCGCAATGGCGTAGGGGCCGTGGAAGCACTGCTTGAGGGCGTAGAGCGGGCTGGTGCCGATATCGCCGTAGACCACGCCGAGCGCCGCGAGCGCCGTTACGAAAAGCGGCCCTCTCTTGTCAGCATCGCTGCCGGAGTAGTCGTCGGGGTCCGGGTGCGCCGTCTTTGGGCCATCGGTCAATGGAGAAGCCTCGGTATCGCCTGCGCGTTCATGCCCGACACGATGGTCATGGTCCGCAACTTTGGCCGGTTCGTGAATCATTGTCACGTCGGCGGCTCGAACGCACGCGGCTGGCGTCGGCGGCCGCGCGACGCTAGAAGACACGGATGCGCGTGCTGGGCATCGAGACAAGCTGTGACGAAACCGCAGCCGCCATCGTCGAGACGCCGGATGGTGCGGTGGCCAATGGGCCGGTCGGGCGAATCCTGGCCAATGTCGTCTATAGCCAGCTGACTGAGCATCGCCGCTTCGGCGGCGTGGTGCCGGAAATCGCTGCGCGCGCCCACCTCGAGCGGCTCGACGGCGTGGTCCAGCAGGCGCTCGACGAGGCCGGGCTCGGTCTGGCCGATCTTGACGGCATTGCCGCGACCGGCGGCCCGGGCTTGATCGGCGGCGTGCTGGTGGGCGTCATGACCGCCAAGGCACTGGCGTTCGCTCACGACAAGCCGTTCCTGGCCATCAACCATCTCGAAGGCCATGCACTCTCGGTGCGGCTGACAGAAGATGTGGCCTTTCCCTATCTGCTGCTGTTGGTGTCCGGCGGCCATTGCCAGCTCCTGACGGTGCGTGGGCCCGGCGATTTCACGCTGCTCGGCACGACGTCGGACGACGCCGCAGGCGAATGTTTCGACAAGACCGCGAAGCTGCTTGGCCTCGGCTTTCCCGGCGGTCCCGCCGTCGAACGGGCGGCTGCCGGCGGCGACCCGCATCGCTTCACCCTGCCGCGTCCGTTGTGGCGCAAGCCAGGGTGCGATTTCTCGTTTTCCGGCCTCAAGACCGCGGTCCGCCAGATGGTCGGGAAACTGCCGCCGGGCGACCCCAAGGCCATTGCCGATCTCTGCGCCTCGTTCCAGCGCACCGTGGGCGACGTGTTCGCCGACCGCTGCGCCAACGCCCTGGCGTCGTCGTCGATGCCGACGCTGGTCGTGGCCGGTGGCGTCGCGGCCAATATCTATCTTCGCCGTCGGCTCGAAGAGCTCGCCGCGGCGCATGGCGTGCGTCTGGTTGCCCCGCCAGCCGCGCTTTGCACCGACAACGGTGCCATGATCGCCTGGGCGGGTGTCGAGCGGTTGCGGCTTGGGAAAATCGACACGCTCGATTTTCGCCCGCGGCCGCGCTGGCCGCTCAACCCCGGTGTGGCGGTTCGTGGGGGCGATTCGCAGGTAAGGTCGGGACCATGACCAGCAGCTTCGAAACCGTTCCCCTGTTCGCCACACCGATCGTCCTGTCGGACGTTCCCGACGCCGCGGCGCTCAATGCTGAATTGCGCAAGGTGATCGGGCAGCGCCAGAAAGCCCACCCCGGAACCCAGCACTCAAATCTCGGCGGCTGGCAGTCGACCTGGGACATGGACCGTTGGGGGGGCGCGCCGGCGATCAAGCTGCTGGCCATCGCCCGCAACCTCGCCAACCGCGTGACCACCGACCGCGAGGGCAAGCCGGTCGCCATCATGTGGCAGGCCAACATGTGGGCGAACGTGAACCGCGCCGGACACGGCAACGAGTTTCATTCCCACCCCGGCAGCTTCTGGTCGGCCGTTTACTACGTCGATGACGGCGGCATTGCGGCCGATCCGTCGCTGGGCGGGGAGCTCGAATTCATGGATCCGCGCGGCCCCGGCCCGGCGATGTATGCGCCGCACCTTGCCTTCGCGATGCCCGGTGGCCTGTCTGCCGGCGCCAATGAGACGGTCCCTCCCAGGGCGGGGCGGTTGGTAATGTTTCCCGCCTGGGTGCTGCATCAGGTCCGGCCCTATCGCGGCAGTGCCGAGCGCATCTCGATCGCCCTGAACCTCAGCCTGTGAGCGCCTTGCCTTGAGCAGTTTGGACCATATCGGCGTGGTCGGCGGCGGTGCCTGGGGCACGGCGCTCGCCTGTCTGGCGCGCCGCGCCGGCCGGCAGGTCACGCTGTGGTCGCGCGATCCGGCGATTGCCGATGCGATCGCGCGGGAGCAGGCCAACCCTGTCTACCTTCCGGGCCTTGTGTTGGAGGCCGGCATCGAGGCAGCCTCCAACCTGGGGGCGCTCGGATCCTGTGATGCGTTGTTGCTGGTCTGTCCGGCCCAGGCCGTGCGGACGGTGGTACGCGACCTGCCCGGGAGCGGCCCCGTCGTCATTTGTGCCAAGGGGATCGAAGCCGCCAGCGGCCTGCTGATGCCGGAAGTGCTGGGCGAGGTCCTGCCGGGGCGGCCCTTCGCGATGCTGTCCGGTCCCAGCTTCGCCGAGGAGGCGGTGCTGGGCCTGCCGACGGCCGTCAGCGTCGCCACCGCCGATGCCGCCACGGGGCGCGATCTCGCGCGATCTCTGGCGGCCGGTGCATTCCGGCCATATTGGACCGATGACGTGACCGGCGTGGCGCTCGGTGGGGCGGTCAAGAATGTGCTCGCCATCGCCGCCGGCATCGTCGAGGGCCGCGGCCTCGGCCACAACGCTGCTGCCGCCTTGATCACCCGCGGCTTTGCCGAAATGGCGCGTCTCGGCCTCGCCATGGGCGCCAGTCTCGAGACCTTGACCGGTCTCAGCGGTCTCGGCGATCTCGTGCTCACCTGTCATGGCCCGCTGTCGCGCAATCGATCTCTGGGTGCGGCGCTCGGCAAGGGCACGGCGCTCGGGCGGCATATGGAAGGGCGGCGGCAGGTGGTCGAAGGCGAGGCGACGGCACCGGCGGTCGTAGCGCGTGCCGCGCGACTCGGCATCGAGATGCCGATTTGCGCCGCCGTCGATGCTATCCTCCACCGCGGCGCGGCCCTCGACGAGGCGATCCGCGCCCTGCTGGCGCGGCCGCTGCGCCGCGAGGGCGAATAGTCCGCAAGGAACAAGGGGGAGAGAAATGGCCTATTGGCTCCTGAAATCCGAGCCCTCGGTCTATCCGTGGTCGCAACTGGTGAAGGACAAGCGCACGCACTGGAACGGCGTGCGCAACCATCAGGCCGCGCTCAATCTCAAGGCGATGAAACCGGGCGACCGCTGCTTCTTCTATCATTCCAACGAAGGCAAGGAGATCGTGGCCATCGCCGAGGTGGCGAAAGCCGCCTATCCCGATCCTTCCGACGAGACCGGCAGGTTCGTGATGGTCGATATCAAGCCGGTGCAGCCTTTGGCGGCGCCGGTGACGCTGGCGGCGATCAAGGCCGAGCCGAAGCTCAAGGATTTCGGCCTGGTGCGCCAGTCGCGACTCTCGGTCGTGCCTGTCACCGATCTGCAGTGGGCGCATATTCTGAAGATGTCCGGCACCAGGTGATCGACAGTACACGCGGCATCGCCGCGATGCTGGCGGCGGTCCTAGTCTTCATCTTCAACGACGCCCTGATCAAGCTTGCTGCCGAAACCGTGCCGACCGGCCAGGCGATCGGCGTCCGCGGCGTCTTCGCCACGCTGTGGTGTGGGCTGGCGCTGCTGGCGAGCGGCGCGTGGCGTCAGATCTCCAGCGCCATCCATCCGCGCGTGCTGCTGCGCGGCGGGCTCGAGGCCAGCATGGCGATGTTCTATCTGACCGCGCTGTTCCAGATCCCCTTCGCCATCGCCAATGCGGTCAATCTTTCCGGCCCGTTGATGTTGACGACGCTTGCGGTGCTGATCCTGAAGGAAGATGTGCGCTGGCGGCGGTGGACCGCCACGATCGCCGGCTTCGCGGGCGTTCTGCTGGTGATCCAGCCGCATCCTGGCGACCTCAACGGCTGGACCTGGCTGGTACTGCTGGCCACGCTGATCGGCGCCTTTCGCGACATCGTCGCCCGCTACCTGCCGCCGTCGGTGCCGACCCTGGTGGTCTCCTTCACCACGGCCACGACGGTTGCGGTGGCCGGCTGCGTCTGGGCGCTGATCGAGGGCTGGCAGCCGATGGAGTGGCGCGGCATCGGCTATATCGTCGCCTCCTCGCTGCTGCTGGCGATGGGCTATCAACTGCTGGTGCTGGCCCTGCGTTCGGGCGGCGAGATCTCGGTCATGGCGTCGTTCCGATATTCCTCGATCCTGTGGGCACTCGGCATCGGCTATGTCGTGTGGGGCGAGGTGCCCAATACGCTGGCCCTGGCCGGCATCGCGGTGATCGTGGGTGCCGGCCTCTACATCCTTCACCGCGAGCGCGTGCGGCGTTAGCCCTCCGCGACCGGCGCCACGTCGAGGCGGACGATCATGCCTTCCAGCTCAGGCGACACGGCGGGATAGAGCTTCATCACCAGCGGGTCGTGGCCCGGCACGATGTGGTCGGGCGAGGCGGCGAGGCGCTCGCAGGTCCTGTAGCCGTCGACCATGTCGCCGAGGTTGAACGCGGTGGTGAAGAAGCGGTTCTTCTGCATGTGCTCGTAGTAATGCGTGGCGTCGGAGGCCAGTACGACCCAGCCGCGCTTCGTCATGACGCGGACGATCTGCAGGCCCGGCGTATGGCCGCCGACATGATGGAGCGTGATGCCGGGCGCCAGCTCGACCTCGCCATTGTGCTGCTCGACCCTTCCCTTGAAGTTGAGCTTCACCATGCCGACCACGTCCTCGACCTCGAAGCTGTGGCCGAACTTGGGGTAGCGCATGTAGGGGCCGGTGACGAAGCCCATCTCGCGCGTCTGCAGGTGAAACCGCGCCTTGGCAAACTTGTGGAAGTTGCCGACATGGTCGTAATGCAGGTGCGTCAGCACCACGTCGTCGACCGTGTCGGGATCGATGCCGAGCGCCGACAGCGTTTCCACCGGGCAGCGCAGGTGCTGGCGGCCGCGCTTGGCCGATACCTCCGCCGTGAAGCCGGTGTCGACCACGACGGTGCGATCGGTGTTGCGGATCACCCAGGTGAAATAGTCCATCGGCATCGGCCCGTCGTGTGGGTCGCCGCCGATGAAATGGTCCGAGCGTTTGGCGTCGCGCCAGGCGTAGCGGATGGCATAGACTTCGTATTCAACCATTGCCGGCCTTCACCACGGCCGAAAGCTTCTCGGCATCGACGGCGATCTTCACCCCGGCGCGCTCCTGCTGCAGCAGCATGGCGGAACGCGAATCGCGCCCGGCCCAGCCGCGGTTCATCGCCTCGGTCATCTCCTCGAGCGTAAGGTTGCAGGCGCGCATCGGCACGCTCACTTCCTTGGCCAAAGCCACGGCCAGCGACACATCCTTGTGGGCGTGGCGCAGCATGAAGGCCGGGGGATCGTAGGTACCGGGCAAAAACTGGTCGATCAGCCCGTCGAAGGTGCGCCGCCGCCCCAGCGCGCCCTGGCGGATGGCCTCGAACAGCGCCAGCGGCTCGACGCCCGACTTGACGCCCATGGTGAAGACTTCCGCCAGCGCCACGTTCATGGCGTAGCCGGCGCAGTTGTGCACCAGCTTGGCCACGGTCGCCTGGCCGATCGGTCCGACATAGCGCGCCTGGTCGCCCATCGCGCCCAGCACGTCCTTGAACTTCTCGAACACGTCCTTGTCGCCGCCGACCCAGATCGCGAGCTTGCCGGTCTTGGCGCCTCTGGGCCCGCCGCTCACAGGTGCATCGAGCGCATGCGCGCCCTTCTCGGCGAAGGCGGCGTGGATCTTCTGCATGGTGGCGCGCGCGTTGGTCGAGAGATCGAAATAAGCGCCGCCGCGCTTGATGCCGGCCAGGATGCCGTCGGGGCCGAGCGCCACCGCTTCGACCTCGGGCGGGCCGGGCAGCGAGGTGAAGACCACGTCCGAATTGCGCGCGACCTCGGCGGGCGAGTCGGCCCAGATCGCGCCGGCTTCGATGTGGCTGTCGGCCGCGGCGCGCCTGGCGTCGTGAACCGTGACCTTGTGCTGGGCCTTCTGCAGGTTGGCGGCAAGACTGGCCCCCATCATGCCGAGCCCGATGAAACCGACTTTCATATGATACTCCCTTGCTGGTTGGCCGATGATCCCCGGCGTTGCCGAGTTATTGTTTTCTAGAGCACCGTGAAAAGCTCCCAGGCGCCGTCGAGTCCCTTCAGTTTGTGAGGCCCACGCGGGGCAAAGGACAAGCCTGCACCCGCAACGAGGTCGGGCAGCACCCGCGAGACCACGACCTCGTCCGGCCCCGCTGTTCCCAACACGCGCGAGGCGACGTGGACGGCGACGCCACCGACATCATCGCCGCGCAGTTCGATCTCACCGGTGTGTAGTCCGGCCCGGATGGCGATGCCCAACGAAGTCGTTGCACTGCGCAGATCCTGAGCACAACGGATCGCGCGCGCCGGCCCGTCGAAGGTTGCGAGCAGGCCATCACCGGTGTTCTTCACGAACCGGCCGCGGTGTTGCTCGATCAGCCGATGGGCGCTGCGGTCATGCTCGTCGAGAAGCTGTCGCCAGGCGCGGTCGCCCATGCGCGCCAGCTGCTGCGTCGACCCGACGATATCGGTGAACAAGACTGTCGCGAGTACCCGTTCGATGTCGGCCACAGGGGGCGCACGAAGGCCAGTGATAAATTCCTCGATGTCGCCGCACAGCGGCTCGAAGTCGGTGCCGGTGAAGGGCATATGGTCGCCGGCTGGATACTCGATGTACTTCGCGCCGGGAATCGCTCCGGCAAGAAAGCGTCCGTTCGCGACCGGCACGGCGAGGTCGGTGGCCCGGTGCATCACCAGGGTCGGCACACGAATCTGCGGCAGGATGGCTCGCACGTCGATCTCGATGTTGGTGTCGATCATAGTCCTGTAAGCACCCGGGCTGACGCAGAGCCGCTCGCCCTTGGCCCACATCTGTTTCAGGTCGGGGTCGTCGGCGAGACTGGGCGCGAACAGCTTCACGCTCGGGCCCTTGCCCCAGTACTTGGCCGAGGTGCGCAGCGCCTCGGGGCTGAACATCAGTGAGAAGTCGGAGTTGTTGGAAAAGCGTGCGAAGCCGCCGTAGAGGACTAGATGGGAGACGCGCTGCGGGTGGGTGGCCGAATAGAGCGCGCTGAGCGAGGCGCCTTCGGAGAAGCCCAGCAGCGCCGCCCGCTCCGACCGGATCGCCGACATCACGGCATCGAGATCGTCCGCGCGCGTTTCGAGCGAGGGCACGCCGGGCACACGGTCCGACAGGCCCTGGCCGCGCTTGTCGAACGTCACGACCCGGGCGAACGCCGAAAGGCGTCGCAGAAACCGGGTGTAGTTCGGCAATTCATGGAAGAACTCGACATGGGAGACCATGCCGGGCACCACAATCAGGTCGAGGGACGCCGTGCCCGCCTTCTGCGTCATCGTCTGGTAGGCGATGCTGACGTCGCCGGCGCGAGCGAATCGGGTCTCGGGCAGGGGAGGGTCGGTGCTCATCAGGCTGGCCTCCTCTACCGCGCCACCCACGCCTCATAGTCGCGCGCCACTTCATCGACGGCGATGTCATAAAAGCGCTTGCCGTGCTCCGGCGTCGCCTGGTTGGGATCGGAGCCGATGCGGCCGTCCGGAAAGGTCCGCCGGTAATCCTCGGCGTCGGCGAACGAACCGTTGGGCGCGATCCGGGGATCCATGTCCTTGCGCTGGATGGTCTCGGGATATTTGTACCAGGTCAGTGCCACTTCCGAGGCGGTGGCGTGGCTGCCCTCGCCGGTCGGATAGAGTTCGCGGCTGAGTTGCTTGATGCCCTTGCCGTCCCACCAGTTGCGCAACGCACATTTGATGGAAGGCTGGTTGCTCATCTTCTCCATCGAGCGTTCGGAATAGATTTCCGAGAACGCCGCCGTCACCGTGGCGATGTTGCCGCCGTGGCCGTTGACGAAGAAGAAGCGGGTAAAGCCGTGCCGCGCCAGCGACACCACGGTGTCGCGCACCACCGCGATCAGGGTCGTGGGCTTCAGCGTGATCGAGCCGGCGAAGTCCAGGTGATGCTGCGCCATGCCGACCGAGATGGTGGGGGCCACCAGGGCGCCGGCCTTTTCGCCGGCACCACGGCCGATCATCTCGGCGGTCAGCGCATCGGTGCCGATCAGGCCGGTCGGCCCATGCTGCTCGGTCGAGCCGATCGGGATGATGATGCCCGTCTTGGTCTTCAGATAGTCGTCGACGAATTGCCACGTCTTGAGCTGAAGCTGCACGGAGGTACTCCTTTGTGACAGGGAGCGTAGCCAAGGACGCGGGCGCCGTCATGTTCCTCTCTCCCTTGGGGGGGGAGATTAGGTGAGGGGGTGGTTCGACCGTAGCACCTTCGGTCATTTCGGCGTAGGCGCCCCCCTCACCCCACCTCTCCCCCGAAGACGGGGGCGAGGAGCCGGACAAGGAGAGAGCTTTTTAAGACCGCTCAGGTCAGCGGCTCGCCGAGGTCGCCTTCGCTGTTGATCAGCAGCACGCGCGAGTCCTTGCCCAAGCCCAAGGCCTTGAACGCCGCCGCGTCGGCGCAGGCGCGGGTGAGGGCGGCGAGGCCGGCGCAGCCCGAGGGGCCCGAGGTGATGGCGGGATCGTCGTCCAGCGGATGGGCGAACCGGCGGCGGGCCGGCAGCACCTCGTCTTCTTCGATGGTCATGAACCAGTCTGCCGCCTCGGCGATGATCGGCCATGTCACCGGCGAGATCTCGCGGCAGGCGAGCCCGCCCATCTGCGTGTCGGCGTTGCCGCTGGCCAGTGCCGGTTTGCCTAATAGGTTGCTCTGGAACCAGCAGTCGGCACTGGCCGGCTCGACCACGATGAAGGTCGGGCGTTTCGGCAGCACCGCCCACAGATAGCCGATCACCGCAGCGGCCAGGCCGCCGACGCCGGCCTGCACGAACACATGCGTCGGCGCCTCCGGCCACTGCCGCACGATTTCTTCGACCAGCACCGTGTAGCCCCGCATCACGCTGCGCGGCACCGAGTCGTAGCCTTCCCACGAGGTGTCGGAGATGATCGTCCAGCCCTTGGCCTCGGCCTGGCGGCGGCATTCGGCGACGGCGGTGTCATAGTCGCCGTCGACGCGGATCACCTCGGCGCCGCGCTGGCGGATCGCCGCCTCTTTCGCGGCGCTGGTGAATTTCGGCAGGAAGACCACACAGCGGTTGCCGAACAGTTTGGCGCCCGCCGCCACCGAACGGCCGTGGTTGCCCGAGCTCGCTGTGGTGAAGACGAAACCGGCGGTGATATCGCGGTGCTCGCCCTTCATCAGGCTCTCGAAACCCGGCGTGGCGTGATGGGCCTCACTTGCTGCGCTTGCCAGCACGTCGTGGACCGCCAGCACGCCGCCCAGCGCCTTGAAGGCGCCGAAGCCGAAGCGCTGGCTCTCGTCTTTTACCCGCAACGCGCCCAGCCCCAGCTGCGCCGCCAGCGCCGGCAGCGCGTAAAGCGGCGTCGGCTTGTGCGCCGGGCAGGCTTTCAGCTCCTCGCACAATTCGGGAATGCCATTGGGATTGATCACGAAGCGCTGCGCGTCGCCGAATTTCTGCGCGCGCCGCGCACGGGGGTTGGCGGCCAGCCAAGCCGGCGGGGAGGGGGTCGTCATGGCCCGGTCATAGCATGCTAAGCTGCCGGATACGCAGACCCCTCCTCATCCTGAGGAGCGACCCGCAGGGTCGCGTCTCGAAGGGTGGGCCAGGGCAGTGGAGAGAGAACGATGAAAGTGAACGTCGAAGTGACCTGCACCCCGGAGGAGGCGCGCGCCTTCTTTGGCCTGCCCGACCTCAAGCCGATGCAGGACCGCATCATGGGCGAGATCGAGGAACGCCTGAAATCGAGCCTCAACTCGATGAATCCCGAGCAGGTGTTCAAGACCTGGCTGCCGGCCTCGATGCAGGGCGTCGAGCAGATGCAGCAGATGCAGCAGGCCTTCTGGCAGCAGCTCGCCGGTATCGCCACCGGCGGCCCGGCCAAGAAGGGCTGAGCCGACGATGAGCACGCGCGACAAGCCTGAAGATCCCAGACCCTACTACGAAGCCCACGTCTTCTGCTGCACCAACCGGCGGCCGGCGGGACATCCGCGCGGCTGCTGCGCCGAACGCGGCGGCGAGGCGCTTCGCGACCACATGAAGAACCGCGCGAAGGAACTCGGCCTGAAGAACGTGCGCATCAACAGCGCCGGCTGCCTCGACCGCTGCGAGCTCGGACCCACTTTGGTGATCTATCCCGAAGGCGTCTGGTATTCCGTGCCGACCAGGGAAGACATCGACGAAGTGTTGCAGACGCACCTGAAGGACGGCGGCCGCGTCGAACGGCTGATGCTGCAGACCGCCGACAAGCTGCCGGCCGACCGCGCCAAAGGCTGAGGACCGAGGTCTTCCGGACCGCTCGCGTCCCGCGCGCCTGAGGCGCATGTGAATGCGCCGGATGAGCGAGTCGGAGGCTCGCTGGTCCTCAAGAGGTTCCCGTCTTTTCGGCCAACCACGTCTTGATGAGCGACTGGTAAGGAACGTCACGCTTGTTGGCGGCGACCTTGATGCGCTCGAGGAGCGACACCGGCAGGCGCACCCGACGGGCCTTGCTCCAGTCGACATGGTCGGCGGGGGCGCGGTTGAATTTCGCAGTGGGCTTGGGGTTCCTGCTCATGGCGTTTCGGTTCCTTGACGTTCATGGTCATACGGACCGCGCGCATTCTGCGCGCTCAATGAACTCTCCTCCGGCAGCTCCGAAAAAGATTCACCCGAATGTCACGGCGCGCTCACCGTCCTGACAGCCGAACCGCTGTTCCCTGCGTGTCATGCAAACAATCGAGATCGCCGATTCGCTCGGCCCCCTGGAGTGGGAAACCCTGAAGTCGCTGAGCGCGCCCCAGCCGGATCGCCATCGCGTCCATGCCGCGGCCCTGCACCAGCTCCTGCAGTCGGAATTGGTGACGATCGAGGCCGATCGGCCATCGGTCACGGCCAGGGGCCGCCAGGTCGTGGTCTGCGGCTCACCGCGTCTCTGGCACGCCTGACGCCTAGCGCTTTGGCAACCGTCGCGCGCCTTTCTTCCGCCGCGCGCCGATGGCGCCCGAGGCGGCGGCGCCGAGGATGCGGCGGAAGGTCGGGCATTCCATGTGGCTCGGCGCGCGGCACACGGCGGCGTGCCGCAGCCCGTCGCGCAGGGCGCCCAGCCTGCGGATCGTCCGGTCGAGCGCGTCCGCCCGGGTCATCAGCATCACCCGGTCGATGCGCAGCCGGCCGTCGGGCGCGAACATCCGGGCGATCTCGTCGAGCGAGAAGCCGGCGGCGCGCCCCAGCGCGACCAGCGCCAGCCGCTCCAGCACGCCGGGATCGTACAGCCGGCGCAGGCCCCGCCGGCCGATCGGGGCGATCAGCCGCTTCTCCTCGTAGTAGCGCAGCGTCGAGGCGGCCACGCCCGCCCGCCGCGCCACTTCCCCGATATCCAGATCCCTCATCCGCTTGACCTCAAGTCGACTTGAAGTGGCAGCCTGCCGTCTTTCGCCACCCCCGGACAAGGGGAGAGCCGGCGATCGGCAAGCGATATCGGCACGCGATAAGGAGACGATCATGGATGTCATGCAACAAACCGGCGCCGGGCAGGCGGCACTCTGGAACGGCCCGGCGGGCCGCGCTTGGGTCGAGAGCCAGGCGGCGCTCGACCGCATGTTCGAGCCGCTGGAAGACCTGCTGCTCGATACCGTCCCGGCCGGGTCGGATATCTGTGTGCTCGACGTCGGCTGCGGCACCGGCAGCACCACGCTGGCCCTCGCGCGGCGGTTGGGCGCAGCCGGAAGCTGCATGGGGGTCGACATCTCGGCACCGATGATTGCCCTCGCCCGCACCCGCGCGGCGCAGGAGGGCGCGCGGGCCCGCTTCCTCTGTGCCGATGCCGGCAGCTACGGCTTTACCCCGGCGGGCTTCGACGCGATCGTCTCGCGCATGGGCGTGATGTTCTTTGCCGATCCGGTCCGGGCCTTTGCCAACCTGCGGCGGGCGGCACGGGAAGATGCCGAATTGAACTTCATCGCCTGGCGGCAGCCGGAGGAGAATCCCTTCATGACGACGGCCGAACGCGCGGCGGCGCCGCTGTTGCCGGCACTTCCCGCCGGCCGGCCGGACGCGCCGGGCCAGTTCGCCTTCGCCGACCGCCGCCGCGTCGGCGGCATCCTGGCGGCAAGCGGTTGGGCCGGCGTCGAGATCCAGCCGGTCGATCTCGCCTGCAGCTTCGCCGAGGCCGATCTGGTTTCCTATATCACGCGCCTCGGTCCGCTCGGCCTCGCCCTGGACGCGGCCGACGCGGCGACCCGCCGAGGCGTCGTCGCAACGGTCCGCGCCGCCTTCGAGCCCTACGTGCATAGCGATGAAGTCCGCTTCACAGCCGCCTGCTGGCAGGTCGCTGCCCGCGCTGCCGCGTAGAGCCGCCTATTCCGGGGTCGCTGCCAGCAGCTCTTCCGTCAGCGCCGCCCATTCCGCCGCAAGCGGCAGGTCGGACACCGGCCGGCCGGCGCGGCGGTACCAATAGCCGGCGTTCGCCAGGTCGCCTTCCTGGCGGTGCAGGTGGGCATGCACCCGGTCGCAGTCGGGCTGGCCCTCGTGCGCCTGCACGCATTCGTGGGCGCGCGCCCACTCGCCGCGCCGCAGCCACCACAGCGCCTGCACGGCGGGCGATGCTTCGGTTGGCGGTGCCGCCGCGGCGCTGTCGTTGAAGGCATCGGTCAGGCTCATGCCCGGAGCCTAGCGCGAAGTTTTTCGCGTGGCCATTTGACAGGTTCAGCAGGATTTGATAGGGGTATTCCTATAAAGTGATGCGCGGACCGTGCCCACCTTTCTCGTTCGCCCCGTTTTCCGGCAATCGCAACACCGTCTGCGGTCGATCCCGCGCTTGCCGGGGGGTGAATTTTCAGACAGTTCCGCGATTCCTGCCGTCGTTGAAAAAAATCGTCTGATTCAATCCGGCCGGCACTTTGCGAATTTCTGGACAGACACATCTCGGACAACTGGTGTCCGGAAAATCGACCCGGAAGGGCCTATTCCACCAGTTCGCCCAGCCGCTTGATGATGCGGCTGGGCTGGGCGCGGGCCTCCTGGCGATAGGGGGCCGGCACGCCGGCTTCGAACGGGTCGTACCAGATGCCACACATGCCGAGCTGCTGGGGGGCCACCACCTCCCACTCGTAATTGTCGCCCACCATCCAGGCGTCGGCGGCCTCGACCTCCAGCCGTTCGAGCGCGTGGCGGTAGACCGCCAGCTCGGGCTTGCCCTGGCCGAACTCGCCCTCGATCTGGATGTGGTGGAAGCGGTGACTGAGCTCGAAGCGCTCGATCTTGGCACGCTGGGTCTGCGAGGCGCCGTTGGTCACCAGCGCCAGTTTGACGCCGGCGTCGCGCAGGGCGTCGACCGTGGCATGGGCGTCGGGATAGAGCCGGTATTCGTTGCGCCGCATCTCGGTGAAGGCATCGGCGATGCGGTTGGCCAGCGCCGCGTCAGGGCGGCCGAGCTTTTCCAGGCCGCGCTGCACCGAGAGCCGCCTGGCGCCGGGAATGTCGAGCCGCCACTTCGCGGCGGCGGCGCGCTCGGTCCACAGGGCGCGGGCCTCGTCCATCAGCGTGGTGCGCACGCGCTCGACCGCGGCGGCATCGTGGGCATCGAGCTGTGCCGCGAAGCCGCCCAGCAGGCGCGTCCACGCCTCCTCGGGCTGGGCGTAGGCGCGGATCAGTGTGTCGTCGAGGTCGAACAGGATGGCTTTCGGAAGTGCCGCCACCCTAGTTCACCGGCCGTGTGAAACTGGTGGGGGCGGGGCTCACCACGACGTTGCGCTCGGCCTGGATCTCGATCACCGCCAGCGCGCGTTCCGAGCGGCCGTCCGGCAGGAATCGGAAGATGCCGTCGACGCCCGACCAGCCGTTGGGGTTGGTGATCGCCTCGGCCGAGAAATCGCCGCCCGGCCTGGCGCGCATGAGATGGCCGGCAAGGCCCACGCCATCGTAGGCCAGGGTGGCGAGGCGATGCGGCGGGCGGCCGTAGGTCGAGGTGAAACGGCGTTCGAAATCGGCACGCCGCGCCGGATCGGGGGCGGCGTACCAGGCGCCGCGCAGCATCACATCGCCGCCGATGCCGTTGACGTCCCACACGCCGGTGCCGATGAACTGCACCGTGGTGTTGTCGAGGCCGGCGGCGGTGAGCGCCGACAGGGCGGGCGACAGGCGCGGCGGCGCCACCGGTACCAGCACCGCCAGCTTGCCCTCGCCCTTGGCCGCCGAGGCCAGCCGCTGGGCGGGCACGATGAGGTTGCGGCTGTTGGGATCGTAGAGTTCGGCCGAGACGACGGTGCCGCCGCGCACCGCGACGTGGCTCTCCAGCGTGCGCGCCATCTGCTCGCCATAGGTGGTCTGCGGCGCGAACACGGCGAAGCGCTTGATGCCCTGGTCGATGGCATGGTCGACGACGCGGCGGACCTGCGGCGGGGCGGCAATGCCCATCACCCAGACGCCGGGCCGGGCGGCCGCCTCGTCGTTGGAAAAGGCCACGACATTGGCCCCGCCCCCTGGTCCTCCCTGGGCGACCAGTGGCGCCAGCGCCGTGGCCGAGGTGCCGAACAGCGGTCCCAGCACCAGCGCCGTGCCGGCGGTGCGCGCCTTGTTGTAGGCCTCGACCGCGGTCGCGGTGCCGTCGCCGCTGTCGTAGGCCGACAGCGAGAGTTCCCGGGCACCGGCGTCGAACAGCGCCATTTCGGCCGCCTGCTGCATCGACTTTCCGATCGGCGCGGCACCGCCCGACAGCGGCAGCAGCAGCGCGATGCGCGCCTTGCCCGACGCCGTGAGCGGCGAGGCTTTCGCCGGAGTCGTGGCCGATGTGTTGGCCGTGCTAACCTTGGGCGGATCGACGCAGCCGCCCGCCAGCAGGACAGTGGCGGCCAGGAGTGCAAAAAAGGACGGACGCATCGGCGCGGATCTCCGGCGAACGGATTCAAATGAACGTGGATGAGAAGTCACAGGCAGGTGGGGACCAAGCTAACGGGGGCCAGAGCCCGCGTAAACCGCCGCTGGCACCGGGCCTGCACATTGTTGCCACTCCGATCGGCAATTTGCGCGACATTACGCTTCGGGCCCTCGACGTGTTGCGCGACGCCGACCTGGTCGCCTGCGAGGACACGCGCGTCTTCGCCAAGTTGGCCAGCCACTTCGGCATCTCGGTGCCCACGGTGGCCTACAGCGATGCGACGCAGGATCTCGCCGAGCCACGCATCGTGCGCGCGCTGGCCGCTGGTAAGCGCGTGGCGCTGGTGTCGGATGCCGGCATGCCGCTGATCTCCGATCCCGGCTACCGCCTCGTGCAGGCGGCGCTGGCTGGCGGCCATGCCGTCACCTCGGCGCCCGGTCCCTCGGCGGTACCGATGGCGCTGGCGCTGTCGGGCCTGCCGACCGACCGCTTCTATTTCGGCGGCTTCCTGCCGGCCCGCGAAGGCGACCGCCGGCGCGCCATCGGGGCTGTCGCTGGCATGCCGGCCACCCTGGTGTTCTTCGAGGCGCCGCACCGGCTGGGTGTCTCGCTTGTCGATCTCGCCGATCTTCTGGGAGACCGCCCCGCCGCCATCGCGCGCGAACTCACCAAGCTGTTCGAGGAGGTGCGCCGCGCGCCGCTCCCCGAACTTGCCGCCCACTACGCCGCGCATCCCGACGTGAAGGGTGAGATCGTGATCGTGATCGGGCCGCCGGGCGAGGCCGCGGCACCCGCCGCCGCCGTGCTCGACGAGGCCTTGCGTGCGGCGGCAGCCGGCGGCGCATCGGTCAAGGATGCGGCGGCCGAGGTGGCGGCGCGCTTCGGCCTCAAGCGCCGCGACGTCTATGCCCGCGCGTTGGAGCTGAAACGCCAGGCATCGTCGTGACCACCGAGACCCGGCGCAAGGCGCAGCGCCTGGGCCATGCCGCCGAGTGGCGCGCGGTGTGGCGGCTGCGCCTGGCCGGTTATTCGATTCTCGCCCGGCGCTACAAGACCCGGCTCGGAGAGATCGACATCGTCGCGCGGCGCGGCGGCGTGCTGGCCTTCGTCGAGGTCAAGGCACGGGCCGACATGGCGATGGCGGCCGATGCCCTGGGCGCCCGCCAGTTCGGCCGGGTGTCGCGCGCCGCCAGCCTGTTCCTCGCGCGCCATCCGCGCTATGCCGACAGTTCGGTGCGCTTCGACGCGATTCTGGTGAGTGGCTCTTTGTGGCGGCACATATGGCCGCGCCATTTGCCCGACGTCTGGCGGCCGCCGGAGTAGCGCGTGTCGAACGTCGAGCAGGAAGCCCACAAGAAACTTGCCGGTCTGCGCGCTCTGTGTGCGGGCGACGGTGAGCGCCTGGAGCTTCTCGAGGCGGCTCTGGCGCTGAGCACACTGCGGCGTGGCGAAGCGGTTGATCTTGCACCGTTTCGCCAGCATGTGGCCGCGATGTCGGCCGACCTCGCCGATCTCGTGAGCCGGCGTGGCGCCCGCCCCGACGTGCTGGCCGAGGTGATCGCCCGGTCCTATGCCTATCGCGGCGACAACGAGACCTATGACGACCTGCAGAACGCCGACCTCGCGCGGGTGATCGAGCGGCGCAAGGGACTGCCGGTGGCGCTGTCGATCCTCTATCTCCATGTCGCGCGGACCCAGGGCTGGCAGGCCGAAGGCCTGGCGTTTCCCGGTCATTTCCTGATCCGTGTCGAAATCGACGGCGCGCGGCATGTGATCGATCCGTTTCACGACGGCTGCGCCCGCGATGCCGCCGATCTGCGCGGTCTCCTGCGCCAGGTCCTGGGGCCGACGGCCGAGCTTCTTCCCGCCCATTTCGATCCCGTGTCCGACCGCGAAGTGCTGCTGCGACTGGAAAACAATGTCCGCCTCCGGCTTGCCAGGCGCGAGGAATGGGACGCCGCCGCGCAGTCGCTCGACCGCATGCTGGCGATCGCTCCGGACCGGCCGGAGCTGCTGTTCGAAGCCGGGCAGATCAATGCCCGGCTGGACAAGCGGCGGGCCGCGATCGCCGCGTTCGAGCTCTTTCTCACGGTCGATGACGGTCGTGGCGATCCCGAACTGCGCCAGCGTGCGACAGCCCTGTTGCAGGAATTGCGCCGCGGGCTTAACTGATCCCGGCGTCCACCCCCGATCCGCCTATCAGTCCAGGAAACTCCCATGAAGCTCAATGTCGCCATCCAGATGGACCATGTCTCGACCATCGACATCGACGGCGACTCGACGTTCGTCCTGGGACTCGAAGCCGAACGGCGGGGCTATGCGCTATGGCACTATACGCCGCCGGATCTGATCTTCCGCGACCGCAAGGTGCTGGCGCGGGCCCAGCCGATGAGCCTGAGGCGCGAGAAAGGCAATCATTTCACCCTGGGCGAGGCGGAGATGCTCGACCTGTCGAAGATCGACGTGATCCTGCTGCGCCAGGATCCGCCGTTCGACATGTCATACATCACCACTACGCATGTTCTGGAGCACATCCATCCCACGACGCTGGTGGTCAACGATCCCGCCAGCGTGCGCAATGCACCGGAGAAATTGTTCGTCACGCACTTCGACAATGTGATGCCGCCGACGCTGATCACTGCCGACGCACGCGCTCTGCGGGCCTTCCGCGACGAGCACAAGGACATCATCCTGAAGCCGCTGTTCGGCAACGGCGGCGCCGGCGTGTTCCGCGTGAAGCCCGATGACGAGAATTTCAACTCGCTGCTGGAAATGTTCTCGCAGCGCAGCCGCGAGCCGGTGATCGCCCAGAGATATCTTCCCGAGGTACGCAAGGGCGACAAGCGCATCATCCTGATCGATGGCAAGCCGGTGGGCGCGATCGACCGCGTGCCGGCCGCGGGCGAGGCCCGCTCCAACATGCATGTCGGCGGTGTCGCGGTGAAGGCAACACTCACCAAGCGCGACATCGAACTTTGCAAGATCATCGGGCCGGAGCTTGCACGGCTTGGCTTGATCTTCGTCGGCATCGACGTGATCGGCGATTACCTCACGGAAATCAACGTCACCTCACCGACGGGCCTGCAGCAGATCAACCGGTTCGATGGCGTGTCGCTGGAGGCCCAGATCTGGGATCGCATTGAGGCGCGCTACCAGGAAACGCGCGGACCCAAATGACCTCGGCGGCCAAAGCCGCGCCGATCTGGGTCACGGGCGCGCTGACGCTCGATCCGTCCGAGATCGAGGAAAGTTTCGTGCGCGCCACGGGGCCGGGTGGCCAGCACGTCAACACGACATCGACGGCGGTGCAGCTACGCTTCAACGTGCGCCATTCACCGTCGCTGACCGATGACGTGCGCCACAGGCTGGAACGCCTGGCGGGACGGCGCCTGACGCGCGACGGCGTTATCGTTCTGGTGGCGCAAGGTCAGCGCAGCCAGAAGCGCAATCGCGAAGAGGCGCTCGAGCGTCTCGTCGCTCTGGTCCGCGAAGCGGCCCGACCGCCGACGTTCCGCAAAAAGACGAGAGTCAGCAGAGCAGCCAAGCGCCGCCGCGTCGACGATAAGAAACACCACGGCGCCGTCAAGTCCCTGCGAAGCAAGCGGGCAGACGACTAGAGGTGTGGTACTGTCCGGCTGACAACGGATGAGGTGACACGTGGCAGACGTCCGCAAGGAAACCGACAGCCTCGGCGAAGTGAGCGTTCCAGCGGACAAGCTCTGGGGCGCCCAGACCCAGCGCTCGCTCGAGCATTTCAGTATCGGCAAGGACCTGATTCCACGCGAGATGGTCACAGGCTACGCCACCCTGAAGAAAGCGGCGGCCAACGCCAACCATGACGGCAAGCGGCTCGACGACCAGGCCCACAAGCTGATCGCGCAGGTGTGCGATGAAATTCTGGCGGGCCAACACCACGAGATGTTCCCACTGCATGTATGGATGACCGGCAGTGGCACGCAGTTCAACATGAACGTGAACGAGGTCATATCGAACCGTTGCTGCCAGATCGCCGGTACGCCGCTCGGCAGCAAGAAGCCGGTTCATCCCAACGATCACGTCAACATGTCCCAGTCGTCCAACGACACCTTCCCGTCGGTGATGTACGTCGCCACGGCGGTCAACGTGACCGGGCGGCTGGTTCCGGCGGTCCAGGCGTTGCACGATTCGATCGCGGCCAAGGCGAAGGAATGGGACGACATCGTCAAGATCGGCCGCACTCACATGCAGGATGCGACGCCGATCACGCTGGGCCAGGAGTGGTCGGGCTACGCCGGCATGCTGGCCGACGATCTCGATCGCTTGCAGGATGCGCTGAAGGGCGTCTATCGTCTGGCGCTGGGCGGCACCGCCGTCGGTACCGGGATCAATGCCGCCCCGGGTTTCGCCGAGGCGGCGGCGGCGGAGATCGCCAAGCTCACCAAGCTGCCCTTCGTGTCGGCGCCCAACAAGTTCACCGTGCAGGGTTCACACGACGCGCTGGTTCAGCTCTCGGGCACGCTCCGGACGCTGGCTGTCTCGCTCTACAAGATCGCCAACGACATCCGCCTGATGTCGTGTGGTCCGCGTGCCGGCTTCGCCGAACTGGAGATACCCGAGAACGAGCCCGGCTCCTCGATCATGCCGGGCAAGGTTAATCCCACCCAGTGCGAAGCGCTCACCATGCTGTCGGTGCAGGTAATGGCCAACGACGTGGCGGTCGGCATGGGCGGCGCCGGCGGCTATCTTGAGATGAACGTCTACAAGCCGCTGATGATCTACAACATCACGCACTCGATCACCTTGATGACCGATGGCTGCACCAACTTTCGCAAGTTCCTGGTCGAGGGCACCAAGCCCAACCTGAAGAAGATCAAGGAATACGTGGATCGCTCCCTGATGCTCGTGACGGCACTCGCTCCGGTGATCGGCTACGACAAGGCCTCGAAGATCGCTCACTACGCCATGGACAACGATCTCACGCTGAAAGCGGCGGCTCTCAAGCTCGGTTTCGTGACCGAGGCCGAGTTCGACAAGGTCGTCGATCCGAAGAAGATGGTCCGGCCGTACGTCGCGACCGAGTAGCGCCTCAGCTTTCAACCAGCCAGCGCCGCTCGGTTACGAACCGGGCGGCGGCGAGGCCCATGGCCATGGCGCCGACCACGAAGCAGAAGTTGGCACCCGCCTGCAAGGCCGTCAGCACCTGGCCTTGGTTCAGCATGACGATGGTCTGGAAGGCGAACAGGCCCGGAGTCATGATGATGATGCTGGGCACCGTCACGGTGATGCGCGGCTCGTGCAGGCGCGCCTCCACCAGCGACGCCAGCAGGCCGACCAGCAGGGCGCCGAGGAAGGTCGCGGGCGGCAGCGGCATGCCGAGATCATGCAGCGCAAGCCGCAATTCGTTGCCGAGCAGCGACAGGACACCGACGGCCAGCACGACGCGTGTCGAGCTGTTGTAGAGCGCAGCGAAGCCGAAGCCCGCAAGCAGGCTCGCCAGCGCACGCAAGGCCAGCGCGAGAGGAACGATGCTGGGCGGCGTCGCGGGTGCCACGGTGGCGGCGAGGCCAGCGACGGCGGCCACGGCCGAGAGGCCGATGGCGGCAGCCAGCAGGATCATGGTTGAGTAGAAAAGCCGGCTGAGCGACGCAACGGGCTGATGCTGGACGGCGTCGAGCAGCGAGGCCACGAGCGGGAAGCCCGGCACGAGGAACAGCACGGAAAAGATGAAACCCGCCGCATGGCCGGGCCCGAAGCCGGTGGCGCCCAGTGTGGCGATGCCGATGCAGTAGAGGCTGGCGGTCGCGACGGTCGTGAGCGCGGTCACGGCATACTGGTTGCCCCGATGCCGCAACAGCAGGGCCCGCAGTGACTGGCCGAAGCCGCCGGCAACGACGGCCATCGCGGTGCCCAGCGAGTCGCCGCCGTTCAAGTAGGAGAAGGCGCCGGAGGCGAGACCGATGGCGATCGCCACCGTCGCGATCGATCGCAGGGCGGGCACTGCCTCGATGGCGTCCAGTTCCCGGGCGAGGGCATCGGGTGTGAGGTCGCCGCCGCCCTCGTGGGCGAGCCTTTCCAGGGCCGCGATGCGCCAGGCGTTGATGCCCGGTGGGCCGACTTCGCAGGTGATCGTCACCAAATCGCCACCCTGGCGTGCGCTGGCCGTCAAGCCGTTGAGCGCGATCTGTACCGCGAGAGCCTCGATTCCGAGGCGATCGGACAGAGCACCCATCGACTCGCGCACGCGGAATGCGGTATCGCCCGCCTGCATCATCAGTCGGCCGAAGCGCAGCAGGACGTCGAGCGCTTCCCGGACGGAGCTCAAGCCGTCTGCAGTCCCAGAACCTCAGCCGTCTCCCTGCGGATGCGCTCGGTGAGCGCGGCGTCGGTCTTCAGGTCGTGACCATAGGAGGGGATCATCTCCTTGAGCTTAGGCACCCAGTGGCCGACGAGCTGCTCGTGGAAGCAGTTCTCCAGCATGTGCACCATGATCCACACCGCCGTCGAAGCACCGGGCGAGGCGCCGAGCAGCGCTACGACCGATGCGTCGGCGGACGCCACGATCTCGGTACCGAATTCCAGGACGCCGGTGTGTTTGCGGTCCGCCTTGATGATCTGCACGCGCTGGCCGGCAACGTCGAGTTCCCAGTCGGACTCCTTCACCGTCGGATAGAACTCGCGCAACGCCTTGAAACGATGGGCCGAACTCTGCAGCACTTGGCCGACGAGGTATTCGGTCAGCGGAAAATTATCTCGCGCCACGGCCAGGAGCGGCAGGAGGTTGTCGGGCCGCAACGACAGTGGCAGGTCGAGCAGCGAGCCGTGCTTGAGGAATTTGGTCGAGAAGCCGGCGTAGGGCCCAAACAGCAGCGAGCGCTTGCCGTCGACGATACGTGTGTCGAGATGGGGCACCGACATCGGCGGTGAACCGGAGGCCGCCATGCCATACACCTTGGCGGAGTGTCGCTCGGCCACTTCCGCCTTGCCGCAGCGCAGCCAGATGCCGCTCACCGGGAAGCCCGCGAAGCCCTTGGCCTCGGGGATGCCGGATTTCTGCAGGAGTGTCAGCGCGGCGCCGCCGGCGCCCAGGAACACATAGCGAGTGTCGATCGAGCGCTTCGCGCCAGAGATCTCGTCTTTCACGTCAATCCGCCAGCCACCGCCCGGCCGCCGGTGCAGATGGGTCACGGCCTGCGAGAAATGCACGGCAAAGCGGTCCTGACGCTTCAGGTAGTTCATCAGGTTGCTGGTCAAGGCGCCGTAGTTCACGTCGGCGCCGCTCACGATACGGGTGGCGGCGACAGCCTGCTTGGGATCGCGCCCCTCCATGACCAGTGGTGCCCATTCGGCGATCCTGGCGTGGTCCTCGGAGTACTCCATGCCGTGATAGCAGTGATGGGCGCTCATCGCGGCATGGCGCTTCTTGAGGAAGGCCTGGCGGTCGGCGCCGATCACGAAACTCATGTGCGGCACCGGGTGGATGAAATTGTCCGGTGAGGCGATGGCACCCTTCTTGATGAGATACGACCAGAACTGTCGCGACAGGTCGAACTCGACATTGACCTCGAGCGCCTTGGCGATGTCGACGCTGCCGTCCGGCCGCATCGGCGTGTAGTTCAACTCGCAGTTGGCGGCATGACCGGTGCCGGCGTTGTTCCAGGCGTTGGAGCTTTCCTGGGCCTCGCCCGGCATCCTTTCGATGACCTCGAGTTTCAGATGGGGCTGCAGTTCCTTCAGGAACACTGCGAGCGTGGTGCTCATGATGCCAGCCCCAACCAGGACCACATCCACTTCCTCGGCTGCGGTAATGTCGGTCATGGATGTCTCCGCGGCTGTGACGCCATCTAATTGGCAGGCTTGAACGGAACTGCTGCGCCATGGCTGAGCACGACGTAGACGCGACGCCAAGGCTGGTCGTCGACCAACTTCCAGGTGTGGCCGCCACCGGCGGTGTCCTCGGCCAGCAAGATGTCGCCAGGTGCCAGCACGAAGTGCTGGCCGCCACGCGTCTGGAAATCCAGCGTTCCACTTAGTGTGATGACGAGCTGACGTACCGGTGCGGTGTGCCACGCCAGCGTGCCGCCGGGGTTGGTTTCCTGGAACGAAGCCGTTGTGACGTTCAGCTTGCTGCTGAGAAGGTCACCATGCGCACCGGGCTCGAGGTCGATCCAGCCTTCCTCGAAGTGGGAGTTCTCATCTTCGCCGGTCCAAATCCGCACGCATCGGATCATCTCGCCATCCCTTGCATCTTCATCGGCGGGTTTGGGTCGGATTATCCACTATCGACCCGGACTTGATATGGACGACCCTAGTATGGGCCTGCTCAACTGGCAAGAAATCGGGGGTTCGAAGCGCTTCTTGTCCGGCGAACGTACATCATCCGACAACACCGCCTGGCAGGCGGCCGTTCTGGCGATCGTCGCCGGCTATGCCGATGCCGTGGGATTCATGACGTTCGGTGCGTTCGCGGGCGCGATGACCGGCAACACGGTGTTGCTCGGTATCGCGATGGCAGGCGCGAATTTTGACGACGCGGTGCGGAGTGCCATTGTCATTGCGTCGTTCCTGACGGGCGTTGCCGTCAGCTCCTTGATGCAACGAAGAACTCCGCTTGCAGTACTCTTTGCCATGGAAGCTATCGCGATCGCCGCGGCGTCGCTGATCGCGCCCCACCTGGCGGCGCCGGTTCTCGCCTTCGCCATGGGACTGCAGAATGCCACCATGACGCGATTCGGCGGCGCCAGCCTGAACACCGTCGTCCTGACGGGCAATTTGCAGAAAATGATGCAGGCATTCCTCGGGCGCTTCGATCGTTCGTCCGGGACAGCAGCGCCGGGAGCGGTTGGTGGGGCGGCGATCGCCGGTATGTGGCTCGCCTACCTCGGCGGCGTGGTGATGGGCGCGCTGGCCTGGCACTGGGTGGCGCATCCGTTGTTGCTGGCAGCGTTGTTGCTGCCCGCCGCATTGTTGCGGCAGGCGCCGTGGCGCGGACGCACCTGAAAAGGGCAGACGTTCGCAAGGGTGGGTGCTATATCGGCCGCCACGTCCCCGTAGCTCAGCCGGATAGAGCAGCGGTTTCCTAAACCGGAGGTCGGAGGTTCGAATCCTCTCGGGGACGCCAATAACATCACTTAAACTATTGATATAATTGATATTTCTGGTTGATTGACTCACCAGACCCCACAAAAGGCCCCACAAGTCGCTTGCGCGGAACCCCACCAATTTCGCGCGCCCTTCATTCCCCATAACGTCGATAACCGCTGATCGCCCCGCGACATTCTGGGGCCCGCTGCGAAAGACAGTACGCGCAGCGCTGAACTAGCGGACGGAAAGGTGAGTATAGGTGCGGGCAAGTCCTCGCACCAAGCCCGGCGTCGTGGGCACGATTTATTTGCCGGCGATCGAGGTCGCCCACAGATAAGCCACCTAAATCATTAGTAGGCGAGCGGCGCGATCCACCGTGGCGCGTAACGCAACACGCGGCTGCCAACCAGCGGCAGTTCTAGTCGCTCTACCCGCGTGCACAGCCGTGCGTAGGTCTTCAGCCCCATGCCGCGTGGTCGAGGTGGGATGGCATCGACAACCGGCCGCGAGCCGCCGAGACGCTGCCTGAGCCTGTAGGCCTGCAGCCAGGCCCGCCCCTTCGCGCTCCGACGTTGGCTCTCGTAGATCGGGCTTCCGCAGCAGACCCGGCAGCAATAGCCGCCGAACCCCTTGAAGAGACGCGCAATCCGTCGATCGCAGTAGGAGCAATGTAACCAAGGCCGAAAGCCGCCGTAGTGGCAGGGTGTCCACGATACCCGGATCGACTGTGGGGCCGACTGGTTACGCAGCTCGACCAGGATCCGATACCGGGCCACGCGCATCGTCGCGATGCTAGGCCATCGGAACAACGGTCGGAGGGTGACCCAGTCGCCCGCGAGCAGCCCGGCACGGTGAAGCTCGCGCACATCAATCGTGTCGTTGGCCAGCCTCTCGACCGTCAGCGTCACGCTACTGGATCCAGAGTGCGTTCGAGGTGATCGTAGAGCGCGTCGGCGATCGCGTTCTGATCGTGACGCGTCTCTTCCTTGAGCAGTCCGCGCTGCACCAGCACGTCGATCTCCGTGTCGCGCAACTCGATCCAAAGGCAGCGCATGCCGTCGCGCCGGCGCTCGCGGTGACGGCGCATGCGTTCGGCAGCGGGGGTCGGGCTTGCGGTCATCATTGGTCGTTAAGGGAAACAGTGTGTATTTATAGCATGTCCTGGCGGGGCGACAAAGCAGGGGATGTAGTCCGTTCGGTAGATCAGGCCATCCGTTGTTGTCCTATGTCGAGCTCTGCGCGAGGTCGGGCCCGACCGCCTACCGCCGCCGCGGTGCCGGCCGTCGTTGCCGTCCGCAATTGCGTCGCTCGAACGCAGGCGCGCTCAGAACTCACGCACGGAGACCGGGTCGCAAGGGAGCAGTGCGCTCTTCGATCGGCGCCTCCCGGTCGCCGGGCGTGCGGGCAAGCTAAGCTCGCCGACGATGCTCAATCCCACGGCACTGTCGAGAGAGAAAGTGCGGCGCCAGCAGGGCGCGGTATGGGAGTAACTTGGTTGTTCTCTTAAATCTCTAACCACCGCCCCACACGGGACCGCCGCGCCGACGGAGCCTTATTACTAAACTTCGGATTGCTGAAGCGCCTCTTCATCCGACGATTCATTATCAAAAGTAACGGGATCTACCTTGCTCTGTTGTCGCAACCAACGTACCCGTGCTTCCGCGTCGGCGCCGATCTGAGCATTAATAGACAAGGTTTCTCTGTACTCTGCGGCTTCGGCGGTAAGCGTCCAAGAACTTTGCAGACCCATCTTTTCTATTTCAGCCTTCAGATCGCCGAGCTGCACCCGGAAGAACTCTTTCTTACCTATTTGGCTGAGCCAATTCGTCTATCGCTGGCCTACTAAGTTCACCCATATAGCGCGGAGAATAGCTATGCGCAGTCTACTCGGATGGGCGATGTCGGCGATTTGGATCGTTCCATCGCTAGCTTATGCTTATGAACCGGTGCGATTCGAGGAGCCGTGTCGCCGCGCCGGAGCATCCGCGTTGCGACAGACAATAGTCGTGGTCGACGAGGGGGCGCTGAGGGCTAGGGACGGCGGTCAATCAAAGACGGGAGACAAGCGATGGGTGCGAGCGATAATTGAACTCGCGGATGCGCGAGAAGGCATCTCAACCAACAATATGGAAGCGGGTGAGCGTCTTATCATCATGGTCGCACGGGCCGATGGAAGCGAAATGGTCCCGCTCTTTCTTGGCTGTTCGCCAAACCTGAGCACCAACGAACGCGCAGAGCGGGAAAAGGCTGATTCAGCAGCAGATCGCTTCTTTGGCCGGGACACTGGTGCGCAGGTTAAGCGGCAGGTGGAGTCGTTTCAGGCCAGGATTCTAGAGGCACTAACCCAAGTTAACCGACAGGTAGAAGGTGATGATAAGGCTGCCCGGCCCGTAGCGTCTGACGGCTTTGTTCGGGCGCTTGTCGCCGGTGGACGTCTCGTAGATCTCACTCTTGGCGTTCCACGCATCTTGCTGATGACCGATCTCAGGTTTGTTGATGTTCGTAAGCTCGCCGATAAGGAAAGTGCGCGAAAGTTTGGCTTTGAATGGGCCTTGAAAGCTAATGTCGATTTATCGCGGGCCGAAGTGCACGTCCTAAATTTTGGTGATACGACGAACCAGTATATGCGCGATTTTGCTGATGCCATGCTTCTTGGAAGCAAGGGGCTTCTCTCTGGATGGCGTACAGACGGCTTGCCGCCGCTTCTGGCTGCTCCCGTGGCTGTGCGGCACTTTGGAGGCACAATCGACTATGCCGGCTTGCCGACTCCAATTCAGGTTCGACTAGCATTTGATAAAGCAGGGACACTGGTTAATAGCTGGGTAGAAGTAACTGTTATCCGCTACTCACGCGACTATGTAGAGCAGGAGGCGGAAGCAAAGGCGGCTGGAGTTGGCGTGCATGCGCGTCAGTGCGAGAAGGCGTGGGAGTGGCGGGCGCGAGTGAGAGGCGACAAATGAGCAGTGACTTCACGAGGTCATCAAAGCTTGCCGTCTTCTTGGAACTGTCATTCTTACGTCGCATAGCTTCGTCCAAATATCGCGAGCAACTGCATAGTTTCTCGATTGGTATGCTGTGTAGGCATCGCCTAATGCATCAGCAAATGCATTCCTTGGGCTAACAGCCGCTCCAAGAATCGTGAGTGAAAGCAAGAGCGTCGAGATTTTCTTGATCGCGCTGTTGAGGGAGGTGGCGTGCATTGCCTCTGTCTCGATCATTTGCTTCGCTCTGCAGTCGTTTGGCGATCCCCTATGGAAGCCACCACAAAACAGACGGCCAAAGCCCCGATGGCCATGGCAACGCGCAGGTAGTCGGGGAATTTCCCATAGGCG
>CALDNT010000015.1 GCA_937915145.1 uncultured Reyranella sp.
AGATCGGCGTGGCCCGTGCAAGCGGCTCGGGCTTTGGCGGCGAGGCATTTGCGCGTTACGGCATATCGCTCGGCACGGTGTCGATCGAGACGGTGCGCGAGAACGATAAGGTCAGCCGCTCGCGGACTAGCATCGATGGGTTTGTGCTCGCGCCTCCGATGCGCGGCATGGAGAGCCTGAGGCTGCGGATGGCTTTGCAGGCGATGGGTCTGAAGGAACTCAGGCTGGGCCTTGATTGCGCCGGCACGAAAGATCGCGGTCGGCGTGAAATCACGATCGATCGTTGTGCCCTTTCCGGCACCGACCTCGCCGAGATCAGTGTGGCCGGCCGGATCGTCAACGCCGACGACGCCTTCTGGCATGCCATCGACGATGGTGACCCGGTCGCGCTGCACGACTCCAAAGTCGGTCTTGCCTCGGCTCGCCTGGTGCTTGCAGACAGGAGTCTGCTCGAGCGCGGGCTGAAGGCGTTTGCGACCTTGACCCTCCAGCCGGTCTCTGCGGTCCGGACCAATCTGGTGCGCGACATCCGCAAGTATCAGCCGGCGGGCGTGCTGATCACTCCAGACATGACCCAGGTTCTCGACACCGTGGCACGTTTCGTCGAGCAGGGCGGTACCTTGACGCTCGACGCGCGGCCTGACCCGCCGCTTGCACTCGACCGGTTCGATTATCTCTCGAGCCCGGGTGCGGATCTGGTCAGCGCACTGGCGTTGTCGGCGACGCTCGCCCGTTAGCGCTTGCGGGCGTTGGCGACCAGTTGCTTCAGCGTGTCCGCATCGATCGCGCCGGGCACGAACTGATCGCCGACCACGAAGGCAGGTGTGCCGCGGATTCCCAAGGCGCCGGCCAACGCCAAGTTGCGGTCGATGAGCTGCTTGAACTTGGGATCCTCCATGTCCTTTTCGAGCCGGGCCACGTCGAGGCCGACGGAAGCTGCAATCTCCAGGATACGCGCGCGGTCCAGTTTGCCGCTGGCCTCCATCAACGCTTCGTGGAGCGCAAGGTGCTTGCCCTGTGCGACCGCGGCGAGCGCGGCGAGTGCGGCAATTCGTGATGGCTCACCCAGGATCGGGAGGTCCTTGTAGACAATCCTGATCTTGCTGTCGGCCGACATCACCGCCTTCACCGCCTGATGGGCACGCTTGCAATAGGGGCATTGATAGTCGTTGAAGTCGACGATGGTGACGTCGCCGCCGGCGTTGCCGCCGGTCGGGCTCTCCGGGTCGTTCAACAGTTCGGCCTTGTGCTCGCGGATCGCCTTTTGGGCGACCGCCTCGCGCTGCCCATCCTGTTTGCGTTCGAGTACCTGCATCGCCTCCACCAGCACTTCCGGGTTGGCGATCAGGTATTCGCGAATTTCCTTCCCCAGTGCCGCTTTCTCGACGCTCTCGGAAGTCACGGCCGAACTGGCGATACGAGACGGGGTAGTGGCGGCCGCGGCGATGAGTGCGCCACCGCCGATCAGGGCGGCACCGAGGACGAGAAGGGTCGTGCGCATCGTGGTGAACTCCAAAGCTGGATCGAAGGATCGGCGCCGTGACTGAAGCGAACGCTAGCGAGCTGGTCGGCTGTTGATGTAGGCCTTTATATCCTGCGCGCGCTGCCACGCCGGCGTGCCGGGCGGCAGCGAACGTTCCGCCGTCGCGGCGTGGGATTGCGCTTCGGCGCGCTGGCCGCGCAGGATCGCCATCTCGGCACGGGCGAGGGATGTCATGCCCGAGTTGTTCTGCTTGGAGTAACCGGCCGCGAGCAGTCGCCACAGATCGAATGAGCTGGCTTCCTGCTGGACGGCAAGTTCCAGGTTACGGATGGCCTCGCGGTCGTTCGCGGGGTTGTTGGTATCGAGCAGGGCACGGGCAAGATCGATTTTGATAATGGCTGCCGACGGCAGCAACTGGACGGCGCGGCGGTAGGACGCGATGGCTTCGGCAGCCCGACCGTTCTCGTACAGCATCTGGCCGCGCACTTCGTGGAAATAGGGGTCGTTGGGATATTCCTTCAGCAGGCCGTCGATGGTGAGCAGCGCTGAACCGAGGGCGCCCTTGCGGTAGAGCGCGATGGCACGGGCATAACGCGCCGGTACCGACCGATCGGCCTCGCTGTAACGCTGGAGCGCAAGGTCGGGGGCGACGAATCCATAAAGCTTGGCGACCATGCGTTGATGCATGTCGAGGAACTTCGGCGTGTCCGGCGTGTTGGCATAGGGCGAGCGTGCAGCAGCTGCCTCGAAAGCGGAGATGCGCTCCGGCGTCAGCGGATGGGTCGACAGATAGGGGTCGCGTCGGGTGATGGCGAGGCGTTCTTCCTTTTGCAGGGTGTGCAGGAATTCGATCGTGCCCTTGGGAGATTGACCAGTCCGCTGGAGGTAGTTCATCGCGGCATGGTCAGCGGCGGACTCCTGAGTTTGCGAGTAGCGGAGGAACGACAGGATCGATCCCGGTGCGCTGGTCACGCCCCCGGTTGGACCACCCCGGCCTGAGCCGCCGCCCGCTACCGAGCCGCCGGCCAAGGCGCCGCCGGCAAGGATGGTCTCGAGGATCTGCATGGTCGAAAGGGAACGCAACTCTTCCTGCATGCGCGCGAGATGCCCGCCGGCGATATGGCCGCTTTCGTGGGCGAGCACACCTATCAGCTGGTTGGGCGTTTCGGTCCGCATGATCAGGCCGGTGTTGATGAATATCCTCTGACCCCCGGCCACGAAGGCGTTGAGGGAGCCGTCCTGGACGATCATGATCTCGACGGCGCTGGGGTTCAGCCCCGCAACCTTCCAGATCGGGGTGACGAAGGACCGGATGATGTTCTCGATTTCGGCGTCCCGAACCAGATTGAGCCGTTGACCTTGCTGGGCGGAGGCGGCACGAAGCGGCGCCAGCGCGAGCAGCGAGAGACATATGAGGATGATGATGCGTCTGAGCACGGGCAACATGGGTCTTAGGCAAGCTATGAATGCACGGCGGCTACGTCAAATGCGAAGCCTGGTGCTCGTTCCGGTTCTTTTGCTGTCGGCTTGTGGCCAAAGTGAGACGGACCAGGCGACCGATCGGGCGGCCAATGCGGCAAACCCAACCGGACGATCACCCGGCAGGACATTCCTCTCGCCCCTTATCCGTAGCACGGTATTCGCCGCCGTCTCGGCCGACGAGAGCCGGGCAGCGGAGGTCGGCCGCGAGACGCTGTTGAACGGCGGCAATGCCGCCGATGCGGCGATCGCCATGTATTTTGCCCTCGCCGTCACCTTGCCGTCGGCAGGCGGACTGGGCGGTTCGGGTGCCTGCATCGTGCACAATAGTAGGAAACTGGTCACGGAGTCGTTCGTTTTTGTGCCAACCGCTGCGCCTGGACCGGTTAACGGAGTGGCTTTCATGGTGCCGGTCGGCGTCCGCGCCATGACCTTGATGCATGTTCGCCACGGTCAGGCGCGGTGGGAACAGGTGATCGCGCCAGGCGAGAGATTGGCGCGTTTCGGGGCCCCGGTGTCGCGGGCCTTGTCGCGCGACCTCCAGGCCGGCGGGGCAGCACTAGGTACCGACCGCGAGGCTCGGCGCATCTTCAGCGGGCCCGGCGGCGCGCCGCTGGCCGAGGGTGACAACTGGGTGCAACCTGAACTCGCCGCGACGTTGAGCGTGATCCGTTCGCGCGGTGGCGTCGATTTTTTCCAGGGCACATTCGCGCGCACCCTGTCCGATCAGGTCTCGCAGATGGGGGGCAGCCTGCCTCTTTCAGCGCTGCGCAACGCCGTGCCACAGGCTGGGCCGCCGGCGGGCGAAAACACCGGCACCTTCGGACGCTTGCGAATCTATGTTGCACCACCGCCGATGGCGGGTGCCGCAGCCCTGGCGGGATGGCGCGGCCAGGCGCCGGGGGGCGGCACGCCGGCCGACTCCGGGGGCTTTTCTGGTCTGGTCGCGGTCGACGACAAGGGCAATGCCGCGGCTTGCAGCCTTTCGATGGGCCAGCTGTTCGGCGCCCGGATGGTCGTTCCGGGAACCGGTATCCTGCTCGGCGCGCCGACACCGGAGGCGGCCTCGGTGAGCCCAGTGATCATGGCCTATCCCAGCAGCGGGGAGTTCGTCTTCGCCGGTGCGGGCGGCGGGGCGGCGACGGCCGCCCAGGCGACGGGGGCAGTGGCGCGCGCCACGGTCGAGGGCGGACAGAATGTGGCGGCGGCGTTGTCGGCACGTCGCGGACAGGGCGGCTACGTCAATGCCATTGTTTGCCCAGGCGGCCTACGCGGCGATGCCGAGACCTGCCAGAGCGCCATTGATCCCGCGGGAGCCGGGCTCGCGCTTCTGGCCACCGGCCGTTAAAGACGATCGCGATGTCGGGCAAGCTTTCGCGTCGTTCCGGTGCCGTCGATCCGTTTATCGTCATGGATGTCATGGCGGCGGCGGCCGAGAAGGAAGCCGCTGGCGACACGGTCATTCATCTCGAGGTCGGCCAGCCCAGCACGCCGGCCCCCAAGGGAGCCCTTGCCGCGGCCCATGCCGCGCTCGACGCCGATCGGATCGGTTACGTCGCAGCACTCGGCCTTCCGGCACTGCGAGAGCGCATCGCGCGGCACTACCGCGAAGTCTATGGCGCCGACGTGCCGGCGGAACGGGTAGTGGTGACGACCGGGTCGTCGGGCGGCTTCCCTCTGGCGTTTCTCGCCAGTTTCGATGCCGGCGATCGGGTGGCGCTGGCGGCACCAGGCTACCCCGCCTACCGCAACATCCTCGCGGCCCTCAATCTCGAGGTGATCGATCTGCCGACGTCCGCCGCCGATCGCTTTCAGCCGACGATCGCCGCGCTCGAGAAGGCTGGCCGGATCGACGGGCTGATCCTTGCCAGTCCGTCCAATCCCACGGGTACCATGGTGGGGCGGGCCGAACTCAAGGCCTTGGCTGACTGGTGCAGCCGGAATGGCGTACGGCTGATTTCCGACGAGATCTATCACGGCATCGTCTACGAGGGCGAGACCGCGTCGGCGACCGAAGTGTCGGACAGCGCGATTGTCGTCAACAGTTTCTCGAAATACTTCTCAATGACCGGCTGGAGGGTCGGCTGGCTGATCGTGCCGCCGGATCTGGTCCGGCCGATCGAGCGGTTGGCGCAGAATTTCTTCATCTCAGCGCCGACCTTGTCGCAGCACGCCGCGCTGGCCGCCTTCGAGTGCCGCGACGAGCTCGACGGCCATGTCCGACGCTATCGAGCCAACCGCGATTTGCTGATGGCCGGTTTGCCGGCGACGGGCCTCGACCGCCTGACTCCGGCACAGGGTGCCTTCTATATCTACGCCGATGTCGCCCATCTCACGAACGACAGCAGGGAGTTCTGCAGCCGCATGCTTCGCGAGACCGGTGTGGCGACGACGCCCGGCGTCGATTTCGACCGCGCGCGGGGCGCCGGAACGTTGCGCATCTCGTTTGCCGGTTCGAATGCGGAAATGGACGAGGCTGTGCGCCGGCTGAACGCGTGGAGGCAGGCGTGAGGCCGCTTGCCATAGCTTTGGCGGTCTTGGTGGCGCCCGTGGCGGCGCTGGCGCAGGGCGGACCCAGTTTCGACTGTGCCAAGGCTACGAGCACCGTGGAACAAGCAATCTGCAAGGTGCCCGAAGTCGCCAAGGCCGACCGAGAAATGAGCATGGTCTACGCGGCACTTGCGGCCAAACTTGCAGGGCCGGCGAAGGATGATCTGGTCAAGGATCAGATCCGATGGATCGCCAATCGCAATCGGGCCTGCCATGGCGACGCCGCCGCCATCACGAATTGTCTCAAAGCGCGTTACGCTACGCGCACGGCCAACCTCAGGATCCTCGGCGAGGGCGTCTATCCGTTCGTGAGCGAGCAGGCGATCAACAACCGCGGCGAGGTCGGCAAGATCAGTTACACGATCGACATCGGCTATCCGCAGTTCAACGGCACGACAGCCGATTTTTCGGCGGTCAATCGGCACTATGCCGACGACGCCAGAAAGAACGCCGGCGAGGTGACGCCCAATGTTGCTGCCGACGCCGATCGCGCGCAGGAATGGAGTTACGAACAGAGCTTCACGCTTCACCGGCCGGGCGCAAACGCCGTCACGATCGATCTCGATTTCTACGGCTACAGCGGCGGCGCACACGGCTTCGGCGGTACAATCTGTACCCTGGTCGATCTGCGTACCGGCCGGATGACCGGTCCGGACGACGTGTTCGCCACGGGCGATCAGTGGCTGACGTTCATGGTCGAGACGGTGGGCAGTGCCCTCAAGAAGCAATTCGTCAAGAACCCCGGTTTCGACGACGCGCTCCGGCCGGCCACCTTGGGCAAGATGCTGCGCGATGCGTCTCACTATTGCTGGCGGGCAGACAAGCTTGAATTGATCTTCAACCCGTACGACGTCGGCCCCTATTCGGCCGGCCCGTACAGCGTCGAGATCGCCTATGCCAGGCTGAAGCCCCTGTTGCGCGCCGACGGCCCGCTCGGCCGTTAGTGCAGCGTGCCGCGGCCGCGGGCAGATGCAGGCGTGGCGGTGACGGTTGCTTCGGATTCGACTGGAGCCACCGGTGCCGAATGATGGCCGATGATGTACCAGCCGTCGGTCAGGCGAGCGAAAGTGTTGGTCGCCATAAGTTGGGCGTTGGGCAGAATCTCACGGCAGACAACGATGGCGAGGCCGGGGCGGCCGACAACCCATTCGCTCATGCAGCGGACGCGCGGCGCCTCGGGATGTCGCATGATCGCGCGCCAGCTTGCCATGATCTCGCCCCGCTCGTGCAATGCGGCCTGGCCCGGATGCAGGCAGACCATCGGCCCGGCCGGTGCCCACAGGAGGTCCATCGCGGCGGCGTCGCGGTCGGAGAACGCACGGTAAAAGCCGCGGTTGGCGGCCAGAACGGCTTCGCGTTCATCGTCGTCGAAGTCAGGCAGGAGCGGAGGCAGGCGAGGCGGGCGGCGGGGCATCTTCGTCTCTCGAAACTGCATGGTTGCGCGCCGTAGGAATAGCCGACAGAGATGATGCATCCAACCGCCGCCGGCGTCCGACTGGCGGAAAATCCGAGAAGCGCCCATGTCGATTCCCAAGCTCGAATTCCCGCCGTTCCATCTGCCGGCCGAAGCCGAGGCCCTGCGCGTCGAGGTCCGCGCTTTCCTCAAGGAGACGCTGCCCGCGGTCAAGACCGAGGACCGCTTCTCTAGCTGGAACACGCGGTCGGCGGATTTCAGCAAGGCACTGGGCAAGAGAGGATGGATCGGCATCACCTGGCCGAAGCAATATGGTGGCAGCGAGCGGTCGTTCCTGGACCGTTACGTCGTCACCGAGGAGCTTCTGGGCAATGGCGCACCGGCCGGTGCCCATTGGGTGGCCGACCGGCAATCGGGTCCGCTGCTGCTGCGCTTTGGCAGCGAGGAACAGCGCCAGGCGATCCTGCCGCGCATCACCGCGGGCGAATGTTATTTTTCGATCGGCATGAGCGAGCCCGATTCGGGTTCGGACCTTGCCTCGGTGCGCACCCGGGCCGAGCCGGTGCCGGGTGGCTTCCGGGTCAACGGCACCAAGGTGTGGACCTCGGGCGCCCATCACAACCACTACTGCATTACGCTGGTGCGCACGTCGGGCCAGCACGGCGATCGGCACAAGGGCCTCAGCCAGCTTCTCGTCGATCTCAAGACGCCCGGCATCACCATCCGCCCCATCATCAATCTCGCCGGCCGCCACGACTGGAACGAGGTGACCTTCAGCGATTGCTTCATTCCCGAGAGTGCGCTGATCGGCAACGAAGGTGACGGTTGGCTGCAGGTGACCAGCGAGCTCGCCTTCGAGCGCAGTGGTCCCGAGCGGTTCATGCAGAATTTCCATGTGTTGCGCGAACTGGTGCGTGTACTCGGACGTCAACCCGCCAAACGCGCAAGCGCGGTGCTCGGGCGCGTGGTCGCCAGACTGTGGACTCTGCGCCAGATGTCGGTGGCGGTGGCGGGAATGATGCAGGGCGGCAAGTCGCCCGCCATCGAGGCGGCGTTGGTGAAGGATCTCGGCACGATCTACCAGCAGGACCTGCCGGAGATTGCCCGCGTACTCGCCGAGTCGGATGCAACCACCGAGGACGATCTGGCCGATTTCCTCGATGTTGCCCAGTACGCCACCATGATGGCGCCCTCGTACACCATTCAGGGCGGCACCACCCAGGTCCTGCGCGGCATCGTCGCCCGCGGACTGGGGCTGCGCTAACGGAGACCGAATATGGATCACGATACGCGCGAGATGTTGATCGACACCGCGGGCCGTTTTTTCGCCGAGCGTTGCGGCAAGGACATCGTGAACGGTGTCGAGAAGGGCGTGTGGCCCGCCGAATTCTGGAACGAGATCGAGGAGATGGGCCTGCCGTTGGTCGCGGTCCCCGAGGACAAGGGCGGCGTCGGCGGCAGCCTGGCCGACATGATGGCCGTGTTGAGACTGGCAGGCGCCAATGCCGTGCCGGTGCCGCTGGCGGAGACGGCGCTGGCCAATCTGCTGATATCGGCGGCTGGCGGCACGCCGTCGCCGGGGCCGGCCACGGTTGCGCTTGGTGGTCTGGTGTTCGGCAACGGCCGGGTTTCCGGCAAGGTCGATCGCGTGCCTTTCGCCAGTGTTGCCGACCGCTTCGTCGTGGTTGCGCAGTCCTCCGGCAAGCCGGTGGTCGCCGTGATCGCCAAGGCCAACGCCAAAGTGACGGAAAAGCCCAGCCATGCCGGTGAACCCTACGGCACGGTGTCGTTCGACAATGCGGTCTGCGAATTCTCGGCCGCATCGGCCGTGAGCACCGAGCGTGTCCTCGAACTCGCGGCGCTGGCGAGGGCCATGCAGATGGCGGGGGCTGCCGACAAGGTGCTGGCCACCACGGTGGAGTATTCAAAGCAGCGTGTTCAGTTCGGCCGGTCGATCTCGACCTTCCAGGCGATCCAGCACATGCTGGCCGAGCTTGCGAGCTGCGTGGCGGCCACTATCGCCTCGGCGGAGGCGGCGTCGCGTGACGCCGACGAAGGCGGCCTGGCTGATGGTGGCAGCTTTTCGATCGCGGCGGCCAAGACGCAGGCTTCCGACTTCGCCCAGCGCATTGCAGCCATCTCGCACCAGTCGATGGGTGCGATGGGTTTTACCCACGAACACATCCTGCATCACTACACGCGAAGGCTCTGGGTGTGGCGGCGGGATTTCGGCAGCGAGAGCTTCTGGGGCGAGAAGATCGGCGCAGCCGTGGCCAAGGCCGGGCCGCAGGCGCTGTGGCCGGCGCTGACATCGAGCAAATACGCAGCCTAGCAATCTCCACCACCGCGGTTGTTGACCTGATGCCGGGCCACGCGCGATATCGGGCGCCGTGCTAGTGTGCGGGCCGGAAACTTGCGGAGGGTAGTGGCGGATGAGCGTGCGTGCGGGACGTGAATTTCTGGCGATTCCGGGGCCGACGACGGTGCCGGACGAAGTGCTGCGGGCGATGCATCGACCGGCAGTCGACATTTACTCCGGTCCGCTGCTGGCGCTCACCGACAGCCTGTTGCACGACGTCGCCCGTGTGTTCAACACCAAGGGTCGCGCCTACATCTATATCGCCAACGGCCACGGCGCCTGGGAAGCCACGCTCACCAACGTGCTCAGCAAGGGCGACAAGATCCTCGTACTGGAGAGCGGCCGTTTCGCGATCGGCTGGGGCGACAATGCCCGGCGGATGGGCGTCGACGTCGAGGTGCTGAAGGGCGACATGCGCCGTGCCGTGCGGCCGGCCGAAGTCGAGGCGCGGCTCAGGGCCGACGTGGCCGGTGCCATCAAGGCCATATTGGTCGCGCAGATCGACACCGCTTCAGGCGTGGTGAACGACATCGAAGCGATCGGCAAGGCGATTCGCGCGGCCGGGCACGACGCGCTGCTGATGGTCGATGCGGTGGCCTCGCTCGGTTGCATGCCATTTGAGATGGATGCCTGGGGCGTCGATGTCGCGATGTCAGGTTCGCAGAAGGGCATGATGACGCCGCCCGGTCTGGGCTTCGTCGTGGCCAACGACCGGGCGCGCGAAGTGCACAAGACCGCCGGGCTCCGTACGCCCTATTGGGACTGGACCGACCGCGAAGGCGCACAGCACTACCAGAAGTACGCCGGTACGCCGCCCGAGCACCTGTTGTTCGGCCTGCGTCAGGCATTGGACATGCTGTTCGAAGAGGGCCTCGACAACGTGCACCGGCGTCATTGGCTGCTTGCCGAAGCGGTACGCCGGGCCGTCGGCGTGTGGTCGGAAGGCCAGGCGATCGGATTCAACATCGTCGAGCCGCAGGAGCGTTCCGACTCTGTGACCTGCGTGCTGACAAACGGCCACGACCCCGAGGCGCTGCGCGCCTATTGCAACCAGAAGTGCGGCGTGATCCTGGGCCACGGCATCGGCGACCTTTCAGGCAAAGCCTTCCGCGTCGCCCATATGGGCCACGTCAACGCCCCGATGGTCCTGGGCACGCTCAGCGTGATCGAGATGAGCCTTGGCGCGCTCGGTGTTCCTCATGGCAAAGGCGGCGCGCAGGCCGCGATCGACTGGCTGGGCGAGCAGGTCAAGGCCTAGATTCCTCTACCCGACTGAAACGAAAAGAGCGCCTCCGCGGAGGCGCTCTTTGATGTCAGAGGGCTCAAGTCCTCAGTCAGCGTCTCCACCAGCCGCGCTTGGGCTTCTCCGGCGGAACGTCTGCCACCGGGATTACCGGAATGACGGGGGCTGGCGGCGGCTCAGGTGCAGGGGCGGCCACGGCGACAGGCTCGGGTGCCGGTGGCGGCATGTAGGTAGGTGCGGGAGGTGGCGCGGCCGCCTCGACGTTCACCGGCGGGCCGGGATCGTATGGCGCTTGCTCGCGCGGCGCCGACATCGGCTCGGCGTCCGGCTCTGCGACCGGCTCCGTCGTCGGGTCGTGATCGGGGCTGTCCGCGGCGCGGTGCTCGTCGGCGGCGAAATCCGGCGAACCGTTGTCGCGGGGCGGACGATCGCCGGGCTCGCCTTCGCCATCTTCCCGGCGACGTCGGCGTCCGCCACGGCGTCCGCGACGCCGGCGTCGGTCACCGCGTTCGCCGTCACCTTCTCCACGATCGGCGGGATCACGCTCGCCGTCGGCACGTACGGCCTCGCCATCGGCGGCGTCACCGTCCGTTTCCTCGCGATCCCGTCCGTTGCGGGGTTGGCCATCGCGCGGCGGCGGTTCGTCGCCGTCGCTGGCGGCACCGTTCGGGCCGTGTCCGTCGGCGGCATACTCCTCGCCCGCGGCGCGGGAAGGCCGGTCGCCGCCATCCCCTTCGCCCCGGCGGCGGCGGCGGCGGCGGCGGCGACCACGGCCGCCATCGCGGCTTTCGCCGTTGTCTTCGTCGGTCTGGCGTTCGTTGCGCTCGGCGGGTTCTCCTGCTTCGCGGTCTTCCGCCTCATCGGGCTCGTCGTCGAATGGAGCTTCGCGGGCGATCTCGTCGTAGTTGGCACGCGCCAGTTCCTGAGCCGGCCGCTCACCGCGGTCGTCGCGGCGCGTCCTTACGCGTTCGATCTCGCAATCGGCGGCATTCAACTCGTCGTCGGCCTCGACCGACACCATGAAGCCGTAGCGCTTCTCGATGTCGGAGAGTGTGTGACGCTTCTGGTTGAGCAGGTAGAGAGCGACTTTCGGCGGCACGTTGACCAGGATCTCGGTGGCCCGGCGGCGGACGCCTTCCTCTTCGATGGCGCGCAAGGCATGCAACGCCGCCGACTCGATGGAGCGAATGCGGCCGATGCCGGCGCAGTGCGGGCAGATCTCCGTCGAATGTTCGAGCAGGCTCGGACGCAGCCGCTGGCGCGACATCTCGAGCAGGCCGAATGCGCTGATGCGGCCGATCTGGATGCGCGCACGATCGCTACGCATCGCATCCTTGACCTTGTGCTCGACCTGCCGCTGGTGCCGCGTCTCCTCCATGTCGATGAAGTCGACCACGATCAGCCCGGCGAGGTCGCGCAAGCGGACCTGGCGTGCGATCTCTTCGGCGGCCTCGATGTTGGTGCGCAGCGCCGTCTCTTCGATGTTCCGCTCCTTGGTCGAGCGGCCCGAATTGACGTCGATGGCGACCAGCGCTTCGGTCGGATTGATGACGATGTAGCCGCCGCTGCGCAGTTGCACGGTCGGCGAATGCATGGCATCGAACTGCGCCTCCACCTGGTAACGGTGGAACAGCGGAATCGGTTCCTTGTAGAGTTCGACCTTGTCGGCCTGGTGTGGAACAAGCTGGCGCATGAAGCCGCTCGCCGCCTCGAAGCCGGCTTCGCCCTCGACCAGAACCTGCGCGATGTCGGTGTCGTAGACGTCGCGCAGCGAACGCTTGATCAGATCGCCTTCCTCGTAGATCAGCGCCGGCGCGGTCGAGCGCATGGTAAGCTCGCGGATGCTGTCCCACAGGCGCGACAGGTATTCGTAGTCGCGCTTTATGTCGATGTTGCTGCGCTCGAGGCCGGCGGTCCGCAGGATCACGCCCATGCCCTGCGGCACGTCGAGCTCGCCCAGGATTTCTTTCATGCGCTTGCGGTCGGCGGGATTGGAGATCTTGCGCGAGATGCCGCCGCCACGCCCGGCGTTGGGCATCAGCACACAATAGCGGCCAGCCAGCGACAGGTAGGTGGTCAGCGCCGCACCCTTGTTGCCGCGTTCTTCCTTGACGACCTGCACCAGAAGGATCTGCCGTCGTTTGATGACTTCCTGGATCTTGTAGTGGCGGATCGGATTGCGACGGCGGCGCTCGCGCGTCTCGCGCTCTTCTCCAGCATCGTCGCCGCCCAGCGTCTCGACCGTCACGTCAGGCTGCGGCGCCTCGGTCGGATCGATCGGATGATCCATCGTCTCGGGTGCGGCGTCGCCCGCGGACTCGGGCGTGGCTTCGGGCTCGGCATCGGTGACGTCAGCCGGAGCCGACGTTTCCGGCAGCGCCGGTCCGTCGAGACGTTCGCTCGCGATGGCAGCCGGTTGGGCCTGTGGATCTGGTGCGGCGATCTCGGGAGCAGGGGCCTCGGCAGCAACATGCTCGGGAGCGGTCGGCTCGGCCGGCACGGGCTCGCTCGAGGTCTCGATCGGTGTCTCGACCGGCGCGGCCTCGGCGACCACGCTTTCGCTGGCCGGCGCCTGGCCCGGGTCGTCCACGGTTTGGCTTGCGTCCTCCGGTGGGGTTGCCTCGTCGGCGCCGGCCTCGGCGACCGGTTCCTCGTCGCGGGCGGCTCGGGCGTCTTCGATGTCCGACCGGTCGACGCGTCGGCGGCGGCGCGGTTCGGGATCCTCGTCGGCTTCGGCGTGCAGGCGCTGCTGCTCGGCGATCAGCCGCTCGCGATCGGCGATCGGGATCTGATAATAGTCGGGATGGATTTCGGAGAAGGCGAGGAAGCCGTGGCGGTTGCCGCCATACTCCACGAACGCCGCCTGAAGCGACGGTTCGATGCGAATGACCTTCGCGAGGTAGATGTTGCCCTTGAGGGCCTTGCGGGATGCAGTTTCGAAATCGAATTCTTCAAGTCGTGTTCCATCGACAACGACCACCCGGGTTTCTTCGGGATGACTCGCATCAATGAGCATGCGCCTTGCCATGGGCTCGCTCCCGAGGCTTTCGGTCCCAGCTGGCGCGAGCAACCAGCGGCCAAGTCGCCTCTCTGGCGCGAGGGGGACGGTGCGCCATCGACCCGTCGAACGGCCCAACCTGGGCCAAGACGGGGAAGCATCGCGCCGCCGGACCGCAACCGGGTCCTGCCAACCTCGAGGTTCCTGAATAGCCACCGCCTGTCTAACAATCCCTTGGCGGACCTGCCGCGCCCATTCCTGCTGTGCAAAAAGGGGCGTCAGCTCTGGTCCGGCTCGGGACTGCCGCCGGAGCGCTGTCCCCCCAAATCCTGCGACAAGAGAGGGCGCTACGAACGACGGCGACTGCTCGCGGGCCGCAACATACGGGGTTCACATGAGTGCCACAATCAAAACATTGTGGTAGATGAGAATATCCAATTAACTATTTGATAATACTTGAAATTACTGATGTAGCTATGATATTGGATGAGGATACAAGAACAATAATTCTTCCTCTCTGACATATAAAGTGGCGTTTGCCATGCCCGCGCTCTCGCGTCGCGATCTCCTTTCTGTTTTGACTGGCCTGACGGCTTTTGGCGTCGGTACGGCCGAGGCGTGGGCGAAATCGGGGAAGCGTAGCGTTTCGACGCCCAAGCCGAACAAGTTACCAAAACCCGCCAAACCGGTGACGAAGCCGGCGGCGCAAGCCAAGCCGAAGCTGGTCTTCCTCGATCCGGGCCATGGCGGCAAGGACCCCGGCGCCCGAGGGGTGCGGGGCACGCGGGAAAAAGCTGTGGTCATGATGATCGCCCGCCTGCTGCAGAGGGAATTGCAGGCAGGCGGTCGCTACCGCGTGATGTTGACCCGAGGCAACGACAGTTTCGTGGCATTGCGCGAACGGGTCGCGCGGGCCCAGGCGGCCAAGGCCGACCTGTTCCTGTCGCTGCATGCCGATTCGCACCCGGATGCGGATGTCCGTGGCGCCTCCGTCTATACCCTGTCGGAGGATGCGACGGACCGCGAGACGGCGGCGCTTGCTGCCCGCGAGAATCGTGCCGACGGCGTGGTGGCGGGCATGCGGCTTGCCGGCAAACCGGACAATGTTGCCAATACGCTGGTCGCAATGACCCAGCGCGGTACGGTGAACGACTCGCGCCGGCTGGCCGAGACTATCGTGCGGACCCTCAGCCGCAACGGCGTTCGCCTGTTGCCGCGATCCCATCGGCAGGCCGGCTTTGCCGTGTTGACCTCGCCCGACATTCCGGCCGCCCTGGTCGAACTTGGCTACCTCTCCAACCCCCAGGATGAGAAGCTGTTGACGGTCCGCCAGCACCAGGCGGCCCTGGCACGCGCCCTGAGGGCCTCGGTTGACGCCCATTTTGCGGCAGGGGCCGCCACAAGAAAGGCATAAGTCGCGGCCATTCTCACCGTTGCTGCCCCGAAAAGCGCCGCGTAGAAGATGACCGTGCTCAACCTTGTCAAAATCCTTCTGGCCTTTGCCACCGCTGCGGCGATCGTAGGTACCGGCACTGTCGCCGGCCTGTTCTGGCATTTCAGCCATGGGCTGCCGGACCACAAGCAGCTGGCCGACTACCAGCCCGCCACCGTGTCGCGCCTCTATGCGGCCGACGGGCGGCTGCTGGCCGAGTACGCCCGCGAGAAACGCGTGTTCGTTCCGGTGGCGGCAATGCCCAAGCGCGTCCCCGAGGCGTTCGTGGCTGCCGAGGACCAGCGCTTTTTCACCCACCCCGGCATCGACTTCATCGGCGTTGTGCGCGCGATGATTTCCAACATCGCCAATCCCGGCAAACGGATGGAGGGGGCCTCAGGCATTACCCAGCAGGTGGCGAAGAACTTCCTTCTCACCAACCAGGCCACCCTGGCCCGCAAAATCCGCGAAGCCATCCTCGCCTTTCGCATCGAAGAGACCTATTCCAAGGAACGCATCCTCGAACTCTATCTCAACGAGATCTATCTCGGCTCGGGCAACTACGGCGTGGCCCAGGCGGCGATCAACTATTTCGACCGCTCGCTGGGCGAGCTCACCCTCTCGGAGATCGCCTATCTCGCGGCGCTCCCCAAGGCGCCGAATCGCTACAACATCCTGCGCAACGAGAAGGAAGCCTATATTCGGCGCGACTACGTGCTGAACCGCATGCAGGAGGACGGCTATATCACCGCCGCCGAAGCCAAGGCGGCAAAGGCCGAGAAACTGCAGCTCCGTCGGCGCGGCGCCACTGAAACCGCGCAGGCCGATTTCTTCGCCGAGGAAGTGCGCCGCAACCTGCTCGCCGCCTATGGCGAAAAGGGCCTCTATGAAAGCGGCTTGACCGTCAGCACGACACTCGATCCCGCCATCCAGGCTGCCGCCGACAACGCACTGCGCAACGGATTGATTGCCTACGATCGCCGGCATGGTTGGCGCGGACCGCACGGCAAGATCGCCGACATGAGCCTGTGGGAAGAGGAATTCGCCCGCATTGCCCAGCGCCGCCCGTTGTTCGGCCCGCCGGACTGGCAACTCGCGGTCGTCACCAAGGTCGAGGCCCAGTCGGTGCAGATCGCCGGCCTGCACGGCGGCGATGGCGCAGGCGAGGGCACGATACCCTTCGCTGAAATGACCTGGGCGCGGCCGACGTTGTCGGACCAGCGCGTCGGCAACCCGCCGCGTGCGCCGCGCGACGTCGTCAGTGTGGGCGAGGTCATCGTCGTCGAGAAAGTGGAGAAGGGCGCCAAAGACAAGCCCTATCCACCGAAGACCTATGCCCTGCGGCAGGTGCCCAATGTCGAGGGTGGCGTGGTGGTGATGGACACCCAGGCCGGCCGCGTGCTCGCCATGGCCGGCGGCTGGTCTTTCGGGCGCAGCCAGTTCAACCGTGCGGTCCAGGCGGCGCGCCAGCCCGGTTCAGCGTTCAAGCCGTTCGTCTATCTGGCCGGAATGGATGCGGGGTTCACGCCGGCCAGCATCGTGCTCGACGAGCCGTTCAGCTACGACCCTGGCCATGGCCAGCCAATCTGGTCTCCGCGAAACTACGGCGGCGATTATCTCGGGCCGACGAGCATTCGCCGCGGGCTCGAGCTGTCGCGCAATCTCATGAGCGTGCGCGTGGCGCAACAGGTCGGCATGAAGAGTGTCGTCCAGGTCGCCAAGGAATTCGGCGTGTCCGACAACATGGGCGCCTATCTGCCGATGGCGCTCGGCGCCGGCGAGACGACCCTGCTGCGCATGACCATGGCCTACGCCATGCTGGCCAACGGTGCGCTTGAGATCACGCCGAGCCTGATCGACCGGGTACAGGACCGCAACGGCAAGACGATCTACCGGCACGAGCCGCGCACCTGCAAGGGCTGCGGCGAGGCCGCGGCCGGAACCCGGCCGGCGGCGCCCGAACTGGTCGATCCGCGCAAGCCGTTCCATGACCCGGCTTCGGTCTATCAGGTCGTTCACATGATGCAGGGCGTGACCACGCGCGGCACCGCTGGACGGCTGGCGGTTCTGGGCCGGCCGATCGCCGGCAAGACCGGCACCACCAACGACGCCCGCGACAACTGGTTCCTGGGGTCCACGCCCGACATCACGATCGGCGTCTACATCGGCTTCGACGAGCCACGGACCCTGGGTTCGCAGGAGACCGGTGGCGGCAATGCCGCGCCGATCTTCGAGGCCGTGGCGCGCGAGATATTCAAGGACAAGGCGCCAACGCCGTTCCGGATCCCGCCGGGCCTGCGCATGGTCCGTACCAGCTACGAAGGCGGCGCGATCGACGAGGTCTTCAAGCCCGGTACCGAACCCGGCTCGGAAGGCTATATGGTCACGCCGCTTGACGGCTCCGCCCCGTATTCCGGTATAGACCCCGCCGGCGGCCCGCTGCAGGCGGGCGGTACCCGGCGCCCGGGCCTTTCCGGCACCGGCGAGACCTACTGATGAACGGACAACGAAATGCGTGCTGAAGCCCAGGCGATGGTGAACGAGATCGAGGAGTCGCTGGTTCTCCTCAGGAGGCGTCTTTGACTACGATCTCGCGGTCGTCCGTCTGGAAGAGCTGAACGCGCGCGCCGAGGATCCGGCGCTGTGGAGCGATCCGAAGCAGGCCGAGGCCGTGATGCGCGAGCGCACGCGTCTCGAGACCGCCATCGCCACCATCAAGCGCCTGCGCGCCACCATCGACGACAATGTCGGCTTGATCGAGATGGCCGAATCGGAGAAGGACGAGGCGATGATCGCCGATGCCGAGCGGGCGCTCGCCGAAGCGCGCGCCGAGGCGGCCAAGGCGCGGCTCGAAACCCTGCTGTCGGGCGAGGCCGATCCCAACAACGCCTATTGTGAGATCAACGCCGGCGCCGGCGGCACCGAGGCCCAGGACTGGGCCGAGATGCTGGCACGAATGTACACGCGCTGGGCCGAGCGCCGCGGCTTCAAGGTGAGCTGGCTTGAGGAAAGCGCTGGCGAAGAAGCCGGCATCAAATCCTGTGCCTTCAAGGTCGAGGGCCCGAATGCCTATGGCTGGATGAAGACCGAATCGGGCGTGCACCGTCTCGTGCGCATCTCGCCGTTCGACGGTAATGCCCGGCGACAGACCAGCTTCGCCTCGGTCTGGGTCTATCCCGAGGTCGACGACGACATCGAGATCGAACTTTTGGACAAGGACCTGCGTGTCGACACTTATCGTGCCTCGGGTTCCGGCGGACAGCACGTCAACAAGACCGATTCGGCCGTCCGCATCACGCATTTGCCCAGCGGCATCGCGGTCGCCGTGCAGCAGGAGCGTTCACAGCACCAGAACCGGGCCAAGGCGCTGCAGATGCTGAAGGCCCGCCTCTACGAGGTCGAGTTGCAGAAGCGCGAGGCCGAGCGCCTGGAGGTCGAGGCCAACAAGACCGACATCGGCTGGGGCCACCAGATCCGCTCCTACGTGCTGCAGCCCTACCAGATGGTGAAGGACCTGCGCACCAACGTGGAGCGCTCCGATCCGCAGAAGGTCCTCGACGGCGACCTCGACGATTTCATGGCGGCGTCGCTGGCCGCCCGCGTGGGTGAAGGCAAGGACAAGGAGGCGGCGTAACGCGCCTTCGCTTGGTTCAGGCGGCCTCGGCCGGCGAGGGCGCCACCGACACCTGGGATATCATCCAGCTCGTGAACCATCGAATCGTCCACGGGATCGGGATGATGAGGATGTTCAGCAACCCGAACACCAGCACCCGCCACAGGATCTGCCAGCCCGTGGCGGTGAAGTCGAATTGCAGCGTCCCCTGCACGTTGCGGCAGATCCATCGCATCATGAACTTCGCCACCCAGGCCCAGCCGATGATCGTCACGATCGACAGGATCAGGAGCAGGGTCCAACCGACGTAGGCCAGTGGCTCTCCCCCGAAGCTGAGGTCCAGGCGTCCGTCCTCCGACTTCACGTTGGCGCAGACCCACCGGTACACCAGGACCGTGAGATAGGCCGCGATCACCGGGCCGAGCAGTCCGGCTGTACGGTGCACGCCGGCATGGCTGGCAGCTTCGTGCAGCCACGACAGCGCCGCGATGGCAATGATGAGGTACCAGATGTCGCCGGGCTGACCGGTGAATTTCAGCCGCCGGCTGTCGGGCAGCACCGTATGTTCGACAAGGAATTTATAGAGCATCGTGGTGGTCCACGGCGACGGCACGATAAAAAGGTGGCCGATACCGGCCAACAAGATCCGCCAGAACAACGGCCAGACGGGAATTTCGGTCCGAAGCAGTGCGGCCGGCGACGAAACGGGCAGTTGGGGTCCGGGCATCGTGGTCATTGGCGCATCCATCACAGTGACAATTATTGAATATCACAGTTGTCGTGCGGGTTGTCCCCAGGGCGGGCCAAGGTGCGATTAATTCTTAACAAAGGAGACATAGTATTGCATTATCGATGCAGTTAGTTTTTTTCAGGACTCCTGTCCAAAATGCAGAGTTGTCTGACCATGACAGCATGGATGGTGGCTTTCGATCGGATGTGGCCATGTTTCGGCGCGTCGGGGCGTTGCGCGGCTTTGTCGGCGCTGGTCTGGGCCGCGGCGGTCTTGCACGCAGGCCCGGCTATCGCGCAAGTGAACTGCGGCAGTCTTACGGCGGCACGGTGCACGCAGGCGACCGGCCAGTATCAGATCCTGCAGTCGTTTCAGTCCCTGCCCAATCCATCGACCGGCGCGAATGTTTTCAAAAGCGATCTGGCGGCGGTCGTGAACATCTACCTGAACGCGACGGCAGGGCAGCGCAACCAGGCCGCAGCCAACTCCCATGGCGTTTTCACGGCCGGCGACGCCCGGCCGCAGTATAATCTGTGGAGCCAGATTTCGGCCTCCAGCCCGATCCTGTCGACCCTCCAGGCCTTTCCGCAGCTCCAGATTTCCAGCGCGCTTGCCGCGACGCTCACGGAACGCATTGATCTTCGGCAAAGCGAACCGCTGTACGCGGCAATCACCGAACTGCTTACGGGAGACAGCTCCTCTTCAACCAACAACATCAGCGCCGTGCAGCAGGTGACAGCGCTCAAGGACTCGTTCACCGCCTATGCCGCGGCCTTCGCAGGGCAATCGACCCAGTATGCAAATGCGGGCCAGATCGACCCGCGGCCGTTCCAGATCAGTACGAGCATTGCCAACAATCCGTGGACGTCCGCACAGGCAAGTGCGTCGGCCATCGACGCCCAGCAGAGCGAATGGGGCACGCCCGGCGCGGGGAACGGGCTGCAGACCGAGGCGGCGTTTCCCAGCGGGCACTCAACACAAGGTTTTACGACTGCGTTGCTCTATGGGCTGCTGGTGCCGGAGGCCTATCAGAGCATGATGGTGTCGGGGCAGCAGTTCGGGCTGAGCCGCAACATCATGGGCGTGCACCACACGCTCGACGTCATCGGCGGCCGCGTGCTCGCCTATTACACGATGACCCAGCTCCTGGCCGGCAACACCGACTACATCCTGACGGGAGTTCCCAGCTATTCTGGCATTCCCGCCTATACCGATTTCGCGACCTACGTCTCCGACCTTTCCGCTGCCCTCCATACCGCGCTCGGATCGACATACGCGGCGGTTCCCTACGCGTCGTGCGCCTCGAATGTCGCGGGCTGCATTGCGGGCGGCGCCTTTCCGAGCGCGTCGCAGTTCGCCGCGGCCAACCAAGCCTACGCCGACCTCGCCACCTACGGCCTGCCGTCGGTCGGCGCTACCAACCTCGCGGCCGTCGTGCCGACCAACGCCGAGCTGCTGCTCACGTCGCGTTTTCCTTATCTCACCAACGCGCAGATCCGCGAGGTTCTGGCCACCACCGAACTGCCGTCGGGCGGCCCGCTCGACGACGGTTCGGGCTGGGTGCGGCTCAACCTCTTCAAGGCGGCGGGCGGCTACGGCGCCTTCAATTCCAATGTCAGCGTCACGCTCGACGGGTCGAGCGGGTTCAACGCCGTCGACATGTGGAGCAACGACATCTCCGGCACCGGCCGCCTGACCAAGGGCGGCGCCGGCCTGCTGATCCTGGGCGGCAACAACAGCTACAGTGGCGGCACCACCGTGGCGGGCGGCACGCTGGCGCTCACCGGAACGATGGTGGGCGACCTCACGATCGATGCCGGTGCGAGCGTCGTGAGCGGCGGCGGCTATTCGGTTGCCTCGGGCAATACCCTCGGCAACGCCGGCACCTTCCAGTCGGTCAATTCCACTCTGGTGAACTACGGCACGATCAACAACAGCGGCAGCCTGCTGGGCGCGCTGACGAATTTCGGCACCTTCAACCAGACGGCCGGCACCTTCGCCAACAGTTCGACCCTGATCAACAACGCTACCTTCAACGGTGACGTAAACAACACTGGCACGCTCGGCGGCAACGGCACGTTCAACGGCGTGGTAACCAACCAGAACATCCTGGCGCCGGGCAACTCGATCGGCACCGTGACGGTGAACGGCAGCTTCACCCAGGCGGCGAGCGGCAGCTACCGGGTCGAGACCAATGCAGCCGGCCAGGCCGATCGCCTCAACGTCACCGGTGCGCCGGGGACGGCGACGATCAACGGCGGCACGGTGCAGGTAGTGGGGGCGACCGGTGTCTATGCGCCGAGCACGGCCTACACCATCGTCAATGCCACCGGCGGCGTCACCGGTACCTTCGCCGGCGTCACCAGCGCCTTCCCGTTCCTGCAGGGCTCGCTCGCCTACAATGCCAGCAACGTGTTCCTGACCCTGAAACCCGGCGGCTTTGCGGCCGGGGCGGCGACGGCGAACCAGGCGGCGGTGGGGGCGGCGCTCGACCAGAGCGTGGCGGGCGCCAGCGGCGACTTCGCGACCGTGGTCGGCACCCTGGCGACGGCCAATCTGGCGCAGGGCCAGGCGGCGATGACCGCGCTAAGCGGCCAGAACTACGCCGGCTTCTCGACCGCAAACATTGGCAGCGGACTCCTGTTCATGAACGCCGTTGGCCAGCAACTCGCCGCGGCACGCGGCGGCGATCCCGGCAAGGGCACGCGCGTGGCACTGGCCGAGGCCTGCGAGATCGAGGGTTGCGGCCCCAGCCCATGGAGCCTGTGGGGCACCGGCCTGGCGGGTTTCGGCAGCGTCGCTGGCAACACCAACGCCGGCACCGTCACCTACAGTGCGGGCGGCGTAGCCACCGGCATCGACTACCGGATCGAGCCGCGTCTTCTGGTGGGGCTGGGCGTCGGCTTTGCGAGCGGCAGCCAATGGGTGAACGGGCTCAGTGGTCGCGGCACCACCGACTCGTACCAGGTGAGCGTTTACGCATCGTTCACCGAAGGCGGCTTCTGGGCCGACGGTCTGGCCGGCTACGCCCACAACGACAACCGCATGACGCGGCAGATCGCTATCCAGGGCCTGCAGCCGCGGAACGCCAACGGATCGACCGGCGCCAATCAGTTCCTCGCACAGGTGGAAGCGGGATACCGCTTCGGCCTCTATGCGCCGGCCGCAGCGACCATCGCGCCGTTCGCGCGGCTGCAGGGCACTACGGTGGTGCAGAACGGCTTTACCGAGAGCGGCGCGGGATCGCTCAACCTCGCTGTGACACCCCAGACCACCAATGCGCTGCGCTCCACCCTCGGCGTTGAGTTCAACGCCGGTCTCGCGGCCGGTACGGATCATCGCATCGGGCTCATGTTCCGGCTCGGCTGGGCGCACGAGTTCGCCGACACGGCGCGACCCGTAGCGGCTTCGTTTGCCGGTGCGCCGGGCAGCGGCTTCAGCGTGCTGGGCGCCGAGTCGGCGCGCGACGCCGCGGTGCTGGCGCTGGCCGTCGACACCGCCATCGCCGAGGCGACCTCGCTCTACCTCCGTTACGACGGCGAAGTCGGCGGCCGCAGCGACGCCCACGCGTTGACCGCCGGCTTCCGCATGACGTGGTAGGCATCTGCGCGCCAAAGCCATGGGCCTCGATACCGGCGCGGCATCTGCAACCATTCGACCGACTAGGTCGATCCAGCGCCGCCCGCGCAGGTCGAGGCGAGGACGACGCAGCAGGCCGGGATGCATGACGCGCTGCCAGCTTGGCAGTAGGTGGCGTTGCAGATAGGCTCGACATGCCATCGCTCTGTACATTCGCCTGTGCAATTCTCGAAGCCTTGCTCGACTGGAGACCACGATGGACGAAGTATCGGCGATTCTCGAGAACGCGCGGCGTGCCACCCTCCGCGCCGGCCTTGAAGCCATCGACTATCTGCCGACGCTCCTCGGTGCGGCCATCCTGCTGCTTGTCGGCTGGGTCGTGGCGCGCCTTCTACGCGCCGGCACGCAACGCGCTGGCGATCACGTCAATCGCCTTCTCGATCGCGCCTTCAGGACCGGGCGGCTGGTCGAGTACAGGCTGTCGCCGCGCATCCTTGCCGTACTTTCCAAGGTCATCTTCTGGCTGACGCTGTTCGTCTTCGCCTCGATCGCAGCGCGTGCCGCCGGCCTCGCCAGGTTTGGCAACTGGCTGGATCGCGCAGTCGCAAGCCTTCCCAACCTGATCGCCGGCATCCTGGTGATCGTCGTCGGCTTCCTGCTGGCGGCTGTGGCGCGCGACCTGACGGCGGCTGCCACGCCGGCCAAGGGAACGGAGCGGAGCCTGTTGGTCGGGCGCGCCGTGCAGCTCGCGGTCATCGTCGTTGCCTTCATCATCGGCTTCGACCAGATCGGCATCAACGTCACCTTCATCGTGACGGCGCTGGCGATCGCGGGCGGAGCGGTGCTCGGTGGCTTTGCGATCGCGTTCGGCTTCGGCGCCCGCACCTATGTCGGAAACCTTATCAGCGCACGCGAACTGGGCCGTGAAATCGAACCGGGCCAGATCATCCGGTTCGGGAACGCCGAAGGCGAGGTCGTCGGCATCACCTCGACGGCGCTCGTGCTCGCGACCAAGGAGGGCCGGCTGCGCATTCCCGCCGGCACCTTCGCGGTGGAAAGCATGACCATCGTCGATGCGGATTCACCGCATGACTGAGGTGCCGCCCCTCACCATCGCCTATCTCGACCGGTTGCCGGGCTCGGCCGCCCAGGTGATCGAGAGCATGCAATCGACGGATGCAGCCGCGTTGTTCGAAGCGGTGCCGACGCGGATCCTCGTGCCGGTCGTCGAGAAGATGGAGAAGTGGCCAGCCGCCCTGTGCCTCCAGCTTCTCCCTAGCGAGCGGGCGGCGGCGATCGTTGCGGGGGTGTCCTATCAAAGTGCCACGGTGCTGTTGCGGTTGGCGGCCGCCGAGCGGCGCGACGCGATCCTCGAACAACTGCCCTCGGCGCTGGCGCGCGATCTGAAGGAATCGCTGCGCTATCCGCGTAATACCGTCGGCGCCTGGATGGACCTGTCGGTTCCCACTCTGTCGCTGGCCACAACCGTCGAGGCCGCGATCGTGGTGCTGCGCGCAGCGAACGGGCGGATGGCCGACCCGATCTTCGTGGTCGATGAAGACCAGCACCTGGCCGGCGTTCTGCACGCCGAAGCCTTGCTGCGGCATGCCGGAACCACCGGCATCGCAGACCTTATCGAGACCGGGCTCGCGCCCCTGTTTGCCCGCACCTTGCTGCGCGACGCGGCCGGGCTTGCGGCCTGGGACGACTATTCGTGCCTGCCGGTGGCGAGCCGCCTTGGGCAGATGCTCGGCACCCTGGCGCGTAGCGATCTGAAGAGGGGACTGGCGACCATATCGGCCGTGTCCACACCGACCGAGGCCGGCGCTTCCATCTGGTCGAACGCCGGGGAGGCGATGCTGGTCAGCATGTCGGGGCTGCTGGATCTGATCGGCGACGACAGTCTCGAACGAAATGCGCGGAAGGAGAAACATCATGGCGGCTGACCCGGCCCGGGCCATCGCGCTTCTCGACGGCCGTTTCATGCTCGACCATCCGGTCGACGCCGCCATCGAGATAGAACGCCATCCGGCAGAGTCCATTGCAGCGACCCTGAGCGCCCAGTCGGCGCAGGCCCTGGTGCCGGTATGGCGCAGGCTTCTGCCCGAAACCGGGGCGCGCTTGCTTGCCGTGTTGCCGGACGCGACCGCGGACTCGCTGCTGGCCGAGCTGCCGCCGACCGAAGCCGTGCAACTTGTGGGGCAGATGTCCGCCGAGGAGCGCGCGCGCCGGCTCGACCGGCTCGATCCGGCGGTCAGGCGCGAGCTGGAAGAGCTCATGACATACCCGGAGGGAAGCGCGGGGCGCCTGATGGATCTTCGGGTCGACGTATACCGCGGAACCATGACGGTCGCCGACACGCTCGATGTTCTGAGACAGAAACGGATGAAGACGGCGAGAAGCCTCTATCTCGTGGACGCGGGCAGGCGCCTGATCGGCCGGGTCTTTCTCCAGGACCTTGCCATCGCCTCGCCACAGCAGAGCCTGAGCGATCTGATGCTTCCGATCGCCGCCTCCGTCGAGCCGACGGCCTCGCAGGAGGAGGTGACGGCAATTCTCAACAAGGAACGCCTTATCGACCTTCCCGTCGTCAACTATGACGGTGTTCTGATGGGCGTCGTGACGCACGCCAGCCTTATCCAGGCGGTGCAAGAGGACGTGACCAGCGATATCCAGACGATGGTCGGCGCCAGCCGCGACGAACGCGCCCTGTCGAGCGCGATATTCGCGGTACGCAAGCGGATGCCCTGGCTTCAGATCAACCTGCTGACGGCATTTCTTGCCGCCTCGGTGGTCGGGCTCTTCGAATCGACGATCGCGAAGTTCACCGCGCTGGCCGTGCTGCTGCCGGTCGTCGCCGGGCAGTCCGGCAATGCCGGCGCGCAGGCGCTTGCCGTGACCATGCGCGGGCTGGCGCTGCGCGAGATCACGGCGCGCGACTGGTTGCGTGTGATGCGCAAGGAGATCGAGGTCGGCCTGCTCAACGGCATCGCCATCGCCGTCACCTGCAGTCTCGCGGTATATCTGTGGAGTGGATCTCTGGGACTCGTCCTGGTGATCGCGGTTTCCATGGTACTGGCGATGATCGTCGCGGGCTTCGCGGGTGCCGTCGTTCCCGTGGCGTTGGTGAAGCTGGGACAGGATCCGGCGCAGTCTTCGTCGATCGTCCTGACCACGATCACCGACGTTGCCGGTTTCTTCTCGTTCCTGGGAATAGCAAGTGCCCTGAGCGCGTTTCTCTAGGCGGGAGAGCGAGCGCCCAGTTGGAAATTGCGCATTTCCGCCAGCTGCGTCAGCCTGACGGCGTCAACAGCAAGCGTGGCCAATCTTGATGTTCAGAATCGTAATGAGAGCCGTCGCCTTCGGGCTGGCCGGAATGATCGTCACGCCGATCATTGTTTCTATCGTTGTCCTGATAGCGGCCCATCTGCTCGATCCCCGCTGCGGAACGCCGGGCGATTCCGGCGGCTGCGAGATGGGCGCCGTGGGCATCGGCATGCTCTCGGCGTTGCCCGGCCTGGCCATCGGCGCCGCCTTCGCTCTCTTCCAGAGTTACCGTCGACGGACGAAATAGCCGGCTCCGCCATTCTAGGCCGCCGCCGCGCGTACCAGGTCGGCGCATTTCTCGCCGATCATGATCGAAGGCGCGTTAGTGTTGCCGGCGACGATGGATGGCATGATCGAGGCATCGGCGACGCGCAGGCCCGCGATGCCATGGACCCGGAGCTGCGGGTCGACCACCGCATCGGGCTCGCGGCCCATGCGGCAGGTCCCGACCGGATGAAGGTTGGAGACGCCGGTCTCGCGCAGGTAGTCGCGCAGCGCGCCTTCCTCCGTCACCGAGGGGCCGGGCATGATTTCCTCGATCACGAACGGCTTCAGCGCCGCCTGTTTGCCGATCTCCCGGCAGATCGCCATGCCTTTCAGCATGGCATCCCAGTCGCTGGCGGTTTTGAGGAAGTTGAAACGGATCTCGGGCGCCGCCAGCGGATCGGCCGACTTCAGCCGCACCGTGCCGCGGCCATCGGGGCGCAGATGCACCGGCGAGAGGCCGAAGGCGGAGAAGGGCTGGGCGACCACGCCGTGGCGGTTACGTTCCTTGATCGCCCAGGCGAACATGTTGATCTGCAGGTCGGGCCGCTCGAGCCGCTTGTCGCTGCGCACCATGGCGCCGACGAAGAGGCCCATCGAGGCGAGGGGCCCAGTGCGGCCGAAAGCGTACATCATGCC
>CALDNT010000016.1 GCA_937915145.1 uncultured Reyranella sp.
GATGGCCTTGGGCACATCGGTATCCAGATGGGCAAGAACGGCGACAAGAATGAGATGCGTTACTACAACGGCCATACCGAGGAGGAGATCGGCAAAGCCAACGGTCTTGCCAAACTTGGCATGGAACATGTGAAGCCATTCTTCACTCGTGGCCATCTGTTCGATATCGAGGCACTCAAGGGACGCATGATGGAAGCGGGTGAAGAGATCAAGCTCGCCGACATTCGCGCAGCGATGCAGAAGCAGGGCATGAACGAAGCCGACGTGAAAGAGGGCGACGCCATCTTCGTCAATACCGGCTGGGGCAAGCTGTGGATGAAGAACAATGACAAGTTCAACAGCGGCGAACCCGGCATCGGGATGGAAATTGCGAAATGGTGCATCGATAAGGGCGTCTGCCTAACCGGCGGCGACACCTGGGCCACTGAAGTGGTGCCAAACCCCGACAAGAACCTGGCGTTCCCGGTCCATGGCGAATTGATCTGCAAGAACGGGATTTTCAACCACGAAAACCTCAACTTCGAGGCCCTGATCGCCGACAAGAAGTACCAGTTCGCCTACATCTATGGCCCTGTGCCCATCAAAGGCGCGACGGGATCGAATGGCGGTCCGCTTGCCGTAACCTGAAGTCTCGGTGCCGCCAGGTACGTTATGCGCCCGGCGGCGTCCCTTTATGCCGAATAGTTGCCCGCGGTGAAGTTCAATTTGGCGCGCGAGCGGCTGAGCTTGCCCGAGGATGTGCGCGGCAGGCCGGGCTGGCGTGGAATCAATACCACCTGACAGTCGACGCCGATGGCCTCCTTGACGGTCTGATGGATGCATCCCTTGAGTTGTTCGCAGTCGGACGGATCGCTGGGCTGGGTCTGGACGATCACCACGATCGCTTCCGTCTCGCCGGCGTCGATCGAAAAGGCGCAAGCATCACCGCGGCGTAGTTGCTGCAATGCCTCGGCAGCCCATTCGATGTCCTGCGGCCAGATGTTGCGGCCGTTAACGATGATCAGATCCTTGGCGCGGCCGGTGATCACGAGTTCGTCGCCGCACCAGTAGCCCAGGTCACCGGTATCCAGCCAGCCGTCTGCCAGCACGTTTGCGCCATCAGCAGGCTTGGAAAAATATCCTGGCATAACGCTCGGCCCCTGGACGAACAGGCGGCCGACTTCGCGCGATGCCACGGTATCGCCCTTGTCGTCGCGAATCTCGACATGGTGGCCGGGAAGGACCCGGCCGCAGACGACGAAATCGCGCCGCCTACCCGAAGTCGGATCGTCGACGCTGTCGACCTTGAGGCCTGCGAAACAGCCGCTGAAACTCAATCCGACGCAGACTTCAGCCATGCCATAGCTCGCCATGAAGGCGCGCTCGTCGAAACCCGATGTGCTGAATGTTTCGGTGAAGCGCTGCAGCACCGGCAACTGGATCATGTCGGCACCGATTCCGGCCAGCCGCAGGCACGACAGGTCGATATCCTCAGGGCCCTTGGTCCGCGCCCGCCGGGTCACGAGGTCGTATCCAAAACTCGGACTGTAGGTAATGGAAGCGCGCCGCCGCGAGATCAGCTGGAGCCATTGCATCGGCCGGCGGGCAAAATCACGTGGCGCCAGCAGATCGACGCTTCGCTGCGCGCACATCGGAGCAAGGACAAAGCCAATCAATCCCATGTCGTGATACAGCGGCAGCCAGCTCACGCCTGCGTCGTCTTCGGCCAGACCCTGGGCGGCGAGTGATCCGTCAATGTTGGCCATCAGCCGGTCCTGGCGAATGTCGATGCCTTGGGGGGCACGGGTGCTGCCGGAAGAAAACTGGATGTAGCATTGCGCCCGCGCTGTAAGCGGACGGAGATCGACGGGCCTTTCCGGCAATTCCTCGAATTTCGTCATGGAACCTGCGAATCGCGCGGTTGTTCCGGCCGCGGCAGCCGTGGCGAAGTCGGCGAGTTCGTCGGGTGCCAGAATGCCGACAGCCTGAGCCGAGGCGATCTGTCCCCTGAGTTGTTCGATGTAGTTGGCCTTCGCACCAAGACCGACGGGTACCGATACCGGTACCGGGACGATGCCGGCATACTGCGCGCCGAAGAAAGCGACGCAAAAGCCCGGCCAGGTATCGGCAATCAGTATCAGCCGTTCACCGCTCGCGATGCCGGCGCCGATCAGACGTCTTGCGAAGACATGAGCTTGTCGGTGAAGTTCCCGGTAGGGAAGGCTGCTCAGCAGCCGGCCGCGCGCATCGAAGAAATTCAGGCCGGTCTCGCCACGTGCCGCGTAATCGAGGGCTTCACACAGATTGCTGAAGCCGCCCCGCCGAAACGGCAGGATCATGTTCCAGGTTGGTGTGGGCTCGACCTCATCCTCGGCGGCGCCGGGCGGCAAAGTGCGGGTATAACGGTCGAATGGATCCAGCGGCATATTGCCCGCCGGACCATGACCGGGCCCAGCGCCGGATACGCCAACCCCGGAGGAGGGTGCAAGAAGGAATCTACGGATCGACGTCATCGGACGATCTCCCAAACGGTTCGCACAGGCGCGTCACCGCTCGGTTGACCGTCCCTTTGGATCATCCCGTCCATCGGAAGAGCGACGCTATCGCCGGCAGGTCTTCTGGCTTGCGGGTCTGCGCTTGCGCCCGCCTTCCCGGACCGAAATCCAGTGGCACGTTGGGCACTCGCTCGCCGCTCACAGCTGCGGGTACAGCTGCCGATTAGCCCCTCTCATCGATCTGCAAGGGGCGGCACGGCATTCCCTGTTAGCCTCCGGTTAAGGAGGACCGTCGATGCGCGTTCGATAGACCTGCATCGCTCTGCGGTCAAGCTCGCTTGAATTACCGGAACGCCCTCGCGTGGGTGGGGGTATTTTGCTTTGATATGCCGCGAAGATCGGGAGGAAGTTGAATGTCGAAGTTTCGAACGGCAGGTGTGGCTGCGCTGCTGTTGTTCATGGCGCTGCCGGTTGTCGCTCAGGGCATTCCCAAGGTGCAATCACCGGAAGAGGTCGGTTTCCTGTCGATCCGCCTCAAGCGTCTGAGTGACCGCATCAACGAAGGCGTGAAGAACAACGAATTGCCGGGTGCCGTCGTGCTGATCGCACGCAACGGCAAGATCGTCATGTTCGACTCGTTCGGTTTCCGCGACAAGGAAGCCAAGGTGGCGATGACCAACGACACCATCTTCCGCATCGCCTCGATGACCAAGCCCATCGTCTCGGTGGCCGCCATGATCCTGATGGAGGAGGGCAAGATCACACTGGC
>CALDNT010000017.1 GCA_937915145.1 uncultured Reyranella sp.
AGAATTGGACGCGAAAACCACCCCTCAGGGGGTCACTATTGCGCGCGATTTCACAGGCGGATCATCAAGACCACTGGCGACGGGCTTCTGGCGGAGTTCCAGAGCGTCGCCGATGCGGTCAAGTGCGCCGTCGAGATCCAGGAACGGATGCGCAGGCGCAATGGCGACGTTCCCGACGACCAGCGCATCGAGTTCAGGATCGGCATCAATCTCGGCGACATCATCTTCGACGACAACGATATCTTCGGCGATGGCGTGAACATCGCCGCGCGGCTGGAGCAGCTCGCCGAAGCCGGGGGCGTGTGCGTGACGGCGGCCGTCCACGATCAGGTCGCGGGCCGGCTTGACGTTGCCTTCGAGGACCTGGGCGAGAAGTCGCTCAAAAATATCAGCCGTCCGGTACGGGCATACCGCGCCGTCATCGCGACCGCCGAGGAGCGGGCCTCGGCCGGCCAAGGCCAAGCCGTCCAGAAGCCGGCGGCGGTCAAGCCCACTGTCGCCGTCCTGCCCTTCGCCAACATGAGCGGCGACCCCGAGCAGGAGTTCTTCGTCGACGGGCTGACCGAAGACATACTGACCGAGCTCAGCCGGCGTCGCGAATTGTTCGTGATCTCGCGCAATTCGACGTTCGTCTACAAGAACCAGGCCGTGAACCTTCGCGATGTCGCGCAGAAGCTTGGCGCGCAGTACCTGGTGGAAGGCAGCGTCCGCAAGGGCGGCGACCGCCTGCGGGTCACGGTGCAGCTGATCGACACCTCGAACGACACGCACATCTGGGCAGAGCGATACGATCGCAAGCTCGACGACATCTTCGCCATTCAGGACGAAGTGACGGCGGCGATCGTCGCCACCCTTCCCGGCAGGCTCGAGGCGGCCCAGCATGACCAGCTTGCGCGCAAAAAGCCCTCCAGCCTCGCCGCCTATGAATGCGTTCTGGCCGCCAAGGTACTGCACCATCGCGCCACTCCCGACGACAACCTGCAGGCGCAGAAGCTGATCGATCGCGCTGTCGAACTCGATCCCGAGTACGCCCATGCCCACGCCTGGCGGGCCTGCATTCTGGGGCAGGCCTGGGGCTACGGTTGGTGTGCGGACAAGGCGGCGACCTTCGCTCAGGTCGAAGGCGAACTCAGCAGGGCGCTCGCGGCCGATGAAAACGATGCCGACGTCCACCGCATTCTTGCCGCGGTCAACATCGTTCGCGGCGATTTTGGCCGGGCGCGCCATCACCAGGAGCGGGCGCTGGCGCTCAATCCCAATTACGACCTGGTGGTGGTCCAGATGGGTGAACTCCTCACCTGGACCGGCCGCGCCGACGAAGGGATCGAGTGGATTCGCAAGGCGATGCAGCTCAATCCCCATCACCCGGCGCGATTCTGGAGCCACCTCGGCAAGGCGCATTTCACCGCCCGTCAGTATGGCCCGTCCATTGAGGCGTTCATGCATCTCTCGACAATGGACGTGCAGCAGCACGCCTTCGTCGCCGCCTGCTATGGCTGGCTCGGCGATCGGACCGCGGCGGCGGCACATGTCGCGCAAATCCGGGCGGCCGACGCGGCATTCGATCCGGAGGCGTTGCTCGGGACCATGCATTACGCGAACGTGGCCGACCTCGAGCACCTTCGCGAAGGTCTTTCGAAGGCCGGCGTGCAGAAAGGCTGATCCGGCGTCAGGCGCTCGCGCGCCTGAGTTGGGCGGTGCGCTCCCGGTCGATGCTGCGGCCGTCGGCGGCGATGGCGACTTTGTAGTCGCGCTCGGCGCCGGTGACACTCACCACGCCATCGCGCACGTCGCGCAGGACACGCGCCGGCTCGCGGGTCGCGGGATCGCCATACCCGCCGCCGCCCGGCGACAGCGCGCGATAGGTGCCGGGACCATGCCGCTCGACGCCGTACTTCGGGGCCTGGACCCGCTTGCCGTCGGCCAGCGTGAGGACGACTTCGCCGCCCACGCCCGCGCCGCCGCCCGCAGTGCCGAAGCTGGAGGGCGCGCCCACGCCCTCGCCGCGAAAGGCGTAATCGGCCGGCGTGAAGATCTCGACCTCGTAGTCGCAACCGGCGCCGCCGCGGAACCGTCCGGGCCCGGCGGTGTCGCAGCGCAACTCCTGCCGGTGGAAGCGCGCCGGGTAGAGCTGCTCGTAGGTTTCGAGGTTGGGAAGCGTGAGGCCGCCCAGCGTGATGAGGTGCCCGATGAGATGGAAGCCGTCGCGACCCTCGACACCGCCGCCGGCCGGCGCGCCCGCCCATTGGTACATCACATAGCGTCCGCCGTCGGGCCGCAGTCCGGCGGTGACCGCGTGGACCGCCTTGGACCATCCGGCGGAGGCGCGTTCCGGCAGCGCCTGGCCGAGCGCCTTCCACATGGCGTGAATGATCTCGTGCGCGACGAACACCGTATTCATGGTCATCGGCGCCGGCGGGCGGGCATTGACCAGCGTGCCTTCGGGCAGCCGGATCTCGACGCTGCGGAAGGCGCCTTCGTTCTTGGGCAGGTCGGGCTCGAAGAACGACGCCAGCGCCATGAACACCGCCGAGGTGCTGTTGGCGACCGAGCTGTTCTTGAAACCGCGGATCTGCGGCGACGTGCCGGCGAAGTCGACGATCATCCGCTGGTCCTTCACGGTCAGCGTGACTACGATCCTGCCGTCGATCGGCTCGAAGCAGTCGTTGTCGACCGGCTCCTCGCCGCGCCACACGCCCTGGGCCAGGCGATCGATGCAGGCGCGGAAGCGGCGGTCGGCGTGCGCCAGCACACCTTCGAAAAACCGGTCGGCCTGGTCCCGGCCCAGTTCCTCGACCAGCACCGCCAGCCGTTCGGCGCCGATCCTGGTCGAGCCGATCATGGCGCGCAGGTCGCCGTCGATTGCCTCGGGCAGACGGGTATTGAGCAGCAGCAGGCGCCACAGGTCGTCGCGCGTCCTGCCGCCCTCAATCAGCTTCAGCACCGGCAGGCGAATGCCTTCGTGGAAAATTTCCGTCGCCGCCGAATTGTAGGTTCCCGCCGCGCCGCCGCCGATGTCGGCCTGATGGGCGCGATTGCAGGCGAAGGCCACCAGCCGGCCCGACACGAACACCGGCCGGGCGATCACCCAGTCCGGCAGGTGATTGCCGCCGGCGGTGTAGGGATCGTTCAGCAGGAACACGTCCTCGGGCTCTATCGCATTCTTGAAGTCGCGCAGGATGGCACGCACGGCAAAGCCGCCGCCGCCGGTGTGGATCGGAATGCCGTCGGCCTGGCTGATCAGCGTGCCGCCGGCATCGGCGATGAAGCACGAAAAGTCGTGGCTTTGGCTGAAGATCGGCGAGCGCGCCGTGCGCGTCATCACCCAGCCCATCTGGTGCGAGATGTGGTCGAGCCGGTTCTGCACCAGCGCCAGCGTGACAGGATCGAGGGCGGCGGCGCTCATGCGGCGGCTCCGATATGGATCAAAAAGTCGTCGCGCACGTCGACTTCGAGGACGTCGCGCGGGCCAACGAAGGCGGTCATGGTGCGCTCCTCGATCAGCAACGGGCCCTCCATCCGGCAACCGGGGCGCAGGTCCGCGCCGTCATAGACCGGCAGGTCGCGCCAGCCGTGCGCCGGATCGATCCAGACCTTGCGGGTCTCGCGCGGCTTGGGTGGAGTGGCCTCTGCCGCGCGCGCGGCCGGCGGCGTCCACTCGAGCCGGCCGCGGCCGACGACCCGCAGCGCAGTGATGTCGATACGGCCGCCGGGCTGGATGTGGCCGAACAGCCGCTGGTGCTCGGCCTCGAACGCCTGCCGCGCGGCCGCGGCGTCGAACGCGGCGGCGATGGCGACCCGCACCGGCCACTGCTGGCCGTCGTAACGAAGATCCATTTCGCGCTCGATCGCCACGCCATCGCCGCTGAAGCCGTCGCCGCCGAGCGCCTCGCGCGCCCGCGCCTCGAGTTGCGCGAAGCCGGCCCCGAGCAGGGCGGTGTCGACCTTGTCGATATCCGCCAGGAACACCTGCAGATAGTCCTGTCGCACGTCGGACTGCAGCATACCCAACGCACAGAACGCCCCGGCGGCGCGCGGCAGCAGCGCGCGACGGCAGCCCAGTGCGCGGGCCACGGCGGTTCCGTGCATCGGTCCTGCGCCGCCGGCCGCGACCAGGGTGAAGGTCGCGGGATTGTGCCCGCGTTCGATGCTGAGCCGCTCCACGGCATGCAGCAGGTTCTGTTCCAGCAGACGGATCACGCCGGCCGCGGCGGCCTCGACCGACAGGCCGAGCGGCTTTGCCAATCGGTTCTCGATCGCCCGGCGTGCCAGCGCGCCGTCCAGCGTCACGGCGCCGCCGGCAAGCGGTCCGGGGCGCAGTCGTCCGAGCACGAGCTGCGCGTCGGTCACGGTCGGCTCCTCGCCGCCAAGTCCATAGGCCGCCGGTCCGGGGCGGGCGCCGGCGCCCCGCGGGCCGACATGCAGCAGACCGGCGTCGTC
>CALDNT010000018.1 GCA_937915145.1 uncultured Reyranella sp.
TCTTGCTCGCCGCAACACGCCTCTGGCTTAGAACTTATGAGTCCACGCCCTAGTCAGTCGAGACCTTCGAACAACGCCGTCGAGAGGTAGCGTTCGGCGAAATCGGGGACGATCACCACCATTCGCTTGCCGGCATTCTCCGGACGCGCCCCGACGGCCAGCGCCGCGGCAACGGCGGCGCCGCCCGAGATGCCGATGGGGATGCCTTCGAGCGCCGCCATGTCGCGCGCCACTTTGAACGCGGCGTCGTTGGCGACCTTCACCACCTCGTCGATCACCTTGCGGTCGAGGATGTCGGGCACGAAGCCCGCGCCGATGCCCTGGATGGGATGCGGGCTGGGCTGGCCGCCGGACAGGACCGGACTTGCCTCCGGTTCGACGGCGACGATCTTCAGGCCAGGCAGACGGGGCTTCAGCGCCTGGCCGACACCGGTGACCGTGCCGCCGGTGCCGACGCCGGATACGAAGACATCGAGCTTGCCGTCGGTATCGCGCCAGATCTCCTCGGCCGTGGTGCGGACGTGGACGGCGGGATTGGCCGGGTTCTGGAACTGCTGCGGCATGAAGCTGTTGGGCACGGTCTTCAGCAACTCCTCGGCCTTGGCGATGGCGCCCTTCATGCCCTTTTCGCGCGGCGTCAATTCGAGCCGAGCCCCGAGAAACCGCAGCATCTTGCGGCGTTCGACCGACATGGAATCCGGCATGGTGAAGATCACGCTGTAGCCGCGGGCGGCGGCGACAAACGCAAGGCCGATGCCGGTGTTGCCGGACGTCGGCTCGATGATGGTGCTGACGCCCGGCACGATCTTGCCGGTCTTCTCGGCAGCATCGATCATCGCCAGCCCGATGCGGTCTTTCACCGACGACATCGGATTGAAGAATTCGAGCTTGGCCAAAATCTCGGCCTTCACGCCGTCGCGTTTGGGAAGTCGGTTCAGCCGCACCAGCGGCGTGGCGCCCATGGTCTCGGTGATGTCGCCGTAGATGCGGCCGCGGAATTCGGGAGTTCGGGTCATTGGCAGCCCTCCAAGGCTTCTACTCCGCCGCCTGCTTTTGCGCGGTCCGGTCCGGCGTCAAACTGTAGGTTGTGAACTGCCGATTGAGCGCCGGCATCGGGCAGGCCTCGAGATGGCCTTCGCCGGGACGCATCAGGATCATCGCCGCGGTCGCGGTCGTGACACCGCGCAGATTGGGCCGCGGCGGCCGGCACACCGAGTAGGGCGCGCGCCAGTCGTCGAAGAAGGCCTGCCGCAGGTCCTCGAGCCCGAGCTTGCCGCGCTTGGGCGCGAGTAGCTCGCGCACGCGCTTGTCGCGGTAGATCGAATCGGGCGTCTCGGCGAGGCCGGTGTCCTTCACCTTGGCCCGCGCCGCCTCGGCGATCCAGTGATTGGCGTGGACGTACAGACCGCGGTCCGGTGCGATCCAGAAGGTCTCGTCGGGCGCGCATTCGAAGCCGAACGCCTCGCCGCCGCCATCGCCCCGCTCGTTGCTCGTCGCATGGCTCACGGCCATATGGTTGGAGCCGGGCTTGGGCGTCGCGACGATCGTCTGCACGGCCTGCGCGAGATGGGCGGCCTCGAGCACCTTGCGGCGGATGAACGGCAGCGGCACGCCGGCCTCGCGCTGATAGTCGCGGTCGCACTCCAGCGCATTGGCAGTGAGGCCGATGCCGGCCGAGTTGAGGCCCGAGCGGGCAAGCCCGCCCGCCTCGGTAAAGGTCAGGATATCGGGCCCGTCGTCGCGGCGGATACGCAGCACCACGCCGGTCTCTGCGCACTCGGCCCGCCAATCCCAGTTCTGGCCATGCAGCAACACGCCGTCGGCACTGGCTTCGGGCAGCGCCAGGGCAGCGGTGCAGCCGTCGGGAAAATGCCGGGTCGCCTGCCGCCGGCGCGCCGCTGCCACCATCTCGGTGCGGGCGTTCATCAGCATCACGGCAGCGAAAGGCTGGCCCGCGCCCTCGGCGATGCCGCGCATCTCCTCGACAAAGGCCGGATCGAAACGGTCGATCAGCGGCACCATCGCCTCGGCGCGCCGCTCCAGCTCCTTCCACTCGACGCCAGTGGCGAGCAGCGATTCGGCGTACATCGCTGCGCCGCGCTTGAGCCGGTCAGCCGCGGCCTTGCCGTGCGTGCGGCCGCGTTCGCGCGGGCCGCCTGCGAGATCGATCAGCGGGAAGGGCGCGTAGCCGGCCATGGCACCCGCTCAGGCCTGGCCCAGTAGAGCCTGGCGGAAACGGTCCTTCAGATGCGCGCCATCCTGCGGCGGCATCACGAATTCGAGCTTCTCGACCATCACCTTCACCAGACGGAAGACCGGCCCTTTCGTGATCCGCGCATCCTTCACGAGTTGCGCCACCTCGCCCGCCTCGCGCACGATGGCCGAATCGGTGATGCCGCAGCCGCGCGCGATCATGGCGAGATCGGTGCCGGCGCCGGAATCGGTCGGGCCGTTGTTGCGCGGGCTGGTGTGGGTGGCCTGGTTGCCGGTCTCGCCGAACTTTTCGTTGTCGAGCACGACGATGGCGAGATTGTCCGGCTGCTGCGCCGCCACGGTGGCGAGCGAGCCCAGGCTCATCAGCATGTCGCCGTCGCCGGTGATCACCAGCACGCGCTTCTTGGGCTGTGCCATGGCGAGACCCAGACCCATCGCCACCGGCGCGCCCATGGCGCCCCACAGCGGCATGTTGAGCGGACGGTCGCCGGCCGCGGTGATGTCCCAGTTGGCCGAGCCGAGGCCGCCGATCACCAGCAGGTTGTCGTCGGCGCCGTCGAGGATCTTCTTGACCAGCGGGCGGCGCTGGAGCGTGGCTTTGCTCATCTTACTTCTTTCCGAAATTCTTGATGCCGATCAGTTTTTGCCGCAGCAGCACGGCGACGGCCTGGCCGCCATGAAAGGCCGACCGCGCCGCGGCATCGACCGTGGCCTTGACCTCGTCGGCGGTGTCGACCGAGTAGAGCAGCACGCCCATGGCCTCGAGCACCTTGGGCGTACCCTGGCCCATCGGGTACTGCCAGGAATTGAACTCGCCGTAGTCGCCGCGCATGGTGATCAGGGTCAGGAACGGAAACCGCAACGTCTTGGTCATGCCCATCAGGTTGATGGTGTTGCCGACGCCCGAGCTCTGCATCAGCAGCACCGACCGCTGGCCGCCCAGCCAGGCGCCGGCGGCGAGTGGGATGCCTTCCTCTTCGGTCGTAAGCGCCAGGGTCCGGATGGAATTGGATTTCTGGCAGGCCTCGATCAGCCGTCCATGCCCGGCGTCGGGCACGTGATAGACCTGCCTGACGTCGTGGTCCTGCAGGGTTTCGAAGATCTGGTCATGCCAGTCGACAGTTGCCACGGCGTTCATGTTTCTCCACTCAAAACGGCTTCAGGACCACGAGGAATACGATAGCGATCATCAGCACCGTCGGCACCTCGTTCCACCAGCGATAATAGCTGGCAGGCCTGGTGTTTCGGTCTGCCTCGAAGGTCTTGCGCCAGCGCCCATAGACGTGATGCACGCCGGTCATCAGCAGGACCAGCACGATCTTCGCCTGGAACCAGCCCGCGCTCCACCAGTCGCCCTGCCAGGCCAGCAGCAGGCCGAGCAGCCAGACGGCGCCCTGTGCCGGCTCCATGATCGCATAGACGAGGCGGCGCTCCATGATCTTGAAGGTCTCGCTCTGTTTCGAGCCCTTCTCGGCAGCGGCGTGATAGACGAACAGCCGGGGCAGGTAGAGCAGCCCCGCCATCCAGGCGATCACCGCCACGATGTGCAACGCCTTCAGGATTTCGTAGAGCATCACACGGCTCCGGCGGTCAGCGGGCAGGCGCGGTGTTCGGGCCGGCAGGGCTTTTCGGCGCCGCCATGACAGGTCGCGCCGGCCGGTGCGTCCAGCAGCGCCCGCGCCTGGGCGGCGAGCCCGGCAATGAATCTGGGATGCGTTCCAACCGTCGGCACCCGCACGTAGGACGAAATGCCCGACCGTTCGGCAAGCCGCCGATAGTCGATGTCGAGCTCGACCAGGGTTTCGGAATGTTCCGACACGAAGGACAACGGGTAGAGCACGATCGCCGCGCCGTCCTTGCCGGCGCGTTCGATCTCCGCCGCGGTCGACGGGCCGATCCACTTCAGGGGCCCGACCCGGCTCTGATAGCAGACCGCCCAATCGGCCTCGCCGAGCCGGCCGGCGATCGTCGACGCCGTCAGTTCGACCTGCGCCTGGTAGGGATCGCCGCGCCTTATGATTTTTTCCGGCAACCCATGCGCCGAGAACAGCAGGCGCCGCTTGCGGCCCTCCGACTCCTTCAGGGCCTGGCGGATCAGGTCGACCGAGGCATCGATGAAACCGCTGTCGGCCGGATAGCAGCACACCGTCCGGCGCGAAACATTCATGCGGCCGCTGGCCGCCTTCCAGGCATCGATCGATGACTTCGTGGTCGCCGTCGAGAACTGCGGATAGAGCGGCAGCAGGAGGATCCGATCGGGCTCGAAGCGCCGCACTCTCTGCACGACGTCGTCTGTCATCGGATGCCAGTAGCGCATGCAGACGAACGCACGCCATTGGTGCCAGTTGGCGGGATCGCCAGCCAACGCGTCCTCCAGTGCACGCGCCTGTGCCTCGGTTTGGCCGAGAATGGGCGACGAGCCGCCGATCTGGTCGTAGATCTTCATCGCCTTTGGCGCACGGCGGCTGGCAATGAAGCTGGCCAATGGCAATCGCAGAAGTGACGGCAGCGAGATGATCGCAGGATCGCTGAACAGGTTCTTCAGAAACGGTTGCACGGCCTCAGGAGAATCGGGTCCACCGAGATTGAAGAGAACGATGGCAATCTTCATGGGCTGCCCGGCTTCCAGCCACGCACGATCTCGACCAGGCGCGCGACATTTTCGGGAGGTGTCTGCGGCACCACACCATGACCGAGATTGAACACGAAGGGGCCATGGCCGAGCTTGTCGAGAATGCGGGTTGCCTCACGTTCCAGCGCTGCGCCGCCGGTGACAAGCATCATCGGATCGAGATTGCCCTGCAGGCAGATGTGGGGCTGCAGTTCCCTGGCCGCCCAGTGTGCGCCGATACCGGTATCGATCGACAGCGCCGAGAAAGTCTCCGGCCGCCGGTACATCAGCATCGCGGGCCCGACCGCACGGGGAAAAGCGATGACGGGAATTTTCGGATGCCGTTCGCGCAATTCCTTGGCGATGCGCATCATCGGTTCGAGCGACCAGCGGAAGAGCTGCTCTTCCGGCAGGATACCGGCCCATGAGTCGAAGAGTTGCACCGCGTCTGCACCGGCATCGATCTGGTGGCCGAGATGATCGACCACGGCCTCGATCAGCAGGTCGATCAGCAGCCCGAACGACTCGGGATGGCCATAGGCCCAGGCCTTCACCTTGGCGAAGTCGCGACTGCCGCTGCCTTCGATCATGTAGCAGGCCAGGGTGAACGGTGCGCCGGCAAAACCCAGCAGTGCAGTTTCCGCGGGCAGCGCCGCGCGCGTTTGCCGGATGGCCTGATAGACCGGCGCGAGATGGTCGGGCAGCCGGGCCCGCGACAAGCGGCCGAACTGCACCGGGTCGGTCAGCGCCTCGAGCTTCGGTCCTTCGCCTTCCTCGAACCAGACTTTTTGGCCAAGGGCGTCTGGAACAACCAGAATGTCGGAAAAGATGATGGCGGCATCGAGCCCGAAGCGCTGGATCGGCTGCAGCGTTACTTCAATGGCCTTGTCGGGTGTGTAGCAGAACTCCAAAAACGATTTGGTCGTGGCGCGGATGGCACGATACTCCGGCAGATACCTGCCGGCCTGACGCATCAGCCAGACCGGTGGCGTGGGAAAGCGCGTCCCGGCCAGCGTCTGCAGAAATTTCCCGGTCGCTTTTACACCGCTCAAGTCTTGTCCCTCATGCGTCCTCTTACTCTATTCTTAATAGGTAGTAGCAGTAGTAGGCCCTGTGCCACATGGGGATGCGCCCTATTGAATATCGTTCCCCAGAGTGCTGTGGATCGGCTGAGGCCGGTTTTACGCGATTCGTCGGGCCGATCCCCGACTCGCAGGTCTTTGCTCCCATCTTGTCCGCAAGGGATGGGAGTCTGGAGGGCCGAGGCGGATCGGGTGCCGAAACTGCCCGCGGCGACACCGGTCACGCTCTGTCCCCATGATATCGTCGCCAATCCCGCGTTTCTCCCGGGGGCGCAGTGGGGTAAAACAGCCCGTGGCAAATCGCAATTTTCACGTTCACCTCGTATCCGACTCCACTGGCGAGACGGTGTCGAGCGTGGCGCGCGCCTGTCTCGTTCAGTATGAGGGCATCTTCGTACAGGAGCATGTCTGGTCTCTGGTGCGAACGCGTGGGCAGATGGAGAAGGTCGTCCAGGCGGTCGAACGCGACCGCGGGCCCGTTCTTTATACGCTGGTCGATCCCGAGTTGCGGGATCTCGTGCGCGATCATTGCCGCCGGCTCCAGTTGCCCTGTGTCGGCGTGCTCGACCAGGCGATGAGCGTATTGGCGGTTCACTTCCACTCGAAGAGCGAGCAGTGGCCGGGACGCCAGCATCAGCTCGACGAGGGCTATTTTGATCGCATCGATGCCATGCACTACACCCTGGCGCACGACGATGGCCAGTCGACGCATGATCTGGAGGATGCCGACGTCGTTCTGGTCGGGCCGTCAAGGACGTCGAAGACACCGACCTGCGTCTATCTTGCCAACCGTGGCGTGCGGGCCGCCAATGTGCCGCTGGTGCCCGAAGTGCCGCCGCCTCAGGAACTCGAAGACTCCAGACGGCCGTTGATCGTCGGGCTGATTACCGATCCCGAACGGCTGGTGCAGATTCGGGTCAATCGTCTGCGCCTGCTGCAGCAGGAAACCGAGACCGAATACACCGACATGGAACAGGTGCAACGCGAAATCCAGGATGCGCGCCGCCTCTATGCCCGCCGCAAGTGGGTAACGATCGACGTCACACGCCGGTCGATCGAGGAGACCGCAGCGGCCATACTGCAATTGCTGGCGACGCGCCGGGAACAGCGACTTCAAACGAGTTAGACGGCAACGAACTCAAGGGAGTTGGCCATGATCGCTCGTCTCATTGTGATTGGTCTGGCTTTCACTGGTTCAACAGCACACGCGGCCAGCGATATCGACGTCAAGCGCGGTCCGGACTCAACGGTCTTTGGCAGTTGTGTGCCGAGCCTGGCGGTCGATAACCGGTCGGCCGAGACCATCGATTATCTTCAGATCGATATCGTCATGGTGCTGGGCGACGGCCGGGAGCGCACCATCGAGCTGAAATCGGCCTACCGTGAAGGTGTGCACTATCCCATTCTTCCGGGAGGAACGGCGATCCTGAGGCAACATCTCGACACGTCAAAAGTCCTCGGTGCCGAATGCGGCGACGTCAAGGCGCGTCGTGTCGAACGAACGATTTGCGAGGTCACGGGCGGCAAGGCGTGCACTTCGTCCGTCCTGGTACAACCCTGATCAATCGACGGCCGAGGCTGTCACTCCGCTGCGGTGGCGATCGGTTCGAAGCGCGCGTCGAAGCCCCGGATGGATTTCTCCACGGTGTCGGAGACCTGTTTCAGCTTGTCCTGATTGATGATTTTCAGTCCGAACAGGTCCTTGACGTAGAACACATCGACGGCGTGCTCGCCGTAGGTGGTGATATGGGCCGAGGCGATCTGCAGGTTGAGGCGGGTGAGCGCGCGCGTCACGATATGGAGGAAACCCGGCCGGTCGCGACCGTTGACCTCGATGACGGTGAAGGTGTCGGAGGCGTTGTTGTCGATCAGCACACGCGGCTCGACGGTAAAGACCTGGTCGCGCCGGGGCCATGAGCTGCGCTGCTGGTCGAGTTCGCGCTGGATGTCGAGGCGGTTGGAAAGCGCCAGTTCGACCCGGGCGGCCAGCCGCGCCAGGCGCTGCGGATCGTCGAACGGCGTGTCCTCGAGGTCCTGGACCCAGAAGGTGTCGAGCGCCATGCCGTTGGCCAGCGTGAAGATCTTGGCATCGACGATGTTGGCGCCGCTGACCGCCATGGCGCCGGCCAGGCGGGCGAACAGACCGTGGGTGTCGAGCGTGTAGATCGTCACCTCGGTGACCGAGCGCGCCGGGTCGATGCGGTGCTCTATCGCGAGGGGCTGGTGATCGCGCTCGGCGCCGCGCACCAGTTCGGCTTGGCGCGCCAGCGTGGCGGGATCGAACGACAGCCAGTAGGGCGCATAGCCGCGCGCGAAGTGCTCTTCCCTGTCCTGATCGGTCCAGCCCGGCAGGCGGGCGGCGACATCGGCCTGGATCTGCTTGATGCGCTCGGCGCGCCCGCCGGCCAGCGTACCGCCAGACAAGACCTGTTCGGCGGCATGGTAGAGTTGGCGCAGCAATGCCGCCTTCCAGCCGTTCCACACGTTGGGCCCGACGGCGCGGATGTCGCAGACGGTGAGCACCAGCAACAGCCGTAGCCGTTCCGGCGACTGCACCAGGGCGGCGAAGTTCTCGATCGTCTTGGGGTCCATCAAATCGCGCTGGAAGGCGGTGGCCGACATCGCGAGGTGGTAGCGTACCAGCCACGCCACCGTTTCCGTCTCGGCGGCACTGAGACCCATGCGCGGTCCCAGGTACATCGCCACCTCGGCACCCAGCACCGAATGATCGCCGCCGCGGCCCTTGGCGATGTCGTGCAGCAGCACCGCGAGATAGAGCACCGGCCGCGACAGGATCTTGTGCACGATGTCGGCGGCCAGCGGGTGATCGTCCTTCAGGTCGCCCGACTCGATGCGCGACAGGATGCCGATGGCGCGGATCGTATGCTCGTCGACCGTATAGGTGTGATACATGTCGTGCTGCGTCTGGGCGACGACGCGGCCGAAGTCGGGGACGAAGCGGCCGAACACGCCGGCCTCGTTGAGCCGCCGCAGTGTCGTCTCCGGATCGTGCCGCGACGTCATCATCGCCATGAACAGACGATTGGCCTCGGGATCGCCGCGCAGCCGGTCGACCAGCCGGATGTTGTGGGTGATCTGCCGCAGCGTCGCCGGATGGACATCGAGGTCGTTTTCCTGCGCGACATGGAACAGGCGCAGGATCGCCACCGGATCCGCTGTGAAGGCATCGGGCGTCGCCACCGCCAGCCGCTCGCCGTCGAGCTTGAAGCCCTCGAGCTGACGCGGCCGCAGCGTCTGCCACAGGGCGGCGAGCTTGGGCTTGCGGCGGTGGCTGTCCTCGAGCGCGGCGATGAAGATGCGCGTCAGGTCGCCCACCGTCTTGGCGTGCAGATAGTAGTGCTTGGTGAAGCGCTCCACGCCGCGGCTGCCCGGACGGTCCTGGTAGCCCAAACGGCCGGCGATCTCGCGCTGGAGGTCGAACGACAACCGGTCGTCGGCGCGGCCGGTCAGGAAGTGGATGTGGCAGCGCACGGTGTTGAGGAAGCGTTCGGCGCGCTCGAACAGGCGGGCTTCCGCCTTGGTGAGCACGCCCTTGGCGACGAGATCGCCGGGTTCGCTGACGCGGTAGAGATATTTGGCGATCCAGAACAGCAGGTGCAGGTCGCGCAGGCCGCCCTTGCCTTCCTTGACGTTGGGCTCGACGACGTAGCGCGAATCGCCCATGCGCAGATGGCGCTGGTCGCGCTCGGCGAGCTTGGCCTCGACGAAGTCGCGGCCGTCGCCGGTATGGAACTTCTGGGCGAAGCCCCTGACCAGGTCGTCGTAGAGGGCGCGGTCGCCCCACAGGTAGCGGGCCTCGAGCAACGCCGTGCGGATGGTCTGGTCGCGCTCGGCGTAGCGCAGGCTTTCGTCGACCGTGCGCGTGGCGTGGCCGACCTTGAGACCGAGATCCCACAGCAGATAGAGCATGTACTCGACGATCTGCTCGCCGCGCGGCGTCTGCTTGTAGGGGCGCAGGAACAGGAGATCGAGGTCCGACAGCGGCGCCAGCTCGCCGCGGCCAAAGCCGCCGGTCGCCACGACGCCCAGCCGTTCGGCGGCGCTGGGGTTTCCGGCCGGATAGGCGCGTTGATCGGCGAAATCGAAGATGACCCGGACGAGCTGGTCCATCAGGTACGAAGTGGCGGCCAGCACTGCCGGCCCGTCGTTGTGCAACGGCCCCGGTGCCTCGAAGCGGCGGCGGATTTCGGCCCGGCCGGTCGCCAGAGAGTCGCGCAACAGCGCCAACACCGGCGGTCGTGGCGGCTCGCCACGCTCCGGGATCAACGCCGCCAAGGCTTCCTCCAGCACGCGGCGATGGATGATCGCGCGGCGATCGGGGACGTGGTCATAGGGCTTGGCCATCTGGCCGGGATACTACAGGGTGGAGGTCGTTTCGACGACTCCTGCGGAAAGGTTCACGCAACCGCCATGGCCCGGCAACCCACGATCGCCGTCTTCACCAAGAACCGCGTCAATCCTGCCTATGACGCCGCGCGCCTCGCCGCCGACCGCGTCGCGGCCGAAGCCGGTGCCCGCGCCGTTCATTATGTGCCGCAAATCCCCGACCATGTCGGCCAGCAGAAGGCCCTGGCGGCCGAGGCGCTGGCGGCGCGGCCCGATGCCGTCATCCTCAATCCGACCGACGATCTGCAGATGGAAGAGGACCTGGCGCGGTTCGCTGCGGCGGAGATCCCGGTCGTACTCATCATCAACCGCATGAAAGGCAAGGCGGTCGCCTTCGTCGGTTCGGACGACGAAGCGATCGGTCGCAAGGCCGCGGATGCACTGGTTGCGAGCCTGCAGGGCAAGGGTCGGGTCGTTGCGCTCGAAGGCCTGTCGTCGGTGCCGACCAGTCGCGCCCGGATGCGTGGCCTGCACGACAGCCTCGCCCGGGCGCCGGGGATCGAGTTCCTGGGCGCGCGTGTCGGCCATCTGCTGCAGGAGCCGGCGAAGGCCGCCATGGCGGAATTGCTGGCCGCTCACCCGAACATCGACGGCGTGTGGACGGCCAACGACATGATGGCGTTTGGCGCGCTCGACGCCCTGCGGGACGCGGGCCGCACGGCAACGGTCGTCGGCGTCAACGGCCTTCCCGCCGCCATCGACCACATCGAGCACGGCCGCATGCTGGCAAGCGTCGATTTCAGCGCCTTCAATATCGCCGCCATTGCCACCCGCGCCGTGTTGCGGCACCTCGCGGGCAAGCCGGTGCCGCCCGAGATCATGGTGCCGGCCGAGCTGATTGATCGGTCGAACTGCCACCGCTGGAAGCTGCCCTTCGAGCAGCGCCCCTGTCCCGCATGGGATGAGATCGTGCGATAATCGTTCGATGAGCCGGATCGTCTCCCTGATCGCATCGGCGGTTGTGGCGCTGGCCGCGCTGCCGGCGCTGGCCCAGACGCGGTCCGCGCCTGCCGCGCCGTCCAGTCTGATCGATCTCAATGCCGCGAGCCGCGACGAGCTGATGACGCTCGACGGTATCGGCGAGGTCCGGGCCGATGCCATCATTCGAGCGCGGCCGTTTCGCGCCAAGACCGAACTGGTCGAGCGGCGGCTGATCCCCGAGCATCTCTATGAAAAACTTGCCGACAAGGTAATGGCGCGACCGCCGCCGCCAGCACCGGCGCCGGGGCGTCCGGCTCCGGCCAAGCGGACCTAGATGGACGACGCCTCGGCCGACGCCACCATCTATGCGCTGGGAACGCCGACGCCGTCGCGGGCCCATCCGGGCGCGCTCTCGGTCATTCGTCTCAGCGGCCCGCGGGCGGCCGACGCGGTGGTCTTCCTCACGGAGCCGCGGGCCTTCGCGCGCGGCCGTTCGGCGCGCGATCCGTCGTTGCCGGCGCCGCGCCGCATGGTCGTGCGCACGCTCTACGACCCGCAAAGCGGCGAGGCGATCGACCGCGGCCTGGCCGTCTGGTTCGAGGCGCCCAACAGCGAGACCGGCGAAACGATGGCCGAGTTCCACCTCCATGGCGGCCGCGCCGTGGTTGGCGCGGCGCTGGAGGCAATCCGGCGTCTCGGCTTCTGCCGCCTGGCCGAACCCGGCGAATTCACCCGCCGCGCCTTCGAGCACGGCAAGCTCGACCTTACCGCAGCCGAGGGCATCGCCGACCTGGTCGCCGCCGAGACCGGGCAGCAACGCCGGCTGGCGCTGCAGCAGATGGATGGCGCGCTGCAGCGGCTCTACGAGGCTTGGCGCACCTTGGGTTTGCGCACGCTTGCCCATCTCGAGGCAGCGATCGATTTTCCCGATGAGGATCTGCCGCCGGGCCTCGCCGGCCAGGTGCGCGACGGGATCGTGGCGCTGCAGGCCGAGATCGCCACGCATCTCGGGGACCGGCGCGGCGAGCGGCTGCGCGATGGATTGCACGTTGCCATCATCGGCCCGCCCAATGCCGGCAAGTCCTCGCTGCTCAACCTTCTGGCGCGACGCGACGCGGCGATCGTCTCGGAGACCGCCGGCACGACGCGCGATGTGATCGAGGTCCATCTCGATCTCGGCGGCTGGCCGGTGGTGCTGGCCGACACCGCGGGCCTGCGTGAGTCGGAGGATGCCATCGAGCAGGAAGGCGTGCGCCGCGCCCGCGCCCGCGCCGCCGCGGCCGACCTGCGCCTGCTGGTGCTCGATGCCTCGGGTGACTGGAAGGCGGCGATGCAGTCGATCACCGGATCGACCGAAGGCTGGGATCCGGCGCGCGATATTGTTGTCGTGAACAAGGTCGATCTCGTGCCGGTCGAGCCTGGCATCGACATGGCGCCGTTGTCGGCGTCGTCCGGCGCCGGCCTGCCGGCGCTGCTGGCGCGGCTGGAACGATCGGCGGGCCGGCTGATGGACGATGGGGCGGCCGCGCCGCCCCTCACCCGGGCGCGGCACCGCGAGGCGCTGGCCGAGGCCCACGACGCACTTGGCCGGGCGCTGGTGGCACCGGAGATCGCGCTGGCGGCCGAGGATCTGCGCCTGGCGCTGCGCGCCATCGGCCGCATCACCGGCACGGTGCGGGTCGAGGAACTGCTCGACGTCATTTTTCGCGACTTCTGCATCGGGAAGTAGGAACCATGACCAGGATACTTCTCACGCGACATGGCCACGTCGAGGGCATCCGCCCCGCCCGCTTTCGCGGCCGGGCCGAGCTTCCGCTGACCGCGCAAGGCCTTGCCCAGGCCGACGCACTCGCCCGCCGCATCGCCCAACACTGGAAGCCGGCCGCCGTCTATACCAGTGCGCTGCAGCGCTGTGTGGTGACCGGCGGCAAGGTGGCGACAGCTTGCGGCGTGGTGGCGTCGGTGCACGCCGGCCTGGGCGATATCGACTATGGCGCCTGGCAGATGCGCACCCATGACGAAGTGAGCGCCGAGACGCCGGAGGCCTACCGGCAGTGGCGCGCCGCGCCGCATCTCACGCGCTTTCCCGGCGGCGAGTCGCTGCAGGATGTGGTGGCGCGGACGGCCGATGTGTTGCGGATGGTGCTCGAGCGGCATGCGGCGGAGACCGTGGTGCTGGTCGGCCACGACAGCGTCAACCGCGCGCTGCTGCTGCAACTTCTCGACCAACCTCTCTCGGCCTATTGGCGGCTGTCGCAGGATCCCTGCACCCTGAACGAGATCGAGGTCCTTGCCGTCGGCGACATCCGGATCGGCTGCATCAACGACACCAGCCATCTTCCTTCGGGCTGAGGCCACCGCCCTGCGCCTACGGACTGGCGCCAAAAGCCGCCGTGACTGTGCAAGGCTAGTCGGTCATGCTCGGGCTTGTTGTTTTGAACGGAAACCCGCCGTCCGATGTCGCAGCGCTTCCGGATCTTCATTTCCTCGCCCGGCGACGTGAACGATGAGCGCCGCCGCGCGGCTCTGGTGATCGGCCGATTGAAGCGCGAGTTCGCCTCGTTTTTCGACATTACGCCGGTGCTCTGGGAATACGAGCCGATGCTGAGCTCGGGCCATTTCCAGGATATCATCGATCCCCCGGCCGATGCTGACATTGTGGTGTTGATCCTGTGGTCGCGGCTCGGCACCCCGCTGCCCGAGAGCACGGCGACGCGCGAGTATCGTGGCATAGACGGGCGCACGCCCGTGACCGGCACGGAGTGGGAATTCGAGAGTGCGCTGGCCGCCCGACAGCAGCGCAGCGGCGTTCCAGACATGCTGGTCTATCGTAAGCAGGGCGAGGGCTTCGCGCGCTTCAGCCGCGTCGACCAGCTCGACCAGATTCGCAGCCAGTGGGAAGCGCTGCAGAATTTCTGGCGGTTCCACTTCGAGGACGAGACCGGGCAATTCAAGGCGGCGTTCAACCGCTTTACCACCCTGGAGGAGTTTGAGGCCCAGCTTGAGCAACACCTTCGCGAGCTGCTGCGCCGGCGTCTGCCCGAGCTGTTGCAGCGCATCACACCCGCCGGCAGTGGTGCGCGCATCGAGTGGTGGGCGGGGTCGCCCTATCGCGGCCTGCAGGCATTCGACCGCGAGCATGCCGCCGTCTTCTTCGGCCGCGAGCGTGCCGAGCGCGAGATCACGGAGGCGCTGGTCAATCGGGCT
>CALDNT010000019.1 GCA_937915145.1 uncultured Reyranella sp.
CGCGGCTGGCCACGTCCGCGCTGCCTACGAGGACACCGCGGCTCTGGCCGGCTTCGCCGCCCAGGTCGACGTCGTCACGTACGAGTTCGAGAATGTGCCCGAGGCCGCCGTCGCCGAGTGCCTGCGCCACAGACCGGTGCGGCCGGGCTTGAGGCCGCTCCACCTGGCCCAGCATCGGCTGCGCGAGAAGGCGTTCTTCCGGGACCTCGGGATCGGCACCGCCGACTATCAGCCGATCGCCAGCGATGCCGACGTCGCGGCCGCTACTGCGCTGCCGGGTATCCTGAAGACCTGCACAGAGGGCTATGACGGCAAGGGCCAGGCCCGCGTGTCGAGCCGCATCGAATTGGCGGCAGCCTGGCAGAAGCTCGGACGGCGCGAGTGCGTACTCGAAGCGCTGGTCGACTTCCAATGCGAGATCTCGGCGATCGTGGCACGTGGCCTCGACGGCACCACGCGCTGCTTCCCGATCGGCCTCAACCATCATCGCGACGGCATCCTGCGGACCACCACGGTGCCCTCGGACCTGCCGGACGGAAGCTTGGCAACGGCGGAGCGCTTCGGCGTCGAGCTGGCCCTCGGCCTGGAACTGGTGGGACTGGTCGCTCTGGAAATGTTCGTCACCAGGGACGGCCGCGTACTGGCCAATGAGATGGCGCCGCGGCCGCACAATTCCGGTCACTGGACCATCGACGCCTGCGCCACCAGTCAGTTCGAGCAGCTCGTGCGGGCGATCTGTGGGCTGCCGCTGGGCCCGGTCGAGGCGCTGGCGGCTTCGCGCATGGAAAATCTGATCGGCGACGAGGCCGAAGGCTGGGCACGGTACCTCGCCGATCCGACCGCGCGGCTACATCTCTACGGCAAGGGCGAGGCCCGCCCCGGCCGCAAGATGGGCCACGTCACCTACGTGCTGCCGTCCGCCGCTGCCCGCCGGTCCACGACCTGAGCTGGGCCTTCAGCTTCTCGATCTTCATCACGTCGTCGATGCGCCGGTCGAGGAACGACCATGTCGCCTCGGCGCCGGGTGTCCGGTCATTCAGCCAGTACAACAGGGTCGAGGAATAGACGCCGGCCAGGGTGGCGCGCTTGCTGTAAAAATTGAAATCGGTGCTGGTGTCACCGGCCGCATACCACATGGCGTCGACTGTCTTGTAGAGGAGCTTCAGCGCCAGCCCGGCGTTGAAGGGCAGCGACAGCAGCGACAGCGCCCGGCGCACCGCCTCGCGCTCGCCGGAATGCCGCTCCAGCCGGATGCGGACGGCACTCTTGATGCGGTCACGGATCTTGAGGGTGGCCACGCCCTCCTTGTCCATATCCTCGATGGTTCGCAGGTCGGCGCGCTGGCTGAGATAGGTCAGGATCTGGATCGGGCCTCCCGGAAACAGCCGATCGGCTTCTCCTGCCGGCAGGTCGAGGCGCCGGCCGGCTGCCGCGAGCGCCGCCCGCGTCCAGCCCTCGAACGAGGCTTCGCCTGCCACGGCATCGGCCAATTGGCCGCGCAGAGCGGCGTCGGGGTCGTTCTGTGGAGCTTCTGGCGGGGTGTCCGGTGTATTTGTGTCGTCCATGGCGGGAAATATAGCCTTCCGGCGAGGGCTTCCCAAGGGTTGCCCCCTGTGATACCAACCGCGCCTCTCATTCGGCCCTGGAGCGCTTTCCTGGGCCCCGCACGTTTGGAAGGAAGCCGTCGAAGTGCAGGTTCTCGTTCGTGAAAACAACGTCGATCAGGCGCTGCGCGTCCTGAAGAAGAAAATGCAGCGCGAAGGCATCTTCCGCGAGATGAAGTTGCGCCGCAATTACGAGAAGCCCTCCGAGCGCCGCGCCCGCGAGCGCGCCGAAGCAATCCGCCGGACCCGCAAGCTGATGCGCAAGCGCATGGAGCGCGAGGGCTACTAGGGCCTCCCCCTCCGTGGATCGAGCGATAACCCCCGGCATTCCCGGGGGTTTTTGTTTGCCGTGAAAGGCGTGCTGCGGGCGGCCGCGCTCATTTCATGGCGTGCACGGCATTGCGCACGTGTCGCGCCCGGGGCTCGGAGAGCCCGCATTCAAGCGCCAATTTGTAAAATTCCTCGCTCGCCCGCGACGGTACCATCGCGTACTGCCGCGCAAGGTCGCGAGCCAGGGCGCACAACGGCTCGACATCACCCACGGTATCCGCCCCATGGTCACCGACCTTGTCCTGGAAGGTCGCCATCAGGGGCCGCGGCAGGTCCGGCCCGTCGAGGAAATACCGGAGGAACTTGAGAAACTGCGGATGACGGAAGATCTCCTCGCCTTCCTCGCCGTAGCTCTCGAACACCCCTTTCCACGAGGTCTTGGCCCGGCCGGTGAAATACTTGGGATCTGTGAAGTACTTGCGCCGGATATCGGGGATTGCCCGTCGCTCGATCAGCGACGCCAGCAGTTCGACCACAGCTTCGCCATTGTCCTCGATGCGCTGGGCCGCCTGAAGCTCGGCGACGTCGAACCCGATGCGGGCCCGGATGGACGCCTCGGCCGGCGTGAGTTCGATGGCATTCGTCATATCAGGCATCTGCCTCCAGCTTCGATTGTCGATGTCTTGTCCGTACTTTTCACACGGCGCCCGTGGTGGTGGCAAATCCTGCAGGCCCGAGCAATACCCCTATCGCGACCTCGAGTTCACGCACGTCGGTAACGACGTCATCGGGCGCCTCGGCCGACGAGCGTGGACGCTGGCGGCGATGCCGGCCGCTGCGGAACTGGATCGCCGCCATGCCGAGCGCCCTGGCTGGGGCGATGTCGTTGTCGATGCGGTCGCCGACCATGATGCAGGCCGACGGCGCGAGGCCCAGCGCCTCGGCTGCCGCCGTAAAGGCGCGCGGGTCGGGCTTGCGCAGGCCGCTGACCGCACTCAGCCCCTGGTAGGCGAACAGATCACCGATGCCGGCGCGCTGCAGACGCTCCCGGGCCACTACCGGCTGGTTGGCGACGATGCCCAGCGGCACGCCGCGCCCGTGCAGGCGGCGCAACAGCCCGTCGATCTCGGGGCGAAGCTGGAAGACATCGAGGTTGCCCATCATGGCGCGCACCCGGCCTTCGACGCGACTAATGGTGTGCGGATCGCCGCCGCACAGCGTCTCAATCATGTGGGCGTAGGCGTCGGGCGCGAAGGCGGCCACGGCACGCTCAGAGGCGTCCTCGATCATCGCTTCGTCGACGCGCATGCCCTCGAGTCCGCACGCCATGGCAATCGCGCTGTCGACGGCGATCTCGCGCGCAAACTCGAGATCGAGCGGCCCGCCGACGTCGAACAGGACGGCGCGATACGACATCCTCCCTCCTTCGCCGAGAGACCGGCTACAGAGTTTTCAGATAGTAGGCAAGCGGATCGGACGACGACGCAACAATGGCCTGACCGGACGATAACGCCAACTCGAATCCCATTCGCTCGTAGAACAACTGCGTGCGGCGGTAAGGCTCGTAAGGGTCTTCCGGATGGAGCGTCATGACGAAGAGAAATTTGATCTTTTCTTGCCTCAACTGGCCTTCAGCGGCGCCGATCAAGGCCCGTCCGACTCCTTGCCGGTGATAGTCCGGGTCAACACCAAGCCAGTAAATTTCCGCACTGACTAGGCTGTGCCTTTTGATCAGTAGTAAGCCGCATGCTCGTCCATCGATGCGCGCAACCCAAGATTCCAGAATCTTCGCCTGCTCGGCAAAATGCCGATTCGCCTCGGATTGCGCGAACCATTGCGGCAGTCGTGCCGTCAGGTTTTCCAGAATCCCGCGATTACCCGCGGAGCCATTTTCCTGGGAGACCGCGACTTCCATGCATGACTAGTGGCTCGAGCCTTCCAGCGACTTCACGATGGCCTCGCACATCGCCTTGGCGTCGGCGAACAGCATCATGGTGTTGTCGCGGAAGAACAGTTCGTTGTCGACGCCGGCATAGCCCGAGGCCATGCCGCGCTTCACGAACAGCACGGTCTGCGCCTTTTCGACGTCGAGGATCGGCATGCCGTAGATCGCACTCTTGGGGTCGGTCTTGGCCGCCGGGTTGGTGACATCGTTGGCGCCGATCACGAAGGCCACATCCGTCGAGGCGAAATCGCGGTTGATGTCGTCGAGCTCGAAGACCTCGTCGTAGGGCACGTTGGCTTTGGTCAGCAGCACGTTCATGTGGCCCGGCATGCGGCCGGCGACCGGGTGGATCGCGTAGCGCACCGTGACGCCCGCCTTCTTCAGGAGATCGGCCATCTCGCGCAGCGTGTGCTGGGCCTGCGCCACCGCCATGCCGTAGCCCGGCACGATGATCACCGAGCCCGCGTTCTGCATCAGGAAGGCGGCGTCCTCGGCCGAACCCGCCTTGACCGGCTTGTCGGTCTTGGGGCCGGCAGCACCTGCTGCCGAACTGTCCGTGCCGAAACCACCCAGGATCACATTGTAGATCGAGCGGTTCATGCCCTTGCACATGATATAACTCAGGATCGCGCCCGAGGAGCCGACCAGCGCGCCGGTGACGATCAGCGCGGTGTTGCCAAGCGTGAAGCCGATGCCGGCCGCGGCCCATCCCGAGTAGGAGTTGAGCATCGAAACCACGACCGGCATGTCGGCGCCGCCGATCGGCAGGATCAACAGGAAGCCCAGCGCCAGCGAGAGCGCGATCAGCAACATGAAGACGAGCGGGTGGCCGCCCTTGAGGGCGAACCAGCCGAGCAGGATCACCAGCAGAATGCCGAGCAGGGCGTTGAGCGCATGCTGGCCGCGGAACATCAGCGGCGAGCCGCTCACCAGGCCCTGCAGCTTGGCAAAGGCCACGACCGAGCCGGTGAAGGTAATCGCGCCGATCACCGTGCCCAGCCCCATCTCGATCAGGCTGTGGATCCTGATCTTGCCCGGCGCACCGATGCCGAAGGCCTCGGGCGACACGAACGCTGCCGCCGCCACAAACACCGCCGCCAGACCGACCAGAGAATGAAAGGCCGCCACGAGTTGCGGCAGCGCCGTCATCTGGATGCGCCAGGCGACGAAGGTGCCGACCGCGCCACCTACGACAAGTCCGCCCACGATCAGCCACGGCGAGACGACACCCGGCGTGGCGATGGTGACGCCGATGGCGATTACCATGCCGACGATGCCGAACAGGTTGCCCTGGCGCGACGTCACCGGCGAACTGAGCCCACGCAACGCCATGATGAAGCAGATGGCCGAAATCAGATAGCCGTAGGCGGCAATTTCCTGGGTGATCATCCCTGTTGTCCCCTGCCTACTTCTTGACCGGCTGTTTCTTCTTGAACATCGACAGCATGCGGTGCGTGACGATGAACCCGCCGAAGATGTTGACCGCCGCCAGGGTGACGGCAATGACGCCGAAGAACTGGGCAGCCCCGAGGCCCTTCAGGCCGGCGGCCAGCAATGCGCCGACGATGATCACCGACGACACCGCATTGGTGACGGCCATCAGCGGCGAATGCAGCGCCGGCGTCACCCGCCACACCACGTAGTAGCCGACGAAGCAGGCCAGCGCGAAGATGGTGAGCAGTGCCACGAACGGCATGTGGCCGTCGGGAATCGACAGCGTGTTCTGCGCCGCCATGTCGGTGATCTGCTGGGCCATCGTCTTGAGGTTGCCCGCGAGTTCTCCCGCCTGGGTCGCGAACTTGGCCGCCTCGCCTGCAAGTCTGTCGTCCATGGCCTGCTCCTAATTCTGGCTGAGCGAGGGGTGCACGATCTGGCCGTCGCGGGTCACCAGCGTGCCCTTCACGACGTCGTCGTCGAGATCGATCTTGAGCGCCCCGGTCTCCTTGTCGACCATCGGCGTTATGAAGTTCAGCAGATTGCGCGCGAACAGCGCCGAGGCATCGGTCGCCAGCTCGGCCGGCAGGTTCGACGGCCCGACGATCTTCACGCCGTGTCTTTCCACGGTCTTGCCGAATTCCGACAGCGGGCAGTTGCCGCCCTGCTCGACCGCCATGTCGACGATCACTGAGCCCGGCTTCATGGTCTTCACCATGTCCTCGCTTACCAGCACCGGCGCCTTGCGCCCAAGGATCAGCGCCGTGGTGATCACGATGTCCTGCTTGGCGATGTGCTCGGCCACCAGCGCCGCCTGCTTGTCGCGATACTCAGCGCTCATCTCCTTGGCGTAACCGCCGGAAGTCTCTGCCGCCTTGAATTCCTCGTCCTCGACCGCAACGAACTTGGCGCCGAGCGACTGCACCTGCTCCTTGGTCGCCGGCCGCACGTCGGTCGCCGTCACGATGGCACCCAGCCGGCGCGCCGTGGCGATGGCCTGCAGTCCGGCGACGCCCACGCCCATGATAAAGGCCCGCGCCGGCGCCAGCGTGCCGCCGGGCGTCATCATCTGCGGAAAGATCCGCCCGAAGTTATCGGCCGCCGCCAGTACCGCCTTGTAGCCCGCGAGGTTGGCCTGGGAGCTCAGGATATCCATCGACTGCGCGCGCGTGATGCGCGGGATCAGTTCCAGCGCGAACGACGTCACGCCGCGGGTGGCAAGGGCCTCGACCAGTTCTCTGTTATTGAGCGCACCCAGCGGCGACATCAGCGTCTGGCCGGTCCGCAGCAGGGAAATCTCGTCGATGCCTTCGGCCGCCGACATCGGCCGCTGGATCTTGAAGACGATATCGGCCGCGGCCACCGCGGCAGCGGCGTCCGGCACGATCGTTGCACCGGCCTCGGCGTAGGCGTCATCGGTGTAGGCTGCGGCAGTTCCCGCGCCGGCCTCGATCACGATCTCTTCCGCACCCAGCGCCTTCAGCTTTTTGACGGTCTCGGGAGTCGCCGCCACGCGGGTTTCATGCGGCCGGCGTTCTTTGAGAATGGCAATTTTCATGGCGCGCTTTTTCAGGTCGGTGAAAGACACGAAGGGATCGCTGATGCGCCGCACCATGCACAGCGTGCCGTTCTTTGCCAAGCCGGTTTTTCGCCGCGTGGTAAAGCTCCATTTACCGTCGGGCCAACCGCGTGATAGTCAAAATCATGGTTCAACGCCCCGTCATTCTCACCGGCTTCCACTTCACCAAGACCACCCTTGCCGCTTTCGCCGAGCACTACGAGATCGCCGGCCACATGGACAAGCCCGATCCGGCCCTGGTGCCGCAGGCGGCAGCACCTCATGTGCAGGCCATCGTCAGCACCGGCAGCGTCGGCCTGTCCGATGCCCTGATGGCGGCGCTGCCCCGCCTCTCGTTGTTCTGTTGCTATGGCACCGGCTACGAGCGGGTCGACCTCGCGGCCGCCCGCAAGCGCAACATCATTGTCACACACGGCGCCGACGCCAATGCGCCCGATGTGGCGGAGATGGCCTTCGGCAGCCTGCTCGCCTCGACCCGCCGCATCGTGCGTGCCGACAAGATGATCCGCCGCGGCGACTGGACCAAGCGCATCCCGAACCGTTTCGGCGCCATCGCCGGCCTGACCGGCGGCAAAGTCGGCATCCTGGGCCTCGGCGCCATCGGCATGGAGTTCGCCAGGCGCGCCAAGGGCTTCGACGTCGAGATCGGCTACTGCAACCGCAACCGGCGCGACGACGTCGACTTCGCCTATTTCCCCAACGTGATGGCGCTCGCGGCCTGGGCCGACTATCTGATCGTCTGCCTGCGTTCGGACGCCTCTAACAAGCACATCATCAATGCCGAGGTCCTGAAGGCGTTGGGGCCGCGCGGCCATCTGGTCAACATTAGCCGCGGCTGGGCGGTCGACGAGGCGGCCCTGGCCGATGCCCTGCGCCGCAACGTGATCGAGGGCGCCGCACTCGACGTGTTCGACGAGGAACCCTATGAGGGCACGGAACTGCTGCCGCTCGACAACCTGGTGATGACGCCGCATTTCGGCGGCGGCACCGAACACGCCCAGCGCCGCATGACCGCGCTGGTCCGCCAGAACCTCGACAATCATTTCGCCGGCAAGCCGGTAGTCTCGCCGGTGCCTGAACTGCGCGACATGGCGGCGAATCCGGCCGGGCGGCTGCGTTAGCGGGACCGCTGCCCCTACTCCGCCGGATCGACCCCGAGCCGTACCGGGTTGCCGACGGCCTGTTGGGGCAAACCGTTCCACACGTCCCAGTAGGCGCGCAGTGCCGAGGGATAGCGGCGCAGTTCCGTGAGGATGCTGTAGGCCGCGTCGACATCGCGGGCCTCGAAGCCCCAGGCTTCTATGCCCTGGTGGAGCGCCAGGAACAGAGCGCGCGACAGGTGGAAACGCTGCGAGACGATGACGAGGCGCGTCTGGCCATAGATCAGCCGGGCGCGAGCCACCGAATCGAGCGTGCGATCGCCGCCGAAGTCGCGATAGATAACCTCGGCCGGCACGCCGCGCTCGACCAGGCCGTCCCGCATCGCCGTCGGCTCGTCGTAACCGCCGTCTCGATGGCCGCTCACGATGAAATACTTGACCTTGCCGGCCTTGTAGAGCGTCGCGGCCGCGTCGAGGCGATAGACGAAGTAACGGTTGGGCCCACCCTCAGGTCCGATCGGCGCCGTGCCCAGCATCAACGCCGCCTCGACCGCCGGTACCCTGGCGGCATCGGTGAACGACTTCGCCTCGGCGGCGCGATCGAGCCGCCGCTCGGCGAACCACGCCAGCGCTCCGGCCATCAGTGCGACCGCACTGACGCGCAACAGGACGGACAATATCATGCGCATGCAGCGTCCAATCGCTCCCTGTTTAACGCCATCCAACATGCCGTCGGCCGGTGCCAGCTCATCTGAAAACCGCCAACAACCAGGGAAAGACCAGCACCCACGCGATGGTAATCAGTATCGAGAACACGCCTACCGGCAGTACCGCCCGGGTAAACTCCGTGAACGAGATCGACGGCCCACCCAACGCCTCGGCCTGCTGCAGGACGATCACGTTGCTGGCGGCGCTGATGATGAAGACGTTGCCGGCCAGGGTTGAGACGGCAGCCAACATCACGAGATTGTCGGTCGAATACGAGTGGAGCAGCTTCAGGTACATGTCGACCAGCGGCACATTCGAAAAGATCTGGCTGCCGAAAAAGCTGACACCGGCCGTCACCAGAGGTTCCGTCATCCGGCCGCGCACTTCGCCGAGCAGGTGCTGCATCGATCCCGACTCGATCAGCGCACCGGTGACCACGAACATGGCGACGAAGAAGATCAGCGTCCGCCAGTCGACATTCAAAAGCGTCTCCTGGCGGCGCGGGCCGAACAGATAGACCGGCACGCACGCCACGCAAGCGGCAATCCCCAGCGGAATGCCCCTGCCGCGACCGAGCGACGACACGAGACTGTCGGCCGCCACCAGAACGACCAGCAGTCCCATCGCGAGAAGCGACGGCCAAAGCCTGTCTGCGCCCCCGCCACCGCCTTCGCGTACCTCGGCCACTCGAGCGTCTCCCGGATCCAGGGACCGCGACAGCCACCAGATGGCCATCGCCAGCGAAACCGTCGTCGGTACGATCAACCAGGCCATGAAGGTGAGAAGCGGCGCCGGAATCTGGCCACTGGCCGCAATCAGCAGATTCTGCGGGTTGCCGATCGGCGTCGCCAGGCTTCCGATAGTGACCGTGACGCACAGCGCAATCAGAAACGTCTTCGCCCGGACGCCGGCGTGCGCCGCGAGGGCAAGGGCAATCGGCGCGCCGATGACCGCTGCCGCATCGTTGGTCAGCACCGCCGCCAGAACGGCAAAGCAGACCACGAACGCCGCGAGCGACGCCCTCGCCGAACGGAACCCGGCGAGCCGGCCGGCAATCCGGTGCGAGACGCCGTTGAGATGGAGCGCAGTGCCGATCGAAAACACGGCGAACAGGTAGGCGATGATGTTCCAGTCGATCGCCGCCAGCGCGGCGCGGGGACCGATCTGGCCGCTGATCAGCATGGCGATCGCGCCGGCGAGCATGATGTGCCAGATTTTGAGCCACGCCGGCAGCCATTCCCGTGCCGCGATCAGCCCGAAGATGCCCAGCGAAATCGTGAGACCAACCGACATCGTCAGCTTGCCGGTCCGCGACCGGGGCGCGTCCGGCCATCGGCGTTCGCCAAGGCGTGGGCGGCGGTTTCCGGCATGAAGGCCATGAACAGGACTGCGCCGATCAGCGCGACAGCCCCGAGAAAATAAAAGGCGGGGTCGTAGCCGGCGTACTGCACGACCTGCTCGGCCAGAAGATTGCTGAGCGACGCGCCAATCCCGACCAGGGTGGCCAGAGCTCCTTGGGCAACGTTGAACCGGCCGGTCCCGGCGGTGACATCGGAGACGACCAGCAGGAAGATGATCGCGAAAACACCGTTCGCGACACCGTCGAGCGCCTGGATCGCCACCAACAGTACCGACGAGTCGGTCAGCGTATAGAGAACCGCCCGGATCGGCAGAATCGCGAAGGCCAACAGGAATAGCGGTTTTCTCCCCCAGCGGTCGGCCGTGCGTCCGCACAGGACCGCCATGCCGATCATGACGAACTGCGCCGCGATGATGCAGGCCGAGGTGAATGCAATGCCGGTCCCCGTGTCTCCGCCGAGGGAGAGCTTCTGGCTGACGAGCGGCAGCATGGCGGCGTTGGCGAAATGGAAGAGAAATATCGACGCCGCGAACACGAGCAACCGACGATCGCCCAGAATCGTCCCAAACCCGCTGGGTTGCTCCTCGCCGTCGGCTCTCTCGGCAACACCGCCCCGCGCAATCTCGTGGTCGATCTGCGACGGCGAGATGAAGCATGCCGACACGATCATTCCCGCCGCCATGGCCGATATCAGTACAAAGACGCCGGTTACGTATCCATACATCGCCAGCGCCGCGGCAAGTGCGGCGGCGGCGACATTGCCGGCGTGGTTCCATGCCTGGTTGGCGCTTGTTTGCCGCGTGAAGCCATCATGGCCGACCACGCCCAGGGTTATTGCCGCGATCAGCGGACCGACGAAGGCGAGCGATACCCCGACCAGCGTCTGGGCGGCGAAAATGAGCGGAGTCCAGTTCGTCAGGACCACCAGCGTCGCCGCCATGCCCACCGCGCCAGCGCTCACGATCAACAGTCCCCGCTTGGCGGTGATCCAGTCAATCAGCGCACCGGCAGGTGTCTGGATAAGAACGGTCACGATGGTTCCGAGTGCCAGCGCAAAGCCGATGTCGCCCGGCCCCCAATGGAGTTGCGACAGCAGATAGATTGCAAGATACGGTCCGAAACCCGCGGTCACGTCGCCCGCGAAGAAATTCAAGGCGAGGAGCGGCCGCTTCAAGGGTGGCAACATTGCACGAGTCTCCTCTCACGCCGGCGGGCCGCCCGAAGACATTGCGGCAGGGTAACATCCACACGGTCGATGACAAATTCGGAGCCGAACGCCCCACGCATGATGCATCTTGATCGAGGTGCACCCGGCCGCTAGACGGGCCGGCACCGTCGAACCGCTTTGGATCGGAGAATTTGCATGCCGCGCATGAGCACCGCCGAAGCCACGGTCGAAACCCTCCTGCGTCATGGCCTCGACACGGTCTATGCCCTGCCCGGCCTGCACAACGATCCGTTGTTCGATGCGTTCTACCATGCCGCCGACAAACTGCGCGTGATCCACCCGCGACACGAGCAGACGGCAGCCTACATGGCGCTGGGCGCGGCCCTCGTCACCGGCAAGCCGCAGGCCTTCGCGGTCGTTCCCGGCCCCGGCATGCTGAACGCGGGCGCGGCATTGCTCACCGCCTACGGCATGAACGCCCCGGTGATCGGGCTGATCGGGCAGATCCCGCAGGCCGACATCGACCGCGGCCACGGCCATCTGCACGAAATTCACGACCAGCTCGGAATGATGCGCCACATCACCAAATGGGCCGAGCGCATCAGGAGTCCGCAGGAGGCCCCGACGCTGGTGAGTCAGGCGATCTGGCAGGCGACCTCGGGGCGGCCCCGGCCGGTTGCGCTGGAATGCGCCCTCGACACCTGGGCCAAACGCGCCGACGTCACCCTGCCCGACGCACCGCTGCCGTTGCCGGTCGAGGCGCTCGACGACGAGGCCATCGCCGCGGCGGCAAAAATTCTGGGCGCGGCGGAGCGGCCGATCGTCGTGGTCGGTGGCGGCGCAACAGAGGCCAGCGCCGAGGTGATCGCCATCGCCGAACTGCTCGAAGCCCCGGTCAGCTCTTATCGGCGCGGCCGTGGCGTGATCCCGAGCTCGCACCGCCTCGCCGTCGACATGCCGGTTGGCCACCGCCTGTGGAAAGACGCCGACGCCGTGCTGGCCATCGGCACCCGCTTCTTCATCCAGAACGGAAGCTGGGGCATCGACAAGAACCTGAAGGTTGTGCGCCTCGACATCGATCCCGACGAGCCCGATCGGTTTCGCAAACCCGACGTGGCACTGGTGGGCGATGCGGCGACACAATTGCGCGCCCTGATCGCGGCGCTGCCCAAGCACAATCGCGCGCGTACTTCCCGTGCCGAGGAATTGAAAGGCCATCGCGCCTGGCTCACGGATAGGCTATCGCGGCTCGAACCGCAGACGGGATTCCTGAAAGCGATCCGCAACGCGCTCCCCGAGGACGGCATCTTCGTCGACGAGGTCTCGCAGATGGGCTTCGCCTCGCGCGTGGCACTGCCGATCGAGAAGCCGCGCACCTATCTCTCGCCCGGCTATCAGGACAATCTCGGCTGGGGCTTCGGCACCGCGCTGGGCGCCAAGGCGGCGATGCCCGACAGGAAGGTGCTGGCGATCGCCGGCGACGGCGGCTTCATGTACCAGGTGGGCGAACTGGCGACGGCGGCGCGCCACAATCTCGCGGTCGTGGTCGTGGTGTTCGACAACGGCGCCTTCGGCAACGTGAAGCGCATCCAGCAGCAGGCCTACGGCAATCGCCTGATCGCCTCGGATCTGCAGAACCCCGACTTTGCGAAACTCGCGGACTCCTTCGGCATCGCCTCGTTCAAGGCGACCGATCCGAAGCAACTCGAGGACGCGCTGCACAAAGCCTTTGCTCTCAATGCCCCGGCGCTCGTCTGGGTGCCGCACGGCGACGTGCCGAGCCCGTGGGACCTGATCATGATGCCCAAGGTGCGCGGCTGATGGAGCTCCCGCGCCGCCCCGCTGCCGTCGTCTTCGATCTCGATGGCCTGCTGTTCGACACCGAGTCGCTCTATCAGGAAGCGATCATGGCAGCAGCCGATGACGTCGGGCAGGAGATGACGCCCGCCATCTTCCACAGCATGATCGGTCGCCCCTGGCTGCTGACGCGTGCCTTCCTCGTGGAGCATTACGGGAGTTCGTTTCCCGTCGATGATTTCCGGGCGGCGTGGAACCGGCACTTCGACGCAATCGTCGAGACCCGATTGGCCGTGAAGCCGGGCACTCACGAACTGCTCGACGCGCTGGACGCGCTCGGCCTGCCGCGCGGCATTGCAACGTCGTCGTCGCACAAGACCGTGCAACATCATCTCGGTGCGCATGGTCTCGGCGAGCGCTTCCATCAGATCGTGGCGAGCGGCGACTACGCCGCCGGCAAGCCCGCGCCCGATCCCTACCTGCTGGCGGCCGAGCGACTGGGCATCGAGCCGCACCTCTGCCTTGCCCTCGAGGATTCGCACAACGGCGTCCGCTCAGCGTCAGCCGCCGGCATGATGACGATCATGGTGCCGGACCTGCTCGAGCCTACGCACGAGATCCGGGCACTGTGCACTTTCATCGTCCGGGATCTGCATGTGGTTCGAGGGCTTCTGGCCTAAACCCGATCGAGGATTTCGCGGAAGCCAGTCTTGCAGGTGAAGCCCAGCACGCGCGCGGCCTTGCCTGCGTCATAGACGCGGTCGATCGACTCGAACATTGTCCAGCCGCGCTTGGCATAGAGCGCGGGATAGTCAGGGAAATAGCCTGCGACGACCGCCGGCGCATCGGCGACCAAGGGGCGGCAATCCTCGCGCCGGAACGGTGTCAGCGCCGAGACGATGAAGGTATCGAAGCCGATATCCCTGGCCTTCGCCAGCGCCACGACATGGGCTTCGGCCGCATCTTCGACCGAGAGGCGGCGGAACAGGAACTCGTTGGCCTTGGTATTCTCACCGGACTGGGCGATGGCGTGCGCCATGTCGTCTTCCTCAGGGAAGAAGCGCGAGGTGCGCAATACCAGGATCGGCAATCTGTGCAGATGGTTGAACAGCCGGCACAGTTCCTCGGCCGCGAGCTTGGTGACGCCGTAGATGTTGCGCGGTTTCAGCGGCGCCATGGTTTCGTCGATCCACACCGCTTCGCGCGCTCCGCCCGCCTTCCCGTCGCGGATCTCCTGCGAGATCATGAGCGATGTGGTCGAGGTGAAGACGAAGCGCTCGACCTTGGAACCCGGCGCAACGGCCTCCTCGAGCAGGTTGAGCGTGCCCTGCACGTTCACCGCGACGAACTCCGAATTGTCGTGGGTGTCGATATGCGGCTTGTGGCGCGCGGCGGCGTGGACGATCGCCTCGATGCCCTCGCCCTGGATGATCCGCCGCACCAGCGCCCGGTCGCCGCTGAAGCC
>CALDNT010000020.1 GCA_937915145.1 uncultured Reyranella sp.
GTGGACCACCCGGGGCCCGGTGACATTCGACGGCAAGTTCTATCAACTGAAAGGCGCGCAGATCAGGCCCTATCCGCTGCAGCAGCCCTATCCACGCTTCTATCTCGGTGGCGGCTCCATGCAGGCCTGGGAGATCTCGGCCAAGCACTCCGACGTGCATTTGTTCTGGGGCGACACCTACGAACGCATTCGTGCCAACATGGCCGAGATCAAGGGGATGGCGGCGCGCCACGGCCGCGAGAACGACATCGGCTTCGGCATGCGTCTGCAGGTCGTGTGCCGGCCGACCGAGAAGGAGGCCTGGGATTTCGCGCACGGGCTGGTGGCCCATGCCAGCGAAGCCCAGAAGGCCTTCGTGAAGGAGCGCTTTGCCACGTCGGAAGCCAATCGCCGCGTGCGCGAGCTGGCGGCAATCGGCGAGACCATCGAGCCGCATCTGTGGACCGGCATCACCCAGGTCCGGCCGGGCGCCGGCATCGCTGTGGTCGGCGATCCCGAGCAGTGCGCCGACACGCTGCAGAAATTCATCGATCTCGGTTGCCATTCCTTCTGCCTGTCGGGTTACCTGCATGATGAGGAAGCCGAGCGTTTCGGCAAATGGGTCATGCCGATCCTGCGCGAGCGCAACCGCGGGCGCATGCTGGCGGCCTGATGGCCCGCGTCGCGCTGCCCGATGTCGGCGCCCGCCAGCTCGAGGCGGTGCTGGCGCTGGCCGAATACGGCAGCTTCGTCGCCGCCGCGGCGCGCCTCAGGATTTCCCAGCCGGCGCTGACCCGCATGCTGAAGCGGCTTGAGTCACAGCTCGGCGTGCGGCTGTTCGAGCGCAGCACGCGGCGGGTCCAGATCACCGCGGCGGGACGCGAGTTCGCAGCCGTTGCCGAGCGCATGCTGAACGATCTCGGCATCACGGTGCAAAGCGTGCGTGAAGTGGCGCAGGAACGGCGCGGTCTCGTGGTGATCTCGTGTGTCATGTCGGTCGCGGTCGGCCGGTTGCCGCGGATGATCGCCACCTATCGCGGCGACCGGCCGGGCGTCGAGATCCATGTGCGCGAGGGCGTGTATGCCTCGATCCTCGACGATGTGCGCAGCGGCGTCGCCGATTTCGGCATCAGCTATGTCGATGAGCTGCCCGACTTCGCGGTCGGAACCGCCCTGGGCCGCGAGACCTTCCATGCCGTCGTGCCGGCCCGCCACAAGCTTGCCGGCAGGCGCAGCGTCAGCCTTGCCGAGCTTGCCGCGCATCCGATCGTCGCCCTGCCGACCGAGTCGCGCACGCGCCGCACGGTCGATGCGGCGGCCGTGACGGCGGGCCTGCAACTTCGCCAGAGGGTGGTGGTGAACCAGATCGCCACTCTTCTGGCCCTGGTCGGCGCCGGCGTCGGCGTCGGGGTCGTGCCGGGAGGCGCCACCCGCGGGCCGCTGGTCCGCGGACTGCGTTTCATTCCGTTGGCCGAGCCGAAGCTGGTGCGCCGCCTCGGCCTGATCACGCTCCGCGAACGCGAACCGACGCCCGTCGCGTCAGGTTTCATGGCGTTGTTGCGCCGCGACTGGCCGAGATCGGATTGATGCGGATCGTGCAACAATCTCGTCTATCAGGTTGATCTTGGCATAGTGGCGGAGACGGCTATTCTGGCCGTGGAGGAAATCGTGCAACTGGCATCCAGGACCTACGACGCAAACGACATCTCGGCGGTTCAGGAGCTGTATCACAGCAGCGGCTGGACCGATGGTCTGCCGATCGTGCCGCCGACGGCCGAGGCCGTCGAAGCCTGTCTCGAGTGGGCGATGATGCCGCCGGACCAGTTGATCGGCATCGAGCCGGTGCGCGGGCTGGCGATCACCGCCGAAAAGCTGGCGATCAATGCCGTGATGGCGGGTTGCCTGCCGATGCATTTTCCGGTCGTGCTGACGGCCTGGACCGCGATGATGCAGGACGAGTTCCTGATGCACGGTGCCACGGCCAGCACCGGCGGTTGCGCCGTCCTGGTGGTGCTCAATGGTCCGATCCGGCTGGAGCTGGGCGCCAGCGGCACATTCAATGCGCTGGGCAACAGCGACCGCGCCACGGCCGTCATCGGACGTGCGATCCGGCTCTGCCTGATCAATCTCATGGATGTACGTCCGGGCGTCATCGACCGCTCGACGCTGGGCCATCCCGGCAAGTTCAGCTTTTGCCTGGCCGAGGATGAGGAGGATTCGGCCTGGTTGCCGCTGCACGAGCAGCGCGGCATCGAGCGGGCGGCATCGGCTGTTACGGTGATGGCGGCCGGCGCGCCGCGCCAGATCATGAATGAATGGACGACCAGGCCCGAAGAGATTCTCGAGACTTTCGCCGCCGAGATGCGCGCCAACCTGCGGCACTACTCGATCTATCCCGGCAACTACGCCATCATCATTCCCAAGCAGTTGCGTGAGCATCTGCAGGCCGCGGGATGGACCAAGACCGACATCGCCGCTTTCATCCACGAGCGGGCGCGCATTCACCGCCGCGAATGGGCCGAGGTCGGCAAGGGTGCGGTCGTGCGCGACCGCGGCGACAGCGTCTATCCGGCGATGGAGCGGCCCGACCAGCTTCTGGTGATCGCGGCCGGCGGGCCGGCCGGCGGCTTCGGCGCGATCGTGCCGCCATGGCTCGGCCACAAGAGCCGTGCCGTGACCCTGGCGGTCGGCGCCTGTGTCGATTGCGAACCCCCCAAGAAGTGAGGACCCCGCCATGACCTTCCGTGTTCTCGATCCGACCGCCGAGAAGGCGCCGCCCGCCGGCAAGGCGGCACCGCGGCTCGCCTCGCTCGAAGGCAAGACCATCGGGTTCATTTCCAACGGCAAGGAGGGAACCAAGGGGTTCTTTCGCCATCTCGACCGCATGCTGCGCGAGGAGCATGGCGTCGCCAAGGTCGTGAGCCGGACCAAGTCGAACTACAGTGCGCCGGCCGATGCCGGCATCGTGGCCGAGATCAAGAGCTGGGATGCTGTCGTCTCCGGCATTGGAGATTGAGGAAGCTGTTCATCATGCAGTCTGCATGACTCAGTGACAGCCGAACGCCTCGGCGTTCCCGCCTTCAGCGTGATGACCACCCGGTTCGTGAGTGCCGCCGAGATGATGGGCCGCGTGCTCGGCATGCCGGACCATCCGTTCGCCACCATCGGCCATCCGGTCAGCAGCGCCACCGATGACGACCTGCGCGCCATGGCTGCGGCGGCGATCGACCAGGGCCGGCGGTTTCTGCTCCGGCCCTGATACCGCCCGCACGGCGATCAACGCGCCAGCGTCAGCGTCTCGCTGCCCGCTGCTGCGGTCTCGGCGTGAACCCAGGTGCCCTTCAGGACGCCATCGCTGCGACGTCGATAGACGACCAGGTATTCGCCGACGAAGCTTCTGTTGTGATCGCCGCGCAGATGGTCGCCGATGAAGATCGACAGCGTGTCGCCGGCGGCCAGCCCCTTGCCGGTGTAGGTATGCCGGGTGTCCCGGTTGAAGCAGGAGACCTGGTAGCCCGGCTCTCCGTGCCGGATCGAGCAGGTTCCACCGTATGCCGTATCGCGCGGACCGAAGCCCTTGCCCTGCATTTCATACTCGCCAGCGAAGTCCCGCGCCGCGGCGTCCTGTGCCAGCGCCGGTGCGGCAAGCGCCATACTCAAGGCGGTGAAGCCAGCGATCGTCTTGCCGAAGTGCCGCATTCAACGCTCCTTGTCGCGAATTGAGGCGCCGCCGAAAGGGGCCGCGACAGCGACCCGCTTCCGGCGGCGCACGGCCATCGCCGACAGGGGGAGCGCCTGCGATGGACGGGGCTTGCGAAAGTGACGGCTTTACAGTGGCCCGGGCGAGCGCTCGCGCGCACGTCACGAGCCGTTGCTTCACTCGTATGTGAAGGCGCGCGACCGCTGCGTGATCGCGGCCGCTGGCGGCAGGCTTAGGGCAGGTCCAGCCGCACCGCGACGGCGGCGCTGGCGATCACCGCGACGTCGTTGCCTTCCTGGTCGGGCACGTCGAGTCCGCCCTTGACCGCCGTCACCGTGACGATGCCGTGCGGCAGCGAGGCCTTGACCTTTTCGAGGTCGACCTTGTCGGGTTGCTGCACGCCGATGGTGACATCGACGAACATGCCGGTCTTGGAGTTGACCCCGAGCGTGCGGATCATGGCGAGCGAGCTGTGGTGCAGGGCGTCCTGGACCGCGCGGAGGGCGGCCTTGGTGTAGTCGCCGCCGTGCAGGTCGTTGCCGGTACCGAGTTCGAGGATGACGCGTCTGGCGGTCATGCTGTGTGCTCCGCTCAAATATCGAGCCGGACGATGGCGGCCGCCTGGGCGATCACCGTCTTGTCCGTGCCGGCTTCGTTGGCGATTTCCAGCCCGCCCTCGACCACGCTCACCGTGCCGGTGCCGTGCGGCAGCACCGCCAGCACCTGGGCCTTGTCGACCTCGGCCGGCCGCGGCACGCCGATCAGCACTTCCACCCGCATGTCGTCGCTCGACTTGCCGAGCGCCGTGGCGACGGTCAGCGAGTTGTGCCACAGCGCGTCCTTCAAGGCGCGTACCGCGGCCTTGGTGTAGTCGCCGCCGCGGATGTCGGTGCCCATGCCGATCTCGAGGGCCAGACGTTTCAGTGCCATTGCCACTACCTCTTGCGCATCGCGTCGTAGCTCCACGGGCCGGGTCCGGCGGCGGCGATATAGAGGAAGACGAAGCAATAGAGCGCCGCCAATTCGCCGGCATTGAGGATCGGAAAGAAGCCGCGCGGCGCGTGGGCGAGGAAGTAGGCGACGGCCATCAGGCCCGACAGCACGAACGCCGTCGTGCGCGTGAACAGGCCGAGGATCAGCAGCACGCCGCCCACGATCTCGATCACCCCGGCGGCGCCCAGCAGCGACACCGGCTCGAGCTTGGAGAACATCGGCACCGACGGAAACTTCAGGTGCTTGGCGGTGCCGTGCTGCAGGAACAGCAGGCCCGCCATGATGCGCAGCACACTGAGCAGCCGTGGCGCCCATGTTGCAGCGATTGCGTCGAAGTTCATCGCATGGTTCCCCCGGAAACGATCAGGCGTCAGTGTGGCGGCGGCGCCCTGTCACGGCAAGGCGCCGCCCGGAGCCGGCTACTTCTTGGCCGCCCCCGCCTTGGCCGCGCCGACCTTGGTCGCGGCGTAGGTCGCGGTGAAGCCGAACAGGTCGACCAGGGCGTTGGGCACCATGATCTTGGCGAGGTCGTCGATCCCCGCCGTCTTGGCGGGCTTCAGCCCCAGCACCAGCGGTCCCTTGGGTGCCTTCCAGTCGGTGACGAAGGAGGCCACGGCGTCGAGTTGCTTGTCGGTCGCCGGCCCCTGGAGGGCGGCGAAGCCGGCCAGGGTCATCAGCGCGGTGTTGACGAAATCGTCGGGCTTGACGCCTTCCTCCTTGGCGATGGTCGGCAGCACCTTGGCGGTCAGCCCGGTGTCGTCGATGGTAAGCGAGGCCACGCGCAGCCGGCCGTCGTCCTTGGCGGTCGACTTGTCGCTGATGCCGTCCATCACCAGCGAGAGCGAAAGCTTCGCCTGCCCGCGCAGGCCGATTTCCAAGGTCTTGACCGTCAGCACCTTGGCCTTCTCGTCGATCGTGTAGTCGAGCGTGATGTCGAACGGCACCTTGGGCACGCCGAACGGCGTCAGCATGGTGAACATCTCGTCGTCGCCGGTCATGCCCTCGAGCTTCAGCTTGGCGAAGCGCGGCGCCTCGTCGTCCTTAGCGTCGGCCTTCATGCGGTCGAAATCGAACGCCTCGACCGTCACCTTGTCGATCCTGACCGTGCTTTCCTTGTCGCCGGTCGCGGCGTTGGCCGGCACCACCGCCACCACGTCGTTCAGCACGAAGCCCGAGGTGCCGAGCGGGGCGGGGTTCTTGTAAGTGAAGCTCTTGAACTCGAATTGCGGCTTCAGTTCCTTCTCGAAGCGCTGCAGCCCGTTCTGTGCCCAGGCGCCGGCCGTCGACCCGGGAACCAGCCCGAAGACTAGTCCGCCCGCCAGCCCGCCCGTCAGCCCGATTGCCATCAACATCGAGCCGAGTCCTGCCCATATCCGCCGCATCGCATTCCCCTGTTTAGTGGGCGCGGACCCTAACACCGGGGCGATGCCGCGGCGAGTCAGGGAGACAGTCTCGCGACGTCATCGCCAGGACCGGAAGGGAGGGCCCAAGTCATTGAAGTCGCTTGCCGATCCGGCGAAGCCGGCCGCCGCCGGCGGAGTCGCCAACTGACTCGTTTCAAGCCGCCCGGTACGGCCAAGGACATGGCCCAGGACGCGGCGGCCAAGGATGCGGCGGCGCAGGTTCCGGCGGCGCGGCCGCGACGCTGCGATCTCGGCCCACACCGCAGCGAACTCCGGATCCTCGAGTTTCCAGCGATAGACCGTGCCGCGGTTGAGATTGGCCCGGGCGGCCGCCAGGCTGGCGTTGGCGCCGCGCAGAAGCTCGGTCAGGAAGGCGACGCGCTTGGCGTCGCCGGCAAGTCGGAACGACGAGACGGGAGACATCGGCAACTCCTTTCGCATCCATCGATAGGAGTATAGGAATAGGATTTACAAGTCAATAGGGTGGCGCCGCACCGCCGGTGTCAGCCCCCGACCAGCCGGTTCCACGACTTTATGGCGCCGCCCCTAGGGTAGATCTTGGTTTCGATGCGGATCGAATCCTCCAGCGCCTCGTGCTGGTGGACCACGCCCATCGGGTGGAAATAGGAATCTCCCGCCTTGATGACGAACGTCTCGTCGCCGATCCGCATCCGGGTGCGGCCCCGCTTCTGGTAGACCATCGAATGGTGGTCGGGGTGCTGGTGGGCGGTGTCGACCGCGCCCTTGGGCCGGAACGCCTCGAAGGCGATCAGCGTGTCGGTGGCCATCAGCACCTTCACGGTGTCGACGCCGTCTTCCATGACCGAATAGTTGGGCTGCACCTTGGTTCCCTTGCGCCGCGAAGCCGGCACGACGAGGCGGCCGACATCGTCGGGATGCATGAAGGCAACCGGGCCGGTCACCGCGGTGACGATGGCCTGGCGGGCGCTCTTGCGGGCACGACTGCCGGCCGGGGCCTTGGGGGAGTGCCGGGCAGAATTCTTGGCGGGGGATTTGGCGGTGGTTGTCATGGGTTTCTCCTGCAGCTTCCAGGCTAGCCGTGCCGGGCGTCGATCTGCCGGGCGAGCTGATGTTCGGCCCGTTCGTTGGCCATCAGCACCAGGCCGAAGGTGACCACCAGCACGCACACGGTGCTGAAGTAGATGCCGTAGTGCCAGGCGATGTCGGCGGTCTGCGGTTCGACGATGTCCCACCAATCCAGCCCGAGCATGCCCACCCGGACCAGCCGCGCCACGGCGATGCCGGTCAGGGCCACGGCGGCGATGTAGCGGCTCTGCAGCCCGTCGTGGCGGCCGCCGCGCCGAGTCTCCATGGCGGTAGCCAGCGCCAGGGCGCCGACGAACAGCGAAAACACCAGCGATTGCGCACGCAGCGCAGCGCCCATCTGCCAGCTGAAGGTGACGGCGAGGGCGAAGGCCGCGGTGATCGCGGCAACGATGGTCGCCATGCGCAGCGCGGAGACCCCCTCGGAATTGAAGCGCCGCATGCTCACCCACATGGTGGCGAAGCTGGCGACGCACAGGCTGTCGGCGGCCACGAAGAGGACGGCTGACGTCCCCGGGCCGCGCAGGCTGAACAGCAGCGTGCCGGCGCTGCCCAGCACCAGGGCGGCCGCCCAACTCGGCAGCGCACCGTTGTCGCGGTGGCGATACCAGGCGAGCAACGACACGAAAGCGGCGACCAGGGTCGCGAAAATGCTGACGGTGTCGAGCGTGGCGGGGTGCAGGTGCATCGGTCCGGCGATCCTACGCCGGCGATGGGCGGGGCAACAGGGCGGCTTGCGGCGTCGGCAGACGGCCGTGGACTTGGGCATTTGCCCATGATGGTGTGCCGCCGGAAATTCACCGACGGCGGGTTGGAGCAGACATCATGCGTATTGCGATCGTGGCGCCGGGCGGCGTCGGCGGCTATTTCGGCGGGCTGCTGGCCAAGGCAGGCGAGGATGTCGCGGCGCTGGCCCGCGGCGCCCATCTCGCCGCCATCCGCAAGGACGGGCTGCGGATCGAGGGGCCGCGCGGCGACGACACCGTGCGCATCGACGCCAGCGACGACGCGGCGACGCTGGGCACCGCCGATGTCGTGGTCTTTGCGGTAAAGCTCTTCCAGGCCGAGGCGGCGGCCCGCGCGGCAGCGCCGCTGTTCGGCCCGCAGACGTTGGCGGTGTCGCTGCTGAACGGCATCGACGGGCCGGACACGATCGCGCGCGCCCTGCCGGGCGTCACGGTGCTGCCCGGCTGCGCCTATGTCTCGGCGGTGATCGCCGGCCCCGGGCACGTGCGCTACGTCGGTGAGATGTCGTCGATCGTGTTCGGCGCGCCCGCGGACGATGGAGGCGCCCACGCTCGCGCGACAGACTTTGTCGAACGTTGCCGCCGCGCCGGCTTCGGCGCCGAGATGCCCGGCGACGTGCGCGGCGCGCTGTGGAGCAAGTTCATCGGCCTGGTCACCAACGCAGCCCTTACGTCGGCGTCGCGGCTGCCGGCCGGGCCGCTCTACAGCGATCCCGATGTGGTCGAGGTCGCGGCCGCGCTGATTGCCGAGGCGACCGCCGTCGCTCGCGCCGCCGGCGTCGCCGTGCCGGCCGACATCGAGCCTGTCAGCGTGGCGCGCCTGAAGGGCTTTCCGGCCGGCATGTATGCCTCAATGTATCACGACATCGCCAAGGGCGGTCCGATGGAGGTCGACGGCCTGTCGGGTTATCTGGTGCGCGAAGGCCGCCGGCTGGGCGTGCCGACGCCGCATCACGCCGCGCTCTATGCCGTGCTGAAACCGCACCGCGCGGGCACGCCGACGCTGGGGTGAAGAGCGAGCTTTTGGGGGAGTGACGAATGGCGGCGCAAGCGATCGCTACAGGCTTTCTCGCGGTCCGGCCGGACTGGCTGGGCCAACATCACGAGGCGGCGCTCGAACCCGATCTGCCGATCGTCGACCCGCACCACCATCTCTGGGACCGGCCCGGCAACAGCTATCTGCTGCCCGATCTGCTGGCCGACACCGGCAGCGGCCACAACATCGTGGCCACGGTGTTCGTCGAATGCCGGGCGATGTATCGCGCCGACGGCGACGAAACCCGGCGCTCGCTGGGCGAGACCGGGTTCGTGAACGGCATCGCCGCCGTGAGTGCGAGCGGCGGCTACGGCAGGACGCGCGCCTGTCTCGGCATCGTCGGCAACGTCGATCTGCGGTTCGGCGACCGCGCCAAGGCCGCCCTCGAGGCGCACGTCGCGCTGGCCGGCGGCCGCTTCAAGGGCATCCGCAACGTGGCGCCGTGGCATTCGAGCGGGCTGCGCGCCAGCACGGCTGCGCCGCCGGAAGGGCTGCTGCGCGACGCCCAGTTCCGCCGCGGCTTCGCCGCTCTGGGCGAACTGGGCCTCAGTTTCGATGCCTGGCTGCTGCACACCCAGCTCGACGACCTGATCGACCTGGCGCGCGCCTTTCCCGCGACCGGCATCGTGCTCGACCATGTCGGCGGCCCGATCGGCATCGGTCCCTACGCCGGCCGTCGCGCCGATGGCTTCGCCGAGTGGAAGCCGAAACTGTTCGAGCTGGCGCGCTGTCCCAACGTCACGGTGAAGCTGGGCGGTCTCGGCATGCATCTGGGCGGCTTCGACTTTCCCGAACGGCCGAAGCCGCCGACCTCGGCCGAGCTGGCGGCGGCGTGGAAGCCCTATATCGAAACCTCGATCGAGGCCTTCGGGCCGGACCGGGCGATGTTCGAGAGCAACTTCCCGGTCGACAAGGGCATGTGCAGCTACGCCGTGCTGTGGAACGCTTTTAAGCGCCTGGCGACGGATTGCTCGGCGGCCGAGAAGACGGCGCTGTTCAGCGGCACCGCGGCGCGTGTCTACAAACTTGCGCTGGCGCCACCAACCTGAGCCCGCTTGAGGCGGGGGCATGAGGTGCGCGCCGTCATCCCTTCTGCAAGTCGAAGGCGTAATTGCACGCGGTGGCCGTCTTCGAGCGAAATTGCAAGCTCAGGAGATTGCCCTTAAGCGCGCCGTCGACCCTTCCGCTGAAGTAGTTGGCGTTGGTTCCCTTGAATTCGAGGGTGACGACGCCCGAATTGTCGATGGTCCCGGAAATGGTGCTGGTCGTCGCACCGCTGGAAAGCTCTGAGAGCTGCCCTTCGGCGATGTCGCCTTTCAGGGTGACAGTCATCGTCGGGGCCACGCACCAGGAATCCGTCGTGCCTTTGCCTTTATACACTCCCGCGGCGTCCGCAATCATCGCAGCCGATTCGGGGGTGGGAACCGCGGGGACGCTCGGGGCACCGGGTGCGGGCATGGTGCACTGCCTTGTCCGCGTCGACAGGTCGACGGCATCGTATTCGCCTTTGAGGCGGCCGAGTTCGTCCTTTCGATCCTTCGTTGCCGCCAGCCCAATCAGCACCGGCCAGAAGACGATCACACCGACCGTCATCATCGCTGCATCGGCATTGGCATTTTGGCGTTGCAGGCCCGAAATTCGCTCTACTTCCTTCGTAAGGCGCATTCTTTCATCGACGAGCTGTCCGCAGCTCCAGTTCTGATACGCGTTCGGACTTACATAACGTGCGTCGACCGATTCGGGGCTGGAAGCACAGCCGACGACTTGTGACGCGCAGACGATGACGGCCAGTGAGTTGCGCAAGGAACGCGACAGGCCGCGAACAAGCATCTTCGCGCGCACGGCAGTGCGCTGTGTGACTTCCGCTTTCAATTTCAATCCCCCCAAAGCAACCGGCCATCTCTGGCCCTTCAGGACGAGCCTGTACCGGCTCTATCCCGCTAGTAGTTGCACGGACACTAAATGTTTCCTCTCGCGTGATCTACAAACAAAAGACGCAAGGGAGAGGAAAGTGCAACCATGGTGTGCGCGCGTTCAAGTGGCGGCGGGTGACAAAATTCTACTGGGCTGAAGAAACGACATGGCTTGCCGCGCTCAGCGGATCTTTTCGTCGATGTAATCCAGCGCGCGGAAGGCGCCGCCGATCGCCGGCAGGAACCAGGGATTGCCGGAGTAGAGCGGGATCGCCGGCAGGGCGGTATCGGCGAACGGCATCCGGCCGTGCAGCTTGCCGGCGATCGACTTGCCCATGGCGTCGCCCAGGAAGGGCATCATCGACACGCCCGAGCCGTTGCAGCCCAGGATGAAGTGCAGCCCGTCGATCTCGCCGGCGTGGGGCAGCGCATCGTAGGTGAAGGCGACGTTGCCCTGCCAGGTGTGCGTGACCTTGGTGTCCGCGAGTTCGGGAAAGCGTTCGACCATCGCCCGGTGCAGCAGGCGCGCGCGCAGTTCGCCGGGGATTTCGGTGAAGCGGGCACGGCCGCCGAAGATCACGCGCCGGCCGTCGGGCGAGATGCGATAATAGTGCAGCACGCGGCGCGTCTCGGAGAAGGTGCGGCCCTTGGGACAGAGTTTTTGGACAAGGTCGGCGGGCAGTTCCTCGGTCGCGATGATGTGGCTGGCGATCGGCACCAGGCGGCGCTGCAATTGCGGCGTCAGGCCCGAGGTGTAGCCGTTGGTGGCGATCACGACATGGCGGGCCTCGATGTCGCCCGCGCCCGTGGTGACCCGCCAGCCGTCGCCGCTGCGCGCCAGCCCGGTGGCGCGGCAGTGGCCGGCCAGGGTGATCGAATTGCGCCGGCGCGCCGCTGCCAGCAGGCCACCGTAGAACAGCGCAGGATGCAGCTTGCCTGCGGTCTCCAGCACCATGCCGCCGTGATAGAAATCGCTGCCGATCTCCTGGCGCTGTTCTTCCCGGCTGACCAGGTAGCAGTCGGTGGCGCCGCCGGCGCGCAGCTTGTCGAAACGCGCGCGCAGCCCGTCATAGTGCGAGACCGCGCAGGCGCCGAGGAAGCGGCCGTGCTGCTCGAGATGGCAGTCGATGTTCTCCTTCTCGACGAGATCGAACAGCCCGCGGTAGGCCTCGACCGCCCAGCCGACGACGTCGCGCACCAGCTCGGGTGCATAGTCGAGGCTCTTGCCGGCAAAGCTCTTGCCGATGCTGAGGCCGGCGCTGATCCCGCCGCCGCTGCGCGTGCTGGCGCCCGAACCGAATTCCTCGGCCTCCAGCACCACGCTTTTCACGCCGCCGTCGGCCAGCGCCCGTGCGGTGGCGAGGCCGGCGTAGCCGCCGCCGACGACGACCACGTCGGTCCGGCCGGGCAGCGACGGCGCCTCGATCGCCTGGGGCCGGAAGGCCTCCCACCAGTAGGGCTCTTCCTTGAAACTGCTGTCCAGGATCGATGCGGTCATGACGGCCTCCGGACTTGCTGGAACGGGCATCGGACGCCATGGTCGACGAACGACAATTCCCCGAGGTTATGATGATCACGTCGCGCCAGCTCGAAGCCTTTCGCGCCATCATGGAACGCGGCACGGTGACGGCGGCGGCCGAGCGGCTGGGCGTGTCGCAGCCGGCGGTGAGCAAGATCCTGGCCGGCCTCGAGTTCGAGATCGGCTATCCGCTGTTCACCCGGATCAAGCGGCGGCTGGCGCCAACCAGCGAGGCGCGGCTGCTGGCGGCCGAGGTGACGCGGCTCTATCACAGCCTCGACCAGATCACCCAGGTGGCGCGCGACATCCGCGAGCGGCTGGTCGGCGACCTCCAGATCTATTCGACGCCGGCGCTGGGCCGCGCCGTGTTGCCTGACGTGATGGCGGGGTTTCTCAGGCATCACGCCAAGGCCCACATCGCCTTCCATGTGCGCAGCTCGACCTACGTCAACCAGAAGATGATCGACCAGCAGATCGATCTCGGCTTCTCGATGATGCCGTTCGAGCATCCCGCGATGATCGCCGAGGAGCTGAGCCGCACCTTCGCGGTCTGCGTGGTGCCGCGCGAGCACCGGCTGGCGCGGCGCAAGCTGATCCGGCCGGGCGACCTGCGCGGCGAGCGCTTCGTGTCGTTCCCGCTCGACGGCCGCATGCGCCACCTGATCGATGCCGCCTTCGAGCAGGAGCGCATCGAACGCCGGATGGAGATCGACGTCTACTCCTCGGCCGAGGCCTGCGCCCTGGTGGCGCGCGGACTCGGTGTGTCGATCGTCGAGCCGTTCACGGCGCGCGACTACCTGCGCGACGGCGTTGCCATCGTGCCGTTCGAACCGCGCATCCGATATCTGTTCCGTGCCATGCGGCCGCGCCACCGCGAGCCGTCGCGGCTGGCCGGTGCCTTCCTCGACGCGGTGAAGCTTCATCTTCGCACCAAGGGCTGGGCCTGAGCGGTTCAGGCGTCGGGCGCGAAGCCGGGCGGAAACTCGCCCGAGGCACCGCTCTCGGCGTCGCACGCCGCGGCGAGCTGGATCAGGTGGGCTTCGGCGAACCATGGCGCCACGAAATGAATGCCGATCGGCAGGCCGGCCTTCGAGCGGCCCCACGGAATGCTGATCGCCGGATGGCCGGTCATGTTGAAGGGAATGGCGTAGGCGTACCAGGCCGAGCGCAGATCGCCGATCGGCCTGGCGTCGACCATCAGCGGCGCGAACTGGTCCTGGGTGGCGGGCGGCGCCGGCGTGGCGACGGTCGGCGTCAGCAACAGGTCGCACTCGGCGAACAGCTTCTGCACCGAGCGGTAGGCCAGCGTGCGGTCTGCCAGGGCCTTGCGCAGGGTCGCGATATCGATCGCCTGGCCTTCTTCGAGCGTCTTGGCGAACGACGGGTCGAGATCGCCGCGGCGCGTCTTCAACAACTCGCCAAAGCGCTCGACCTGGTTGGCGCGCAGGATCAGGCGGGCGACATCGAGTTTCCAGTCGATCTCGCGGCCGTCGATCTCGCGGATGCGCGCGCCCTTCTTGTCGAGGAAGGCGATGGCGGCGTCGAGCCGCGCTTCGGTATCGGGATCGAGATAGCCGCCGGTCATGCGGCGGATGACGGTGATGCGCCTGCCGGCGATGGGATCCGCGCCGGCGGCCGGCGGCCAGGGAAACGGCGTGCGGCCGATCGCGGCGGTCCACGGGTCGTCGCGATGGCCGCGCGACATGGCGGCGAGGCCGGCACCGAGATCGGCGGGATGGCGCGCCATGACGCCGAGGTAGGTGAGCTGGCCGAACTGGTCGGGCGCCGCCTCGTGGGGCACGCGGCCGAGCGTGGCCTTCAGCCCATAGACGCCGCAGCAGGCGGCCGGAATGCGACCCGACCCGGCACCGTCGGTGGTCATGGCGATCGGCCCGAGGCCGAGCGCGATCGACACTGCCGCACCGCCGCTCGAGCCGCCGCTGCTGTGCTCGCGATTCCACGGATTGCGCGTGATGCCGTGCAGGCGGCTGTCGGTCAGGACCTTGTGGCCGAACTCCGGCGTCGTCGTCTTGGCGAACAGCACGGCGTCGGCCGCCCGCCACTGGGCGATGGCATCGGCATCGACCGTAGGCACATTGTCCTTCATCGTCAGCGACGCGAAGGCGGTGCGCAGGCCGCGGGTCAGGATCAGGTCCTTGGCCGAGACCGGCACGGCGGCCAGTGTCCCGAAGCCGTCGCCGCGCTTGCGGCGGCCATCGAGCGCATCGGCGGCGGCGCGGGCACCGTCGGCATCGAGCGTGGCGATGGGATTGTAGGGCTCGGCCCTGGCGCAGCGCGCCAGCAGACCTTCGACGATGTCGCGCGCGGCGACACGGCCGGTGGTGAAGGCCTCCACGATAGCGGCGACGGGCCGGCCGGCGAAATCCTGTGCGGACAAGTGACGATCCCCTTCCTGATTGCGGGAAATATGCAGCGCGGATCCGCGACCAGACAATTCATTCGCCCCGGAATATCATTCCCGCGGGTTATGGTGGGGAATCCCGCTGTTGCCAGGTGGGCCGCCGAATCGCACGACGCCCGAAAGCTATCGCGCTCACCGCCCATGGCGTAGGATCGCCGTCGAATTGTCCTGGAACATCAAAATGAAACTTCGTTGGTTATCGATTTTTCTCGTTGCCGCGCTGGGTGCGGCGGCGCCGGCAGTGGCCCAGGTCCCGCCGATCCCGCCGGGCTGGCAGATGGAGCGGGTCATTCTGCTCGCCCGTCACGATGTGCGGGCGCCGGACCAGTCGCCCGAGGAACTCGCCAGGTTCGCGGCCTCGCCGTGGCCCGCCTGGCCGGTGGCGCCCGGTGACGTGACGCCGCGTGGTATCGAGCTCGGCCGCCAGATGGGCCAGTTCTATCGGCTGACCTATGGCGGCCGCGGCCTGATCCAGGCCGACGACTGTCCCGCCCCGGGCATCGTCGTCATATGGGTCGACCTCGACAAGCGCACCGAGTATGCGGCGCTGTCGACGCAGGGCGGCCCCTACCTGCGCTGCATCAACCCGATCCTCAAGCACCAGACCGACCTCTCGAAGCCGGATCCGCTGTTCCATCCCGCGCCGTCGGCTGCCTGTCCGATGGATGCGGCGGCCAACCGGGACGCGATCCTGGCGCGGATCGGCGGCGACTTCAGTTCGGTGCTGCGCGAGTATGCGCCGCAGCTTTCGAAACTGCAGGCAACACTCTGCCCGCCCGGCGCGTCGCCCGGCGGCAAGGCTTGCGGTCTCGCCGTCGAGGCGCCCGCCATCGTGCCCGATCCGCGCGGTGGCGTGATGATGAAGGGGCCGATCGCCATCGGTTCGATGGCGGCAGAACTCTTCCTGACCGAGAGCGCCGAGGGTTTGCCCGCCGACCAGGTCGCGTGGGGACGCCTCGCAGACAACGCGGCGATCCTCGACGTGATGAAAGTTCATCGGCTGTATGGCGACCTGATGGAGAAGACGCGGCAGATCGCCCGGCAGAAGGGATCGAACATGCTGGCCCAGATCGTGGCCGCGCTGCAGGACGGCCACGACTTCCCCGGCGCGCCCGACATCGCCCAGCCGGTGCGTTTCGGCATGCTGATCGGCCACGATACCAACATCCTCAATGTCGCGGGTCTGCTCAATCTCGGCTGGAAGCTTACGGGCTTCCAGGAAAACACTGCACCGCCCGGCAGCGCGCTGGCCTTCGAGTTGTTGAAGGAAGTCCGCACCGGACAGCGTTACGTGCGGCTGGCCTACTACGCCCAGACGTCGGAGCAGATGCGCCAGGCGACGCGGCTCGATCTGGACCATCTGCCCGACATGGTGGCGGTCCCGCTGGCGGCCTGCAGCGGCCAGGAAACCAACAACGCCTGCCCGCTGGAGCGCTTCGTCGAGATCGCCAAGACGGCGATCGATCCGGACTGCGTGACGATCGGCAAGCTGCGGTGAAGCTCGTCGTCGGCTCGGACCATGCCGGCTTTGCGATGAAGGCCGAACTGCTCGGCTTCGTGCGCGGGCTCGGCCACGAGATCGAGGACGTGGGTTCGTTCGATCCGGCGCCGGTCGATTTTCCCGATATCGCGCGCAAGGTTGCGGCCGCCATCACGGCGGGCCGTGCTGCGCGCGGCCTGATGGTGTGCGGCACCGGGGTCGGCGCGGCGATCGGCGCCAACAAGATGAAGGGCATCCGCGCCGCCGTCTGCCACGACGTGCATTCGGCGCATCAGTGTGTCGAGCACGACGACGTCAATGTGATGTGCATCGGCGCCCAGATCGTCGGGCCGTGGCTCGCCAGGGATCTGGTAGCCGCCTATCTCGCGGCGACCTTCTCGACCGCCGAGGAGTTCCGCCGTCGCGTCGCCAAGCTCGCCGACATGGACGCCGGGCGCTAGCGACGGTTCAGGCGGCTGGCGCGACCGACAGGCCCCTGACCTTGTGACGCTCGATCAGTTCGGCGACCAGGCCCGACTTCTTGGCGGTCTCGACGAAGCCGGCAAGGAAGGCGGCGCCCGCGAGGTTGGCCTTGGCCGTGCCCACCGCCTGTTGCACCGCGGTGAACTTGCCGTCGAGGATTTTGAGGCCGGGGGCCTTGGCGACGTCCTTCAGAAGTCCGGGGCGGAGGCCGGCCAGCACTTCGAGCTTGTCGGACATGAACTTGTCGTAGGCGGCGTCGAGCCCGCTCACCTGCACCAGGGTGGCATGCTTGATGTTGTTCACCAGCCAGAGGTCGTAGGCGCTGCGTGCCGAGACGGCGATGCGCACGCCCTTGCGATCGACCTCGGCAATCGATTTGATCGCCGAACCCTCGGGCACCATGTAGGTCGCCTCGATCTCGACATAGGCGGCGGAGAAGGCGATCTTCTCGGCGCGCTGCGGCTCGGCGCCGATCAGGCCGATGTCCCAGATGTTCTTGCCCGCCTGGTCGCCCAGTTCGCCCGGCGTCTTGAACGGCACGTACTTGACCGGCACGCCGAGTTCGGCCGCGATCGCGCGGGCCATGTCGGGTGCCACGCCCTCGGGATCGCCGGTCGCGCTGCGGCCGGTGACCAGCAGGAAATTGGACAGGTTGATGCCGGCACGCAGAACGCCGGTCGGCGCAAGTTCGGCTTTTGCTTTGTCGTTCATTGCCCCAGCTTATACTGAAGCGAACGGGAGACAAATGAGTATGACAGCCGATATCGTCGTCGAGACCACGGCTGGCCGCGTGCGCGGCGAGACCGACCGTGGCGTCAACCTGTTCAAGGGCATTCCCTACGCCGCCCCGCCGCTCGGCAAGCAGCGCTTCCGGCCGCCGCAGAAGGTGCAGCCGTGGTCCGGCGTGCGCGACGCCGTGGCCTACGGCAACATGGCGGTGCAGGGCGACAATGTCTTCGGCCTGCCGCCCGACCTGCTGAAGATATTCACGCTCGGCGGCGTCCAGAAGCGCGACGAGGATTGCCTCTATCTCAACGTCTGGTCGTCCGGCCTGTCGGGTTCGAAGCGTCCGGTGCTGTTCTGGTGCCATGGCGGCGCCTTCATCACCGGCTCGGGGTCTTCGCCGTGGTCCGACGGCGCCAACCTGTGCCGCGCCGACGATGTCGTGGTCGTGTCGTTCAATCACCGCCTCGGCGTGCTGGGCTATCTCCATCTCGAGGACATCGCCGATGATTTCGCCGGCGCCGGCACCGCCGGCATGATGGACATCGTCGCCGCCCTCGAATGGGTGCGCGACAACATCGCGGCCTTCGGCGGCGATCCCGGCAACGTCACGATCTTCGGCGAGTCGGGCGGCGGCGCCAAGGTGAGCGTCCTGATGGCGCTGCCCTGCGCCAAGGGCCTGTTTCACAAGGCCATCATCCAGAGCGGGCCGGCGGTGCAGATGGCCAACCGTGACGACGGTACCAGCACGGCGCGCCAGGTGCTGGAGCAGCTCGGCCTCGACGCCGCCCGGGCGGGCGAGCTGCGGCAGATCCCGGCCGCGCGCCTGCTCGAAGCGCAGGGTGCCGTGCAGGCCAACGCCAGCCGCGCGCCCTTCGCCGAGCGACGGCGCATGGGCTTCAACCCGGTGATCGACGGCAAGGTCTTTCCCGGCGGGCCGTTCGCGCCCGGCGCGCCCGCGGTTTCGGCCGACGTGCCGCTGATGATCGGCACCAACAAGGATGAGCACACGCTGTTCAGCGGCCATCTGCCGTGGGTGACCGGCGCCAGCTTCGAGAATCTGCCCGAGGCCCTGAAACCCCAGCTGGGCGCCCGCGCCGCCGAAGTGGTTGCCGCCTACCGGCGGGCACAGCCGGCGATGCCCGCCGATCAGGTCGCCATCGCCATCCTGTCCGACGCCGGAGTCCGCGCGATGTCGCTGCAGATCGCCGAACGCAAGCTCGCCCAGAAGGGGGCGCCGGTATTCGTCTATCTCTTCGCCTGGGAAACGCCGGTGCTGGGCGGCCGGCTGCGGTCCTGCCACACGCTGGAGATTCCCTTCGTGTTCGACAACACCACGACGGCAGCCCTTACCGGTGACGATCCGGGACGGTTGGCATTGGCCCGGACGATGAGCCGCGCCTGGTTCGCCTTCGCCCGCAGCGGCACGCCGGGCCATGGCGATTTGCCGGCTTGGCCGGTCTATTCGATGGCCGATCGCGCGACGATGATCTTCGACACGACATGCCGGATCGAGAACGATCCCTACGGCTCCGAGCGACGGGTTTGGGAGACAACGCCATGAAAATCACCGACGTCACGCTTACGCTTTTTGCCTGGGACGACATTCCGCCGACCACCTACGGGGCACACAGCCGCTTCTCGGGCTCCAGCGCGCTCGGTCTGCTGCGGATCATAACGGACGAGGGCCTAGAGGGGCACGCCTTCCTGGGCTCCGCCTCCAATTCGGCGGCGACGGACGGGCAGGGGCTCATCACCCACCTGAAGCCGATGCTGATGGGCCGCAATCCGCTGCATCGCGAGGCCGTTGTCCAGGATCTGTGGAAGAAGCAGCGGTCGTGCGGCGTGCGCGCCATCGGCGCCGTCGACGTCGCCCTGTGGGATCTCTTGGGCAAGTCGATGGGCCAGCCGATCCATCGTCTGCTGGGAACCTATCGCGAATCCGTTCCCGCCTATGCCAGTTCGGCGGTGCTGTCCTCGCCGCAGGCCTATGCCGAGGAGGCACTGGCATTCAAGGAATACGGCTGGGCGGCCTACAAGATCCATCCGCCGACGCAATGGAAGGAAGACATCAAGGTCTGCGAAGCCGTGCGCCGGGCGGTCGGCGACTACACGATCATGCTCGACTCGACCTGGAGCTACGACTATCCGGCAGCGGTCCGTGTCGGCCGCGCGGTCGAGGAGATGGATTTTCACTGGTACGAGGATCCGCTCGCCGACCAGGACATCTACAACTACGTGAAGCTGAAGCAGCAGCTTTCGATCCCGATCCTCGCCACCGAATATCCCATCACCGGCCTCGATTCCTACCAGCCCTGGATCATGCTGCAGGCAACCGATTTTCTGCGCGGCGACGTGGCCGTGAAAGGCGGCATCACGACCCTGGTGAAGACCGCGCATCTCGCCGAGGCCTTCCGCATGAGCTACGAGGTCCACCACGGCGGCAATTCCCTGAACAACATCGCCAACCTCCATGTCATCGCCTCGATCAGGAACACGTCGTTCTTCGAGGTGCTGCTGCCGGACGCGGCGCAGAAATACGGTCTCGAGCAGGATATCGCCGTCGGACGCGACGGCATGGTGCATGTGCCCAACGGTCCGGGGCTGGGTGCGGCCATCGACTTCAAGCTGATCGAACGCAAGAAGGTAGCGGTGCTCGAATGAGGCCCTCGGCGGTGCCGGTGCGGCGCGGCCCCGCAGGACCGAGGGCGTGACCGCGATCTATGTCGATGCCGATGCCTGCCCGGTGAAGGTGGAAATCTATCGCGTCGCCGAGCGCTACGGGCTCAAGGTCTTCATCGTCAGCAACGCCTACATCAACGTACCGCGCGATCCGCGCATCGAGCGCGTGGTCGTGAGCGACGGCTTCGACGCCGCCGACGACTGGATCGCCGAACGTGCAGGGCCGGGTGACATCGTGGTTACTGCCGACATTCCGCTCGCCGACCGCAGCCTGAAGAGGGGCGCGGCGGCGATCGGCTCGACCGGGGTGGCCTTCACCACCTCCTCGATCGGCATGGCAATGGCCAGCCGCGAGTTGATGTCGAACCTGCGGGCCATGGGCGAGGCGACAGGCGGCCCCAAACCGATGAGCCCGCGCGACCGCTCGCGCTTCCTCTCGACGCTCGACGAGACCGTCCAGAAGCTGCGCCGGCGGGGTCCCTAGGGCCGGTCGAGCCAGACGTCTTCGAGGCGGAAGCCGTTGTACATGCTGTTGACATGGGCGACGAAGCCTTTGACGTAGGGCTGCCAGCAGGTGGCCGCGCGGTTCCACATGATGGGCGGCCGCGCGCCGTCGGCCAGAAGCTTGGCGTCGATCTCCCAGACGAGTTGGCGGCGCTTCTCGGCATCGAGTTCGCCTGACTGGATGTCGAACAGCCGCTCGATCTCCGGATTGCAGTAGCCGTTGTAGTTGCGCTCCGAGCGGCAGGAGAAATTCTCGTAGAAGGACTGGTCGGGATCGTCGACGCCATTGCCCGTGGTGTTGAGGGCAATGGAATAATCCATGCGGTCGAGCCGGGTGAACCAGTGCGAGGTCTCGACGACATCGAGCGTGGCCGCGATGTTGATTTCCTTGAGTTGATCGATCAGAAGCTGCGCCGGGTTGTTGTAGAGCGCGACGCTGCGCGTCGAGATCTTGAGGCGCAACTGGTGGTCCCGGCTGTAGCCAGCCTTGGCCATCAGGGCGCGGGCCTCCTCGCGGTTCTGCTTGACATCGGGACCGAAGCCCGGAACGGCGGCCAGCATGTCGGATGGTAGGCCCCACAAGCCATCAGGCGGTGGCTGGAGGTGGCCGCCGATCTCGCCTGCGCCCACACCAAGGGCGGCGACGAAGGCCCGGCGGTCGAGCGCCAGCGCCAGAGCCCGGCGAATGTCGGGATTGTCGAAGGGCGCGGCGCGGTGATTCACCAGCAGGTTGGTGTTGTTGTTCATCGCCGAGGTCTCGCACACCGTCTTGGATTTGGGCCGTTGTGTCTCCTTGAGCTGCGGAACTGTCACTTCCCAGGGGAATGTCATGTCGAAGCGGCCGGCGCTGAAGCTCAGGAGTGCCGTCGTGGGACTGGTGACGATGGTGTACTCGATACCGTCGAGGTAGGGCCGTCCGGGCTTCCAGTAATCGGGATTGCGCACCAGCTTGATGCGTTCGAACTCCTTGAACGAATGGAACTTGAACGGACCGGTACCGATCGGCTTGAGGCGCATCTGGGCCGGCGGAATGTGGCAGGGGTAGATCGGTGAATAGCCCGAGGCCAGCAGCGACAGGATCGAGGGCTGTGGCCGGTTGAGGTAGATCGTTACCTCATAGGCGTTGTCGCTGTGGACGTAGTTGATGTTGCGGTACCACGTCGCGCGCGGATTGCGGCGCAGGTTGTCGCGGGCCCGGCCGGTCAGCAGGTTGAAGGTGCACTCCACGTCGGTGGCGGTGAAGGGCAGGCCGTCGTGCCACTTCACGCCTTGGCGCAGCTTGAAGGTGAGTTCGGTCCCGTCGTCGTTCCAGCTCCACGACTCGGCGAGGTCGGGAACGATCGATGCCTCGCTGTTCTGCGCCACCGCCGGGTCGAACAGGACGAGGTTGTTGAACACCGGCATGAAGGGCACGACGGTCGAGATGGTGGCTTCCTCGTGGATCGAGGCGCTCGGCGGATTGCTGCGATGGTACATGCGGAGCACGCCGCCGCTCTTCTGCGCAAGCGCTGCCCCGGCCGAGCACAGCACCGCGGCGACCACGCAGCCAATCAGGACCCTCGAACGCATGCTCCCGGCCTTTGCGACCCTAACGCCGAAAACTGAACATTCGTGCCCGGCGCGATCGGTGCAGCTTACAGTGTCCTGAGGCCGTGGATAGTTTCATTCACGCACACCCGATTTTCTCCAGATGCTGTAGCGCATGTCATGGCGCAGCGGCTGTGAAGAAACAATCGATACAATGTGCAGGTCAGGCGGCTTCGTTCCTGCGCATGGCACGCGAGTAGCGTGGACACACTTCGCGCGCGAAGCGGGTCATCATGGCCTGGCGCAATTCGATCGGCGTGCCCGGCGTGGCGCACGATACCATGAAATAGTTGAAGCCGAGCGCTGCCAGAGCGTCGATGCGGCGGCAGATCGTGGCCGGGCTGCCGACCAGGTTGGAGTCCATGAACGGCCCGAGTTCACCGGGATCGGTGAGCTTGCGCAGGTTGGCGAACATGCGGCTGAAGTCGCGGTACTCCGGAATATCCGCCCACGGGTTGGCGTCGGATTCGTAGTGAGTGCACTGAAGCGCGAAGTAGGGCGGGTAGTAGCGACGGCCAAGGTCGCGTGCTTCCTCGTCGCTGTCGGCGATGAACATCTTGACCGAGATCGGCAGGATCGCTTCGCGTGCGGCGGCGGCGCTCGCGCGGGCCCGCCAACGTTCGAGGATGCCGGTCAGAAGCTTGTCGGGGAACGTCGACAGGCAGATCGGTGCGACACCGAGGTCGCCCATCACCTCGGCGCTGGCCGGACTGCCGATCGCGCCATAGAAATGGACCTTCTTGGCCACCGGTTCGGGACGGATGCGGATCGGCTGTTTGATTTGCCAGAACGTGCCGTCGTGGGTGAAGGGCTCGCCGGTCAGGCCTTTCTCGACGATGCGGTAGCATTCGGCGAAGCGGGCACGGGCCTCGTTCATGTCGACGTTGTAGGCGTCGTATTCCATCCTGGCGGTGCCGCGGCCGATGCCGAGATGCAGCGTGCCGTTTGTCATGCTGTTCAGCATGGCGATCTCCTCGGCCAGCCTGAGCGGATGGTACCACGGCAACACCAGCACCGAGGTGCCGAGCGAGAGGTCGGGAAAGGCCGCAGCAATATGCGCCATGAACAGGAGTGGGCTCGGCGTCGGGTAGTAGTCGCTGAAATGGTGCTCCAGCAGCCACGCCGCGTCGTAGCCAAGGCGTTGGCCCAGCGCGCAATCGTCCATCACTTCGCGGTAAAGCGCCTGGTCGGACTTGTGGGTATCGCTGGCGGGTGCCGCCTGGAACCCGAACCTGATATCAGCCATTGGCCGTGCTCCCTGATTTTATGCGATCCTAGAGCAGGTTTGGCCCTAGAATAGCCCGAGAATATCCGGAAGTTTCGCTGGATAGCATCTTGGCGCGCCCGGACGCGCCCCAAGCGGGCCATCGTCATGCGATTGCATACCAAGATCGGTTTGATCGCCGCGTCAGTGGTTGGCGTGGCATTGCTCGCGGCGGCAGCGGTGCCGTACGTCGTGGACGTCGATGCCTACAAGCCGGCCATAGTCAATGCCGTCAAGGAAGCGACCGGGCGCGAGCTGGTGATCGAGGGGCCGATGAAACTCTCGATGTTTCCGCGGCCCCGGATCAGCGCCCGCCGCGTCCATTTCGCCAATGCCGTCGGCGGCACCGGCGCCCAGATGGTCGACGTGCGCTGGATCGGTGCCTCGCCGTCGTGGTGGGCGCTGTTGCGCGGCAGCGTCGAGATCGACCGCCTTACCCTCGCCGAGCCCGTCATCGTACTCGAGAGCGACGCCCATGGCCGACCGAACTGGGACTTCGCGCCGGGCGCAGGCGCCAGCCAACCGGCCGGCGCTCCCGCCAGTGGCCTGCATATGGCGATCGGCCGACTGCGCATCGTGCGGGGAACGATCAGCTACACCGATCCGCGCAATGCCAAGACCATTCGGGCCGAGGCCGTCGATCTGACGGCCGCGGTTGGTTCCTTCGAGGGCCCGATTTCGATGACCGGCACGGCGACCGTCAACGGCGTGCCGCTTGCGCTCGACATCAAAGTGAGCGAGCCCTCGCCGCGAGGTCACGAGGTGGCGGTCAAGCTGAAGGTCGAGAGCGGCACCCTCGATTTTTCCGGCCGCGTCGACAAGATCGGCCCCGACGCCGAGGTGACCGGCAAGCTGTCGATCGCGGCCGGCCGACTGTCGAGGTTCATCGCCGTCATCCTTCGGGCCGTCGGAGAGCAGTCGATCGAGAACGACAGTTCCGCGGTCGGCCGGTTCACCTTCGATGGCGGCATCGAGTATTCGCCACGCCGTCTTGCGCTCTCGGATTTCCGGATGTCGATGGCGGGTGAGACCGCCTCGGGAACGCTCGCCCTGACGCCAGGGCCGACGCCCAAGTTCGACGGCCACGTCTCGTTGCCCAAGGTCGATCTGGAGAAGTGGCGTGTCCTGCTGGAACAGCCTGGACTCTTTCAGCCGGAGGCCAAGACACCTGAAGCCAAGACACCTGCGGTCAAGACACCTGCGGTCAAGACACCTGCGGTCAAGACACCGCCTGCCAACACGCCAGCCGCCAAGGCCGCGTCCGCCAAAGCGCCGCCCGTCAAGGCGCCGGTCGCCGCCGCGCCGAACTCGAGCGCGGTGCCGTTCGACGCACAGGTGTCGCTCGATATCGCCGAAGTTGTCTACCGCAAGGGCACCGTTCGCGATCTTTCGCTGGTTCTCGACATTCGCGACGGCGTCGTTGCCGTGCCCCGGGCGCGCGCCATCCTGCCGGGGGACATGGTCCTTCAGGCGTCGTCGTCCGCCATCGGCGATCCGGCCAAGCCGTTCGCCAATGGCGAGCTCAGCCTGGTCGGTGCCAGGTTTCGCGAGACGCTGGCATGGCTCGATATCGACATATCGGGCGTGCCCGAAGACCGGCTGCAGGCGCTGGAGCTGCACGGCAAGTTCGTGTCCGCGGCAGGCAAGGTGCAGGTGAGCGATGCCGCAATCGCGGTCGACGGCACAAGCGGGACGGGCAGCGGCGTCGTGACGTTCGGCAAGTCGCTCGTGGCGTCGGCGCAGATCCAGTTCGAACAGATCGATCTCGATCCCTACGTGCCCTCGAGTCCCGAGCCGTGGACATTGCCCGACCTGGCGGCAACTCCTGTTGCGGCGGAGGCGGTGCCGTCCGCCGTGCCGCTGCCCAGCTTCAGCGTGAAGGCCAAGGTGGCCAAGCTCCTCTACCGTGGCCAGCCGTTGAAGGGCGTCGAAGCCGACCTGGTGGTGCAGGGCAATCATCTCAAGCTGAACGTGGTCAAGGTCGCCGATCTCCTGGGCGCGAAGTTCAGCCTGAGCGGCTCGGTGAACGATTTCGGCACGGTGCCGCGCTTCGACCTGATGTTCAGCACGACGATGCCCGATGCCGATCGCGTGTTCGACTATGCCGGCCTGCCGAAATTCATGAACGGCAAGATCGGCAACGCTGCCGCCACAGGTCATGCGACCGGCACGATGGCGGCGCTCGCCGTGCGCGACGCGACCGTGACCATGCTGGGGATCACCGCGCGTGCGGCAGGCAGCGTCGTCCTCGGTTCGGATTTTCGCTTCGACCTTGGGCGCTTCTCGCTGCAGACGGACGACGTCAGCCGGCTGGTTTCAGTGGCCACCGGCAGCCCCCAGTCGGGGCTCGGCGCGGTATCGGCCACCGGTACTTTCAAGGGCACTTCATCACGCGCCGCGTTCAACGGCGAGTTGACGGCACTGGGCAGCGCGATGACCGGTACGATCGACACCACGCTGGGTGCACGGCCCAACATTACCGCGACGTTGCAGGTCCCCGGCACGATCGACATCGACCAGTGGCTGGGCGTCGCGGCCAGCCCGGTCCCCGCGACCGTGTCGCGCGTCGTGCCCGGGACCGCGCTGCCGGTGGTGGCGCCGCCCTTGCCGGGTGGTGCGCCGCGCACATCGACCGCCAAGCCCATCGACCTCTCGGGGTTCCGCGCCTTCGACGCTTCGCTCGCGCTTTTCACCCAGTCGATCGTGGTCAGCTCGCTGCGAGTCAACTACGGCGACCTCACGGCGACCCTCAGGAACGGCGTTCTCAAGGTTTCCAAGCTCACCGGTCAGTTCTTCGGCGGCGCGGTCGATTTCACCGGCACGGTCGACGCCTCGAAGGCCAGGCTGGCGGTCGATCTGTCGGGCAGCCTGCAGGGCATTCATTTCGGCGAGATGCTACAGGGCGCCGGCGGCACGAACGCGTTTGGCAACAGCGACCTCATGGTGGCGATCGACGGTAAGATGAGCGTCATGGAGATCGGGCTCGAGGGCAGCGGCAATTCGCTCGAGGAAATCCGCGATTCCCTGGTCGGCCGCGGGCAGGTCGAAGGCACGCTCCGTCCCGCGGTCGTCAAGGGTTCGCTCGGTCTGGCGTCGTTCGCCGCCGACGTCGGCGGCATTTTCAGCACGCAGATGGCCTTCGGTTCGGCGGTGTTGCAGGGCTTCATCAGAAACCCGAGCTCGGTCAAGGGAGAGCTGGTGCTCCACGGCGGCACCCTCACCCTGCACGATCACACGGTCCAGAGCGACAACGCCATTGCCACCATCACCAGTCGGACCGACCTCATCCAGGCAATCACCGATACGACGATCGCCGTCGACAGCGGTGCCCGGCAGGGGGCGGAATACATCATGACCGTGCGTGGCCCGGTGGACTCGCCCACCATGAACGTCCAGCGCGGTCCTGGACGCTGAGTTTGCGCCCGGCTGGGCCGGCTCAGGCGGCGCGGTTCTTCAAGGTTTCCCAGGCGCGATGGAACGACTGCGCCATCTCCTCGGCCGGTACCGCGCCGGAGAACAGGACATGGCCCTGCAGCGCGAAGCTCGGCACACCCTGGATGCCGGCATTGCGCGCCATCTGATCGCCCGCCAGCACTTCCTTGCGCCCTTCGTCACCGGCCAGCATCGCCAGCACTTCGTCGCGGTCGAGACCGCCCTCGGCGCCGAGCCCGGCCAGGATCTGTGCATCGCCGATATCGGCGCCATTGCAGAAATAGCCCTTGAACAGGGCCTCGACGACGCCGTCCTGCACGTCTTTCTGGCCGGCGAGGCGGATCACGCGATGGGCGTTCACGGTATTGGGCGTACGCGTCAGGCGCTCGAAATGAAAGTCGAGGCCGACCGTGGCGGCGGTCTCGGTGAGACGCTGGTCGAGTTGCTGCGAACGTTCGAGGCTGCCGAACTTGGCGATCCGGTACTGCTGACGTTCGACGCCCTCAGGCGGCATCTCGGGGTTGAGCTGGAACGGGTGCCAGGCGACGGCGAAGCCCAGTTGCTGCTTTTCAAGGATATCGAGCGCACGCTCGAGCTGGCGCTTGCCGACGTAGCACCACGGGCAGATCGCGTCGGATATGATGTCGATACGGCCGACAACCGGAGCCTTGTCCATGGCGTGATCCTTTTTGTTGGGTCGAATTAGCGTATACCTGAGCCCATTTCGGGGCAACGAGGGCAAGCCGATGGACAAGCCGACATATCGTTCCGCATTGATCGTGGGCACCGGACCGGGGCTCAGCGCCTCACTGGCGCGCCTGTTCACCAGGAACGGTCTCGCCGTAGCGGTGGCCGCGCGCCAGACCGACAAGCTCGCGGCCTTGGTCAAGGAGACCGGCGCGGCGGCACATGCCTGCAACGCTGCCGATCCGAAGGACGTCGCCGGGCTCTTCGAGACGCTCGACGCCCAGGGCCGCACGCCCGACGTCGTGGTCTACAATGCGAGCAACCGGGTGAGGGGCCCGCTGGTCGAGCTGTCGCCCGACGACGTCAGGCGCGCCATCGACATCAGCGCGTTCGGCGCCTTCCTGGTCTCGCAGCAGGCCGCACGCCGCATGCTGGCGAAGAACCACGGCGCCATTCTGCTCTCCGGCGCCACCGCGGGCGTAAAGGGCTTCGCGCTCTCGGCCACCTTCGCCATGGGCAAGTTCGCGCTACGCGGCCTTGCCCAGTCGATGGCGCGCGAACTCAGCCCCAAGGGCATCCACGTCGCCCATTTCGTGATCGACGGCGGCATCCGCAGTGCGGCGCGCCCGGTGCCGGCCGACGCGCCCGATAGCTTGCTCGATCCCGACGCCATCGCCGAGACCTATTGGGCGACGCTGCAGCAGCACCGCAGTGCCTGGAGCTGGGAGATCGAAGTCAGGCCGTGGGTGGAGAAGTTCTAGTCGAGAATTCTAGAACGCAGCTTCCAGGAGCCGCCGGGCCTCGTGCAGGTCGCCCAGCACGCGCACGCACTTGCCGCGGACCTCGGGCAGCGGCTGGAGGATGTCGGGCACGAAGAAGGCCATGGTGCCGGCGGCGTGTGCGGCGGTGAGGCCGACATTGGAATCCTCGAAGGCGATGCAGCGCCCGGGTGCCACGCCAAGACGGCGGGCGGCCTCGAGATAGACATCGGGCTCGGGCTTGGCGTGGACCACGTCGTCGCGCGTCGCCAGCGCCTGGAAGCGGTCGAGAAGCCCGGCGCGGCCGAGATGGTGCTCGGCCGTGGTGCGACCGGCCGAGGTAGCGACGGCACGCGGGATACCGCGCGCTTCCAGGAAATCCAGCAGTTCGACGGCGCCTGGCTTCACCGGGATACGCTCGTCGAGCAGTTCGCGGATGTTGGTGGAGAAATGGCCGCGAAAGGTCTCGATGCTGAAGTCCGCGCCATAGAACGCCTGAATCATCAGATTGCATTCGCGCCCCGGCACGCCAACCATCGCGTGGCAGAGTGTCAGCGGCATCTCGAGGTCGAGCCGCCTTGCCGCCGCCTGCATGGCCTGGATATAGAGCGCCTCGGTATCGAGCAGCAGACCGTCCATGTCGAAAAGAGCGGCCTCGACGGGTTCCTTGAGCATGCTTTCGTTCTAAGCTCCACGCCGCAAACCGCAAGCGGGAGAAAATTTCATGCGCATCCATAACCTATATGTCGACGAAAAAGGCGAAACTCACTTCCGTGACATCGAAGTCGAGTGGAAGAACGAGGGACGCGGCGGCAAGACGTCGGCGACTCTGCCGGCGACCGGCATCATCTTCCGCGAGACGCCGGGCAGCTATGACTATGAGTGGCATCCCGCCCCGCGGCGGCAATACATCATCAACCTCGACGCCGGCGTCTCGATCCAGGCAAGCGACGGCGAGACCCGCATCATCGCCGCCGGCGAGGTCATCCTGGTCGAGGACACGCACGGCAAAGGCCATTGCTCGAAGGCCATCGAAGGCAAGCTGCGCCACTCCATTTTTGTGCCGATCGAATAGGGACTCGCCATGAACATCCAGACACCCGTCGACCCGACCAACGATCTCGTCGAAACCGCCAGGCGCGTGCTGCCCGGCGGCAGCTTCGGCAACATGCCGGCCGAGGTAATCCTGAAGGAGGGCAAGGGCGGCCGGGTCTGGGACGAGGCCGGCAAGGAATACGTCGACTTCCTGCTGGGTTCGGGGCCGATGTTCGTGGGCCACGCCCATCCCGAGGTGACGGCGGCAGTGCAGGCGCAGGTGCCGCTCGGCACCACCTTCTTCGGCAACAACCGCCACGGCATCGCGCTGGCCGAGGCGATCGTCGAGGCGGTACCCTGCGCCGAGCAGGTACGCTTCGTCTGCTCCGGCACCGAGGCCGATCTCTACGCCATGCGGGCGGCACGCGCCTTCCGCAAGCGTGACAAGATCCTGAAGTTCGAGGGCGGCTACCACGGCATGAGCGACTATGCGCTGATGTCGCTGGCGCCCAAGAAGCCCGGCAACTTTCCGCGGCCGGCGCCCGATTCGGCCGGCATCCCCAAGTCGGTGCAGGACGAGATGCTGGTGGCGGCCTTCAACGACATCGAGATGGTCGAGAGCCTGATCCGCGAGCAGAAGGACGAGCTGGCGGGCGTCATCGTCGAGCCGTTTCAGCGCCTGATCCCGCCGCAGCCGGGTTTCCTGCAGGCGTTGCGCCGCGTCACCGCCGAACACGGAATTCCTCTGATCTTCGACGAGGTCGTGACCGGCTTCCGCTTCGCCTACGGCGGTGCCCAGGAATACTACGGCGTGACGCCCGATCTCTGCACACTGGGCAAGATCGTGGGCGGCGGCTTTGCGCTGGCCGCCATCGCCGGCCGCGCCGACATCATGGCGCACTTCGACCGCCTCGCCATGGCCGACGAGGATTTCCTGTTCCAGGTCGGCACGCTCTCGGGCAATCCGGTCGCCGCCGTCGCGGGCCTCGCCACGCTCGACATCCTGAAGCGCCCCGGCACCTACGAGCAGGTGTTCGCCACGGGTCGCGAGTTGATGGGCACGCTGCAGGAGCTGATGAACAAGGCGGGCATCAAGGCGCAGGTGGTGGGCGAGCCGCCGCTGTTCGACATCGTCTTCACCGACCATCCGATCAAGGATTATCGCGACACGCTGAAGGCCGACACGGCGATATTGAAGCGCTTCAACCAGGCGCTGCGCGGCCGCGGCATCATGAAGGGCGAGAGCAAGTACTACGTCAGCGTTGCCCACACCCGCGCCGACATCGACCACACGATCGGCGCGTGGAAGGAGGCGATAGAGGAGCTGAAGTGAAGAAGGTCACCCTGGCCGATAAGACACGGGCGGCATCTGCAGAGTCCGTGTCGGGTCAATGTCTTTGCGGCGCCGTGGAGATCGAGATCGAGACCCCGGCGCGATGGGCGTGGCACGATCACTGCGGTGCGACGCGACGGGCTCATGGCGCCGCCTATGCGACCTACGTCGGCAGCTGGCGCAAGCGCTTTCGGGTGACCAGGGGCTCCGCCGGGATCACGCGCTTCAAGGACGAGGCGACCGGGACGACCAGAAGCTTCTGCGCCCGCTGCGGCACGCCGCTCCTCTACGAACGGGCCCGTTCGGCACACATGGTCAATATCCCTCGCGCGCTGTTCACGGGCCGCACGGGCCGGGAACCTCGCTATCACGTCGCCATCGACGAACTGCAGGATTGGACGTACCTCGGCCAACCGCTGGTTCCCCTCAAGGGCTTTCCCGGGGTCGTGTGGGAGCGCCCGACGAGGAACCCGACCCGGAAGAAGCGGGGCCCCTTGAGCGGAGGTTGGCCCTGAGCATCGACTTTCACGCAGCCGCGAACCGCTACAGCTATGCCGGCAGGGAGGTGCAGCCCGATTGGGCCGCCCTCATGCGGTCGCTGGTCGACCCTGCGGCCAAGCGAGTGGCCGACATCGGCTGTGGTGGCGGCATCTATAGTGCGGCATGGACGGATCTCGGCGCGGCGCAAGTCACGGGCGTCGACTTTTCGGCCGAGATGGTGCGCACGGCGACCGAGAAGAACCACGGGCGGGCCAATATTGTCTTCAGGCAAGGCGATGCGCTGGCCACCGGACTGCCGTCCGAAAGCGCGGACATCGTATTCGAGCGCGCGCTGATCCATCATCTGACGGACTATGACGCCTGCTTCCGCGAAGCCGGGCGGCTTCTGGTCCGGGGCGGCCAGGCGATCGTGCAGGATCGCACGCCGGAGGATGTCGCGCTTCCCGGATCGCCCGAGCACATCAGGGGCTACTTCTTTGAATGCTTTCCCCGGCTGCTGGAGGCCGAGCGGGCACGACGTCCGGCGAGCCAGGCGGTTGAGCATGCTCTGGGCCGCTCCGGCTTCGGCGCGCTGCGGACCGTCACTATTTGGGAAACGCGGAAGCGCCACGACGATTTTCGCGGCCTTGGGGCAGATCTCCGCGGTCGCGTCGGGCGGTCGATCCTGCACGCGCTCACCGATGCGGAACTGAACCAACTGGTCGAGTTCATCGGTCAACGCCTGCCCGCGAACGCGCCCGTCGTGGAAAGGGACCGGTGGACGGTCTGGTCCGGCACGAAGACCTAGACCAGCCCCGGGACTTCAGGGCCCGACCATGCCCAACTTCTGTAGGGTGGGCAGATTGCCGGGATCGGACAGGGCAAGAAGGAACGCATCGGCGGCGGCGCGGTTGCGCGAGCCGACGGCGACGCCGCCGGAATACGGCGTGAAGTACTGCACGTCGAGCGGGATCGGCCCGACCAACGCAGCACCCGGTACCGCCAGGATCTCGCTGATCTGATGCAGGGCGATGTCGGCCTGGCCGTCGACCACGCGCTCGGCCACGAGGCCGCCGGGCACCAGCACGCTCTTGGCTTTGATCTGCTGGGCGATGCCGAGTTTTTCGAACAGCGTGGCGAGATAGACGCCGCTGGAGCCGCCCGCCGCGGGGTCGATGTAGGCCACGGCGCGGGCCGCCAGCAGGGTCTTCTTGAAGGCGTCGACGCTGGAAATGTCGGGAACGGCGGCGCCCCGCTTGATGCCGACGCCGATGCCGACCTGGGCCAGCGGCCTGGCGCTGCTTTCGACCACGCGGCCGCCGAGAAACTGCCCCAGCACCATCGGCGGCATGACGACGACGTCGAAATACTCGCCCGCCGCGATGCGCTTCTGCAGCGCGCCCGCCGTGGCGTTCTCGACCGTCACCTTGTGGCCGGTACGCTTCTCGAATTCGGGAATCAGTGCCAGCGCCACCGGCTTGTAGGCGCCGGCGGTCAGCAATTTCAGGTCGGCGGCGGTGGCACTGCCGATGCCGGCGAGGACGAACAGGACGACGAGGAAGATGCGCATGGCCTTATCCTTGGCTCGGGGTACCCATGACGAACGGCTTTAGCATTGCATACATGAAGGCATGTGTGGGCGTTGGCACGCCGTGCCTGCGGCCGAGGTCGATCACCTTGCCCGAAAGCCACGGCAGTTCGATGCGGTTGCCGCGCAGCAGGTCGGCGCCCATCGACGCCATCAGGTGCGCCGGCGCATTGCGGTTGAAGTTGAGCGTGCGCTCGACCGCATCGACCGGCAGGGCGATGCCGGAGGCGCGGCCGACCGCCACCACTTCCTCGTAGGCGGCGATGAAATAGGGTGCGATGTCGGGGTCGTCGCGCAGATGGCCGATCGGCAGGCGGGCAAGCGCCATCATGCCGGCGTTGGAGGCGAGCAGGATGAATTTCATCCAGAGCTCGGTCAGGATTGCCGCGCTGAAGACACCATCGATGCCGGCCTTGGCGCATTGCGCGGCCAGCGCCTGGCCGCGGGCGCTCGTCGTGCCGTCGAGTTCGCCGAACACCATGCGCATCACGATGCCGGTCTGGCGGATCACGCCGGGCGCGGCGATGGTGGCGCTGATGTTGGCGACGCCGGGCATCACCGCCTGCCGGCCGAGGATCGGGATCAGGCGTTCGTGGGCGTCGATGCCGTTCTGCAGGGTGATGACGGCGGTATCCTTGCCGACCATCGGCTTGACCTGCGCGCCGGCACTTTCGACATCCCACAGTTTCACACAGAACAGCACGACATCGACCGGACCCACTGTCGCAGGATCGTCGGTCGCCTGCGCCGGCATTATGTGAGTCTCGCCGCGGCCGCCCTCGACCTTGAGCCCCTTGCTCCTTATGGCGGCAAGATGGGCGCCACGCGCGATGAAGGTGACGTCGGCCCCCGCCGCGGCGAGCGCGGCACCATAGCCGCCGCCGATGCCACCCGCGCCGACGATTGCGATCCGCATGAAGCGCGCTCCTAGATACTGACGATGCTGGCCACCAGCAGGCAGCCGCTCTTGCCGACGAGAACCGTGGATGTGGCTGCCTCGATCCGCAAGGCATGATCGACCGCCAGGAGATGTCGCGCGCCGTCGATCTCGAGCGAACTTCTGCCCAGCGGATTGTAGACGATATGCGTGCCGGGCTCGACGCGGCGCGTGCTGCCCGCGTCGAGGACCTTGAGGTCGATGCGCACCCGCGCGCGATCGCCGATCAGGTTGACCACTTCGACCGGCCCGGCCTCGAGCCGGCTCACGATCGGGATTTCGCCGGCGAAACGCACCGGGCGGAACGGTTCGCGGACGTCGATCTCCCCGCCCGGTGTCTTCAGCACCAGACCGCTTCCGGCCACCAGCACCTGGATGCGGTCGAAGCCGGCGTAGTCGGAGAAGGCGCCGGCAGCGACGATCGGCGTGCGGCCGAACCGCCAGATCTCGCCGGCCGCATCGCTCGCGACGGCGATGTCGACCGTGACGCCGCCGCCGTTTTTCCACGGCGTGGTGAGATACTGGTCGGGATCCAGCGGGGTGACGAGGACTGGGGTCACTGGCCGATCTTGATGCCCAGCGACTGGCCGACGGTGCCGTTCCAGGTCTGCACGCAGTCCGGGCCGCAGCGCGTGGCGAAGGACGGCAGGATCGCCTTGGTCAGAGCATCCTTGCGCAGCGCCTCGTCATCCTCGGTCACGGGAACGAGCTTCATGCTGGCGGGCGCTCCTTCGCTGCACGGGCCGGTGCCGGTGTTGCAGTTGATGCCGGTCTGCGTCTCGGTCTTGGCCTGCTCGAAGATTGCCAGCTCGAGCTTGCGCAATTCTTTTTCGAGGAAGGCCTGCACCTTGGGATCAAGCGTGTTCCACCACTTGAGGTTGGCCAGCTGGGCAGCGACGCCGAAATTGATGGGCAGCGGCGAGATGAACTTCGCCGACTCGTGCCACTTCGACTTGTAGCCCGAAAGCGCGCCCGTGATGGCGCAGTCGATTACGCCGCTGGCCAGCGCCGGCTGGACCTCGGCGAAGGCGATGGTGAGCGGCGAGCCGCCGATGTGCGAGACGAAGGCCTGCTGGGAGGCGCCCGAGGCACGGACCTTCCGGCCCTTGAGGTCGGCGATCTTGGTGAAGGCATCGCGGCAGTAGATGACCTGGGCCTGGTAGCTGCCGAAGCCCAGCAGCTTGATGCCGTACTTCTCCTCGAGGAACTTGGTGTAGGCAGGGCGCAGCACGTCGAGGACCTTCTGCAACTCTTCGACCGAGCCGACGAGGCCGACGAGATCGCCGGCCTCGTTCATCGGCACCTCGCCGGAATTGTAGTTCAGCACCGTGGTCGCGAACTGCAGCGTGCCGGCCGAGACCAGACGGAAGATTTCCGGACCCTTGAAGCCGAGTTCGGTGAACGGCTTGACCTGTACCTTCACGGCACCGCCGGATTCCTTGGGCACGGTTTCGGTCCAAAACGGCAGTTCCTGCTTTTGGTACATCGACAGGGCGCCGATGCTGCCGACGGCATTGAACGACGTCGAGGGCAGGGCCTGCCCCAGAGCCGTCCCGGCGCCAGCGGCCAGCGCACCGGCAATGGCGAGGGAAATCAGATGTTTCTTCACGAGCAGACTCCTTGGGGCGGTCGGGAAAAGTTCAGCCGGTTGACTTGGGATTGAGAACGCTCGGCAGCCAAAGTGCAAGCTCCGGAAAGGCGATTAGGACGGCGATCATGGCCAGCATCATCGCCACGAAGGGCAGTGCGCCGACACAGAGATCGGCAAAGGCACCGCCTCGCCGGACGGCCTGGACGACATAGAGGTTGAGGCCGACCGGCGGTGTGATCAGTGCGGCCTCCATCAGGATCACGAAGACGATGCCCCACCAGACCGGGCTGTACCCCAGAGCCACCACCACGGGCACGATGACCGGAGTGGTCGCGATCATCATGGAAAGCGTTTCCATGAAGCAGCCCAGGACGAGGTAGAAAATCACGATCGCCAGCAGCATGCCGAGAGGCGGCCAGCCCAGCGCCAGCACGAAGCCGGTGATCGCCTGCACGAGGCCGATCGAGACCATGACGAAATTGAGGAAGAAGGCGGCAATGACGATCAGCATGACCATGCAGGTCGTCCGCACCGTGCCTTCGAAGGCGCGTACCAGCACGACGATCGAGAGCTGTCCGTTGGCCGCGACCAGCCCGACCGTCGCCATCAGGCCGAGCGCGGCGGCCTCCGTCGGCGTGGCGATACCAGCATAGATCGAACCCACGACGACGAGGAAAAGCCCGAGGGGCGGCAGCAGGTTTTTCAGGCCGCCGAGGCGTGCGCGCCACAGTCCCGCGGTTTCGACGCGGGGTCCCGCCCAGGCCGGGCGATAGAGGCAGAGCGCCAGCACCATCAGCGAGAACAGGCCGGCCAGCAGAAAGCCCGGGATGAAGCCGGCGGCATAGAGGTCGGCCACCGACGTGTCGGTGAGGACTGCATAGATGATCATGTTGATCGACGGCGGAATCAGGATTCCGAGCGTGCCGCCGGCGGCGATCGAGCCGAGAAACAGCGGCCTGTTGTAGCCGCCCTTGTCCATGTTGGGGATGGCGACGGTGCCGATCGTGGCCGCGGTCGCGACTGAGGAACCCGAGGTCGCGGCGAACACCGCACTGGCGGCGATGTTGGTGTGAATCAGGCGCCCCGGCACGCGTGCAAACCACGGCGCCAGTGCTGCGAACAGCCGCTCGCTTACGCCCGAGCGGTGCATCAGCTCGCCCATCATGATGAACATCGGCGCGGCGATCAGGATGAAGTCGTTCGACGAATTCCACGCGAGTTCGCCCAGTGCGCCGGTCATCGGAAAGAAGGCGAAGCGCTCGGACAGCACGTAGCCCATCAGGCCGAGTGCTGCCGCGACCGGCAGGCTGATCGCCACGAAGACGAACAGCAGCAGCAAGGCGGTCAGAATCATGGCGCCGGCTCGTCCGTCGGCCGTTCCACGCCGGCCTGCGATATCTCGTCGGTCACGCGCAGGCTGCCGATCAGGGCATCGAAACCCGAGCCGTCGCCGGCGAACAGGCGCATGACCGCCTGGATCGGCAGCAGCACGGCCATGCAGGCGAACCAGAAGATCCCGATCCACCACACCGCCTGGGGAACGACCATCGGCACCTGCAGCATCGAAATCGACTTGGCGTTCATGCTCCAGGATTGCGCCAGGGTTCCCCAGCAGAACCAGGCCAGCGCGACGGCGATCAGGGCGAGCGAAGCCGAGGCCAGGAGATCGCAGACTACGCGTACCCGGCGGGGGAAGGCATCGAGCAGGATATCGACGCGGATGTTGGACTTGGAGGTGACGGTGAAGGCAAGGCCGAGACCGATGCAGGCCGCCAGTGCATAGCCGGAAATTTCGAAGCTCTCGACCATTCCGCGCTTGAACAGGAAGCGCGTGATAACATCGATGGTGATGAGACCGCTGCAGCCGACCAGGACGACGGCGCCGGCAACCCAGGCAAGAATGCGCGACACGCGCTGTGGCCATGGTTCGGGCGGCAGCAGGCGGGGTCGATCGCTCATCGCCATGTCGACCGGTCAACTCCCTGCATGCGGCCCGCCTTCCTGGCCCATCCGGAGCAATTCCCGGGCCATGCGATGGTTCACCTAGGGCTTCCTGCGCATGCCGTCTATCCCGTCGTGGAGACGGTTCCGTCCGCAATGAGGGTCGCAATGTCGTGCGGAGAAAAGCCGTGCTCGGCGAGGATCGCCTGCGTGTGCTGGCCGGGCAGCGGTGCTTCGGCACGCAGCGTCCCGGCGGCCGGCGGTGGCGTGCCGGGCAACGCCGGCACCGGAACCGGTTGCGGCACGCCAGCCTGTTCGAGCCATTGCATCAGCCCGGTTTCGCGGACATGGGGTTGGTCGATGAACTCGGCGTAGCTGTTCAGCCGTTCGTGCATGATGCGGGCTTCGGTGAGGCGCAGGGTCCACTCCGCGCACGGCCGTGCCGCGAGCGCCGGCCGGACGATGGCGTAAAGCGCTACGTCATTGGCGAGCCTCGATCGTGGATCGGCGAAGCGCGGGTCGGTCGCGAGAGCAGGCATGTCCATCGCGGCACAGAGACTCTTCCAGTCGCGGTCGTTGATGGCCACGATCGACATCCAGCCGTCGGCGGTCTGGAAGACGCCGCCGGGCACGCCGCCAGGTTTCATCGTGCCGCCCTCGAGATGGCAGGCCATGAGGCGGATCGACTGCAGGGCCGCGGCGGATTGCATAAGGCTCACGTCGATGTGGCGGCCACGCGCTTCGTCGCGCCGGGCGTAGAGCGCCGAAGCGAGCGCTTGGTAGGCGTAGAGCGCCGTCGACATGTCGACCACGATCACCGGCACACGGTGCGGGATGCCGTCCTCACCGCGGTTCTCCGACATCAGGCCGGTATAGGCCTGAAGCACCGGATCCATCGCCGGCCGTTCGGCCAGCGGTCCGGTCTGGCCGAAGCCGGAGATCGACAGATACAGAATGCGCGGCACGCGAGCGGAGACCTGCACATAGTCAAAGCCCAGGCGCCCGATGACGCCGGGCCTGAAACCCTCGAGGAAGACGTCGGCGCCTTCGAGCAGGCGCCACAGCACCTGCTTGCCGGCCTCGGTCTTGAGGTCGACAGCGATGCTGCGCTTGCCCAGGTTGCCGATGATCGAGAAGGCGGTATGGCTGCCGTAGCGGGCGCCCAGCGCGCGGGCCCAGTCGCCTTCGCCCGGAGTCTCGACCTTGATCACATTGGCACCATGCTGCGCCAGCAGCATCGCGCAGTAGGGCCCGGCGATGCCCTGGCTGAGATCGACCACCTTTAGCCCGGCGAAGGGTGCCTCGTAACTCATGCTTCCAGGCTCATGCCATCTTGACCAGCAGCTTGCCGAAGTTCTCGCCGCGCAACAGGCCGATGAAGGCGCGCGGCGCCTTGTCGATGCCGTCTACGATGTCCTCGCGGTACTTCAGCTTGCCGCTCCTGATCCAGTCGCCCATCTGGCGCATCGCCGGCCCGTAGTGTTGCGCGAAGTCGGTGACGATGAAGCCGCGCATGTTTACGCGCTTGCCGACGAAGGTGCCGAACAGGCGCGGCCCCATCTCGGCGGCCGTGGCGTTATACTGCGAAATCGAGCCGCACAGCGCCACGCGGGCGAAGAAATTGAGGTTGCGCAGCACCGAATCGGTGATCGTGCCGCCGACATTGTCGAAGTAGACATCGATGCCGTTGGGGCAGGCGGTGCGCAACGCCGCATCGAGGTCCTTCTCGGATTTGTAGTCTAGGCAGGCGTCGAAGCCGAGTTCGTCCTTCACGAAGGCGCACTTCTTGGGGCCACCGGCGATGCCGACCGTGCGGCAACCCATGATCCGGGCGATCTGGCCGACAACCTGGCCGACCGCGCCGGAGGCGGCGGATACCACGACCGTCTCGCCGGGCTTGGGCTGGCCGACATGAAGCAGGCCGAAATAGGCGGTCATGCCCGGCATGCCGAGCACGCCGTTGGCGGTCGAGATCGGTGCGATCGCCGGATCGACCTTGCGCAGTGTCGGGCCGCCGCCGATGGCGTACTCCTGCCAGCCGAGCCGGTCCTCGACGATATCGCCCACCTTGAAACCGGGATGCTGCGACTTCACGACATCGCCGACAATGCCACCGGTCATGACCTCACCCAGGCCGACGGGCGCGGCGTAGGAAGCGGCATCGCGCATGCGGCCGCGCTGGTAGGGATCGAGCGAGAGATAGTGCACTTTTACCAGCACTTCGCCGTGTTTCGGTTCGGGCATCGGCACTTCCTCGACACTAAAGTCCGACTCGGCAGGTTCGCCCGGCGGGCGGCGGACGAGAACGACGCGGCGATAGGTCTTGGGGATGGCCATGGGCATTGTCTCCGAACCGGTTTGGCGCGCACCATAGACCGAGAGGAGAGGGAGCATCCATGCCCACGATCAAGCGTCTGGCCTTCATCGGCCTCGAATACGCCTTCGCGCCGGAAAAGGCCTACGGCATGTCACGCGGCGGAGGCCATCGCCGCCAGGGCGGGCTGATCGAGATCGAGACCGATGCCGGTGTGCGCGGCATTGGCGAGGCCTTCGGCAACCCGTTCGTGACCCGCGAGTATTTCCGCATGGTCGAGCCGATGTTCGTCGGCCGCAGCGTCTTCGACTTCGACCATGTCGAGGCCCGCATCCGCAATTCAATGTATCACTTGGGGGTCGGCAATCAGCTCACGGCCTGCCTGGCCGGCATAAATGTCGCTCTCTACGACGCCATTGCGCGCGGTTTCGGTGTGCGGGTCTGCGACCTGATCGGCGGCTGCGGCACGAGCCGCATCCCCGCCTATGCCTCGACGGGCTTCTTTTCCGACGATCCCGACCGGCAGCTCGGTCACATGCTGGCCGAAGCGGCGGGTCATCCTTTCGCCGGGGCCAAGATCAAGATCGGCCGTGGCGTGCGCAACGACGTGGCGCGCGTGCGCGAGGCGCGCGAGGCGCTGGGTCCGGACAAGCTTCTGATCGTTGACATCAACGGCGCCTACACCGCCGACGTGGCGCTGGAATGCGCCCATGCCATCGCGCCGTTCGGCATCCACTGGATCGAGGAGCCGTTGCCTCCCGGCGACCTGCGCGGCTATGCCGAACTGCGGGGGCGTTCGCCGATCCCGATTGCGGCGGGCGAAGCACATTACACAGTGCGGGATTTTCACGCCCTGATCGACGGGCGGTGTCTCGACATCGTGCAGCCTTCCATCCCGACCGTCGGCGGCCTCACGGAGGCCCGCCGCATCGCGACGCTGGCCTCGGCGGCCCACCTGCGCGT
>CALDNT010000021.1 GCA_937915145.1 uncultured Reyranella sp.
GGCGGCGGCCCGGGGCGCGGCATCGGTCGGTTTCATGGTTCTCCGAACGGACTAACTCGCGATGCGTACCGCCCGATTGGCGGCGCAAGTGACCGCCTTGAGGGAGGCCGTGACGATATTGGAGTCCATGCCGATGCCCCACAAGACCCGGCCATCGCTGGTCTCGGCCTCGATGTAGCTAACGGCCGTTGCGTCGGAACCGGCGCCGGCGGCGTGCTGATGGTAGTCGCGCACCCGAATGCCGACGCCGCAGTTCTTGACCAGCGCATCGACATAGCCCGCGATCGGCCCGTTGCCGCGGCCGCTGATCGTCCGCGGCTTGCCGTCGAACGTCACCTTGGCATCGAGCAGCCGGACATCGGGGTGGTCGGAGTCGGGAACCGTGGTGTGGCTGATGAAGGCGACCGGCGCGGTGTTCTCGAGATACTCCTTGCGGAAGGTGTCCCAGATCAGCGCCGGCAGGATCTCCTTGCCGGTTTCGTCGGCGATCTGCTGGATCACCTTGGAGAACTCGACCTGGAGAAGACGCGGCATGTCGATGCCGTAGTCGCTCTTCAGGATGTAGGCGATGCCGCCTTTGCCCGACTGGCTGTTGATCCGGATGATCGCCTCATAGCTGCGGCCGAGATCGGCCGGGTCGATCGGCAGGTAGGGGACCTCCCAGACCTTGCTGTTCGAGGACTGCAGCGCCTTGAAACCCTTGTTGATGGCGTCCTGATGCGAGCCCGAAAAGGCGGTGAATACCAGGTCGCCACCATAGGGATGGCGCGGGTGGACCGGCAGCTGATTGCAATACTCGACGGTCTGGCGGATCTCGTTGATGTTGGAGAAATCGATTTCGGGATCGACACCCTGGGTGAACATATTGAGGCCCAGGGTCACCAGATCGACGTTGCCGGTGCGCTCGCCGTTGCCGAACAGGCAGCCTTCGATGCGGTCGGCTCCGGCCATGAAACCCAATTCTGCCGCCGCCACGCCGGTGCCGCGGTCGTTGTGCGGATGCAGGCTCAGTACGATAGAATCGCGGTACTTGAAGTTGCGATGGCACCACTCGATCTGGTCGGCATAGATATTGGCCGAGGCCATCTCAACGGTGGCTGGCAGGTTGATGATCATTTTCTTCTCTGGCGTCGGCTTGTAGACGTCGCCGACGGCAGCGCAGATGTCGCGCGCGAATTCGAGCTCGGTGCCGGTGAAACTCTCGGGCGAGTACTCGTAGACCCATTCGGTCGCGGGGTCGGCGTCGGCCAACTCCTTGACCAGCCTGGCGCCCGACACCGCGATATCGATGATGCCGGAGTAATCGAGACCGAACACGACACGGCGCTGCAGGGTCGAGGTCGAATTGTAGAGATGGATGATGGCGCGCCTGGCGCCGCGGCAGGCCTCGAAGGTGCGCTCGATCAGCTCCGGCCGGCTCTGCGTCAGCACCTGGATGGTGACGTCGTCCGGGATCATCTTCTTCTCGATCAGCTCGCGCACGAACTCGAAATCGGTCTCGGACGCCGCCGGGAAGCCGACCTCGATCTCCTTGTAGCCCATCTGGCAGAGCAGCTTGAACATCCGCGTCTTGCGGTCGGCGTCCATCGGTTCGATCAGGGCCTGGTTGCCGTCGCGCAGGTCGACCGCGCACCACACCGGCGGCCTGGTGATGACCTTCGACGGCCATTGTCGGTCAGGTATCTCAACGGGCTTGAAGGCGACGTATTTTTCGCCGGCGGTCGGCATCATCGGTTTCTGGGGTGACATGACGAACTCCTCGCGCCGCGCACGGCCAAAAGGCACTAAGCGATTACTGCGATGGAAAAGGCGGGTGCGGCGACTTGGTAATGGGGATAGGACGAACGACAAGCGATCCGCAGGGCCCCTCCCAAGTTACCCTGGGCAGGGGCGGCGGATCAGCCAATAAGTCGTAGCGTCGTCAGTCGCAGCATGTTGGCGCCAATTTCTCCGATTTTCCGGCGCCCGTCAACTGGAAGCGCCGCGACCTGCCACGCGCGACGGAGCAGCAGGTCGTGGCGATGTGGTTCAGCGCAACGGCAAGGTGAGCCCGAAGCTCAGGCTGCCGACGGGTGCTGCGTAGACCGGATAGGCCGGTGCATAGACGACCGGCGCGGGATAGACGGCCACCGGCCGCGGCGCATAATAGACGGGTACCGGCGCATAATAGTGAACGTGTCCGGGCGGCACCGCGACGTAGGCGGGAGCGTAGTATCCGCGATACTTCTTTTTTCCGTGGCCGTGGCCATCGCCGGCCTCGGCGACGCCGGCAAAGCCCAGAACCGCCACACTGGCGATGCAGGCTGCCAGAATACCTTGGCCGTTCAGTCTGCTCGGGAGCTTGGTCATGTCGTCGCGCATTGCAGCCTCCATCGACAACAGGAAATACGCCTGCACGTTTTCAAAGGTTGCGTCTGGATTATGGCGGGTATGAGGAGGTTTGCGCCTACATCCCGCCAAGTTTCCAAGCGGCCGGCGTCCGGTCTGTGGTAGTCGGGAAGAAACTTGGGGGGAGGAAGCAGCGATGGCAGGTCCGTTGGCCGGCGTCAGGATTCTCGATTGCACGACAGTGGTGCTGGGGCCGTGGGCCGCGCAACAGCTCGGCGACCTCGGCGCCGACGTGGTGAAGATCGAGCCTCCCGAGGGCGACACGACACGACAACTCGGACCGACCCGCAATCCCGGCATGGCCGCCTTCTATCTCGGCTGCAACCGCTCCAAGCGCTCGATCGTCCTCGACCTCAAGCAGGACGCGGGCCGCAAGGCGCTGTTCAAGCTGGCCGAGACCGCCGATGTGCTGATGCACAACTACCGGCCCGAGCCGGCCAGGCGTCTCGGCGTGGAGTACGAGGCCTTCGAAAAAATCAACCCTCGGCTGGTCTATCTCGCCACCTACGGCTATCGCGCCGCCGGGCCGATGGGGCCGAAGGCTGCCTACGACGACATCATCCAGGCCGGCTCCGGGCTCGCGGCGCTGCAAAGCGTCGTCGCCGGCCAGCCGCGCTTCCTGCCGACCATCGTCGCCGACAAGACCAGTTCCAACGGCGTCGTCTCGGCCTTGCTCGCGGCGCTTTATGCGCGGGAAAAAACCGGCTTCGGCCAGTCGGTCGAGGTTCCGATGTTCGAGACCCTCGTTTCGTTCGTGATGGTCGAGCATCTCTATGGCGAGACCTTCCGGCCGGCACTGGAAACGGCAGGCTACAAGCGCGTGCTCAACAAGGAGCGCCGCCCCTATCCTTCCAAGGACGGTTACTTCGCGTTGCTGCCCTATACGGACGGCCACTGGAAGGAATTCTGTGGCCTGATCGGCCAGCCCGAGCTTGCCGCCGATCCGCGTTTCACTTCGCTCGCCAACCGGCTCAAGAACGTCGAGCATTATTATTCGACGCTGGCCAAGATCTGCGCCACGCGCACCAACGCCGAATGGGTGGCGCTGCTCGGGAAATCCAATGTGCCGCACGGGCCGGTCAACACCCTCGACGACCTGTTCGTCGATCCGCAGCTCGAGGCCACCGGATTCTGGAAAGAGGTCGATCATCCGACCGAGGGTAAATTGCGCATGACCGACATTCCGCCGCGCTTCAGCAAGACCAGTCCGGAGGTCACGCGGCTTCAGCCGCGGTTGGGCGAGCACAGCGTCGAAGTGCTGCGCGAGGCGGGCTTCACCGCCGCCGAAATCGACGCGATGCTGAAGACGGGCGCAACCAAGACGGCCTAGATCGTCGCACTGAGAGCGTCATACAGACGTCGGCGTCGTCGGTTCCACCTCTGTCGGCGGCGGATTGTCATTCGCAAGCCTGGCGGTCCGGGTTGCCGATACTGGCTGCACACGCGCTCGCCTACCGGTAGTGCATCGCCTTTTCTGATCGGCGATCGTCGCCGTGCCGCTCCGCGCCGCGTGCCCTGCGGGTGCATTGAAGTCGAGGCGGCGTGAATTCAATATCTAATGGGATTTAAACATTATTCTCAACCGGCGCGTATCGCGGACGTTGAAAATTGGGGCGGTCCTATTTGCATATCTAACCGGTTTCATGTGACTCTATTCACGTTACGAGTAGAAGTATAAATCAACTGGAAGTGGCGGCTCCGGATGCGGTGCGCCGGAAAGCAGGGAGCCCTCCTTCATGTCTCTCGACGTCTATGTCGGGCCGCTCAGCCAGTACTATGCCGCCCAACGCGGGAGTGCGAGTGCCGGTATGGCGACCGATCGCGTGGCGACGACGACGCACATCCGGCTTACTGTCCTGGCATGGCGCAAGGGCTTGACAGAATCTCTGGGTGCCAACATCGACGCACCGCTGGACTGGGATGAATCGGCCGCTGCGCCTGGATTCTCGGCACGGCCGGGCTGGGATGGCTTCGGTTCGCTGGTCTTGTGGGCGGCCTATGCCGAGCATCCCTCCCTGCAGCGTCCGGGACGTCTGTCGGAAGGTTGGGAGGACGATCCTGCGCTGGGCCGCAGCAACGGCCTTGGCTTCCGTTCGCGCTACGCGCATATCGTACGCAATGTCGAAATATGGTTGCCCAGCTCTTTTCAATCGACCTTCGAGAGCGAGGACATCGACCGGCGTCGCGTCGTCATGGGATCGCTTCCCACCCTCCGGCGGCAGCTCGACGAGCTTAACGGTGCGACCTGGAAAGCCGGCAACAGCGTGGTGGACGGATGGCGGCAGATCTCGCCGACCGGAGACGCGTCACTGGAACAGTGTGCCCGCTTCGGGCTGGCCGTGATGGCCGATGCCGCGCAGCGGGCGATCGATCTCCACCTGCCGATGAAGCTCGACTACTGACGCGAAACCGCCCGCGACGGCGGGCGTCGCGGGCGGCAGCGGTTATTCGCAGAGGTGGCAGGATCAGGCCATGGGCGGTGCGGCCGGCGGCGGCTCGGAAACCGGCCGGTTGCGGCGCTCGGCCATGAAGTCATCGAACTCGGCGCGATCCTTGGCGGCGCGCAGCCGGTCGAGGAAGTCGCGGAACTCGCTCTGCTCCTCGTCGAGCTTGCGCAGCGTCTCCTCGCGGTATTCATCGAAGGCGACATTGCCGCTCGGGCCGGCGTCGCGGCCCCAGCGGTGCCGGCGGCGCCAGGCGCGGAATTCCTCGCGCGCGGCACGGCCGCCTTCGGCGCGGCCATCCGGCGTGTTCCAATGGCCCCAGCGGGCGTGCCTTGAGCAAAACATGCGTCCACTCCATTTCAGATAGATGAGAAGGGCAAGGCCGATCGGCCAAAACACGATGAAGCCCAGAACCACCAGGGCAATCCAGGCGGGCCGTGGGATGTCGTCCAGTCTTTCCATCAGGCCCGTCATTGCGGCCTCCTATGACAGTGTTAACGATGTAAATGTTAACGACATTTACATTGGGCACTCCGGCCCGGGGAGTCAAGGGCCTGCCTACGACTTCTGTGAAAAACCCAGCCCCTGCAGATAAATAAGGACGGCCGATTCGAGCAGTTCCTCCGCCGTCATGGGCAGCGTCCGGCGACCGGCGTCACCGCGCCCGAACAGCGAGGCGATGCCGTGCGCCATCGACCAGATGTGCAGGCTCATCATCAGGGCAGGGGGGCGCTTGCCGGCCGGCAGCAGCGTCACCACACCGTCGGCCGCGGTGCGCAGCATGCCGAAGGCACGTTCCGAGGCCGCGCGCAGATCGGGGCTGAGGTCGGGCGGCAGGCCCGATTCGAACATCGCCGCGTAGTAGGCAGGCTCGGCCCGGGCGAAGGCGAGGTAAGCTTTGCCGACATTGTTGAACGCCGTCATCGCGTCGGGCTTGCCGCTGTTCCAGCCGGTGGCGAGCATCGCCTCGAAACGCTGGAAGCCTTCGCGCGCCACATCGGCCAGCAGCGCCTCGCGGTCGCGGAAATGGCGGTAGGGCGCGGCCGGACTGACGCCCGCCGAACGCGCGGCATCGGCGAAGGTGAAGCCGCCGGGGCCCTTCTCCTTGATCAGCTCGCGCGCCGCCTGGATCAGTGCTTCGCGCAGATTGCCGTGGTGGTAGGCGCCCTCGGCCCGACGTTTCCAGCTCATGTTAAGGGAGTTTACATCAAACGGCGGAAGGGCAACAGGCGTTGGATATGCGCAGAAGCCGCGTGTGCCGGTTGGCTACCCTTTCTACTCTGTTGCGGCGCGTTGACTGAAGCGGAGACCCACGATGCACCATGGAGATGTCTCGCCCGAGATTGCCGCCGGCCTGCTGGCGCTCAAGAAGCGCATTGCGGCGGCCAAAATTCCACCCTCGCAACTCGATCAGACGATCAATGTCGCGGTCTGGAACATCCGCGAGTTCGGCAAGAAGCGCCGCACGCTGCCGGCCATCCACTACATCGCCGAGATCCTGGGGCAGTTCGACCTGATCGCACTGGTCGAACTGCGTGACAATCTCGCCGATTTCGGCCGCGTCTGCGAGTTCCTCGGTCCGAGCTGGGATCTCGTCTATTCGGACTGGATGCCGGACGCCGGCGGCAACCGCGAACGCACCGGCTTCCTCTACGATCGCCGCGCCGTCACCTTCAACGGCCTGGCCGCCGAGATCGACCCGCCGCGAAAGAAGGACGGTACCGAATATCTCGCCGACCAGTCCTTCTGGCGCGCGCCCTACATGTGCTCTTTCCGCGCCGGCAATTTCGACTTCGTTGCCGTTGCCACCCATACCCGTTGGGGCACCGGCCTCGAAGGCCGCGAAGAAGAGCTCGGCATGCTGGCCGACTGGCTCGACGTCCGCCTCAAGGACAAGTCGGTCGAGGACACCGATCTCATCGTCATGGGCGACTTCAACACGCCCAGCCTCGACGACAGGCTCTTCAAGGCGCTGTCGCGGCGCGGCCTGCAGGCACCGGATTCTCTGCTGAAACTCAAGGTCGGCGACGTCACCGTCGGCGGTTCCAACCTCGGCAAGAACGCGCGCTACGACCAGATCCTGCACATGCCGACAACGAAGAAGCGGTTCACCAATTTCGGCGGCACGCTCGATTTCCACATCTCCGACGCGCACATCAAGGAGCTGTTCCCCGGCAAGGGCTATACGCGCACCCAGTTCAGCTACCAGCTCTCCGATCACTTTCCGGTGTGGGTGCAGATCAAGACCGACATCGACGGCGAGCGGCTGAACCAGATCGTGCAGAACGCGAAGAAGGGCTGACCATTCCCGGCGACCCGTGGAGGCAAACTTGGGCCAGATAACCTTCGAAGCGTGGATGCGGATCCTGACCTTGATGGGGGCCGTCATCGCTTTCGCCTGGGGCGTCTATCAGTTCAGCGCCAGCCAGAACAGTCAGGCGGAAACCCGGCGGATCGAGGCGACCAAGCCCTTTCTCGATCGCCAGCTCGTCCTGTACACGGCGGCTACCCAGGCGACGTCGACCATCGCCACTTCCGAGACGGCCGGCGATATCGCCGCCGCCAAGCTCCGCTTCTGGTCGCTCTACTGGGGCGAGTTAGCGCTGGTTGAGGACAAGCGGGTGGAGGCCGCGATGGTCAATTTCGGCAAAGCGCTCGACGGGGCAGGCGAGCGGGGTGAATTGCGCCGGCTTTCGCTGGCCCTTGCCCGTGCCTGCCGTGATTCCCTGGCGGAAGCCTGGGGCGTGCGGCAATGGCAAAACCCCTGGAGCGCGGCGTCGCCGTAGGCGGCGGTCACAGGTGATTTCAGAAGCCGCTCGCGCCTCGAAATGACCGCTGCCAGAATGGCCGCTTGGGCCGTGTAGGCCAAAGCGGAGGCAATACGTGCAACTATGGACCACCGGCGTCGCGTCGGCGCGCGGCGCGGCGCGCACTGCGCAGGAGATCGAGGCGGCCGGCTGGGACGGCATGCTGGTGGTCGATTCGCAGAACCTCTCCGGCGATCCCTATGTCTCGCTGGCGCTGGCGGCGACCGTCACCACCCGCATCGGCCTCGGCACCGGGGTCACCAACTCGGTCACCCGCCATGCTGCGGCGACCGCAACGGCCATCGCCAGCGTCCACCGCATCTCCAACGGCCGCGCCGTGCTCGGCATCGGCCGCGGCGATTCCGCACTTGCCCATCTCGGCCGGGCGCCGGCACGGCTGGCGCAGTTCGAGCGCTACCTGCGGCACCTTCAGCTCTACCTCGCCGGCGACTCGGTGAGTTTCGACGAGATCGACATCCCGCCCGACGCGGCGCCGCCGCTCTCGGGCCTGCACCTGCACGACGCCCCGCCGGCCAGCCGCATCGGCTGGATCGCCGATGGTCTGAAGACCGGCGCCAAGGGCGGCACCAAGGTGGCGGTCGAGGTCGCGGCCAGCGGCCCCAAGGTGATCGCCATGGCCGCGCTCCATGCCGAGCGGGTGATGTTCACGCTGGGTGCCGATACCGAGCGGCTGGCCTGGGGCATTGCGCTGGCAAAGAAGACCCGCAAGGACGCCGGCCTCGACCCTGATGCCGTCGCCTTCGGCGCCTATGTGAACCTCGGCTGCCATACCGACATGGACGCGGCACGCGGCCTGGTACGCGGCGGCCTCACCACCTTCGCGCGCTTTTCGGTGATGCATGGCAAGGCCAACGGCCCCGTCTCGGCAAAGGACCGTGAGCAGCTCGAGACGCTGGTCACCAACTACGACATGAAGGCCCACACTCGCGGCGACTCCCGCCAGGCCGGCACGCTCACTGACGATTTCGTCGACCGCTTCGCCATTGTTGGCACGCCAGACCGCTGTGTCGAACGCCTGCGCGCGCTAAAGGCGCTCGGCCTCGACAAGGTGGCGATCAGCGGCGGCATGCGCGGCGCCTCGGTGGAGGATGCCGTGGTGAGCAAGAAACTCGTTGCGGAGCAGGTGCTGACCGGGATGCCGGGGTGACCATGGCAGGCCGATCCAGGGCCGTGAGCCTCTTCCTCGGTCGCCCTAACCTTCGTGGAAGAAGGGATCGGGCAGGGCAGGGTTCCTGAGCTTCGCTGCCGCGCCGGCACCGGTGACCGGAAGGCCGGCCGGATCGAGCAGGCCGATCTGCACCAGCACATTCGCCTGGTCCCACATGATGTGTTCGTAGGACACCTTGCCGTCCTCGATTCCGACGATCACCACGAACACCACTTCTACAGGCTTGCCTGTCGGTTCGATGCCCGGGAGCATCCAGTCGATCTTGGTGGTGTGGGTGAAGGAAATGATGAGTTCGTCGACCAGCCGCTCGCTGCTGTAGGTCCGCGAGATCGTCTCGAACTTCACGTCGGGCGGAAAGAACTGGCCGATCAGCCGGTTGGCGTAGAACGTGCGCACGCCCTTGGGTCCCTGGCCGCCCACCATCGTCGGCACGTTCACCAGATGCGGATTGGGCGCCATGGTCGCCAGCGTCTTGTCGAGATCGCCGGCAAGCTCGGCCTCCATGTGGGCGCCGAAGATGGTATCCAGCCGCTTCGTCAGATCGGGATCGGCCATATTCGGCGCTCCTTGTGTGGTGTTGAAGGGAAGGGCGCTGCCTGCCGTCGCGACGGCCAGGCCTGCAAGCGTTCGTCGTGTGACATCGGCCATAAGGTCTCCATGTCGGGTTGCCGGCAGGTCTTGCGGACGCGAGTGAACCAATCCTCGCTCCGCCCGGCCGCAGATTAGTCGATTTACCCCAAGTTCGGCGGTGCAGTCGGGCACCGCGACAAGGCCTTACTTCCAGATACTCTTCCCGCTGCCCGGCAATCCCAGCTCGCTCCACATCGCGTCGACCTTGTCGACCACGGCCTGGTCCATCCGGATCTGCCGGCCCCATTCGCGATTCGTCTCGCCGGGGAACTTGTCGGTGGCATCGAGGCCGATCTTCGAACCCAGCCCGGAAACGGGAGAGGCGAAGTCGAGATAGTCGATCGGCGTGTTCTCGATCACGGTGATGTCGCGCGCCGGGTCCATGCGCGTCGACAGCGCCCACATCACCTGCTTCCAGTCGCGGGCGTCGATGTCGGCGTCCACCACGATCACCCATTTGGTGTACATGAACTGCCGCAGGTAGCTCCACACGCCCATCATCACGCGCTTGGCGTGGCCGGCGTAGGCCTTCTTCATCGAGACGACGGCGATGCGATAGCTGCAGCCCTCGGGCGGCAGCCAGAAATCGACGATCTCGGGGAACTGCTGCTGGAACAGGGGAATGAACACCTCGTTCAGCGCCTCGCCGAGGACCGACGGCTCGTCGGGC
>CALDNT010000022.1 GCA_937915145.1 uncultured Reyranella sp.
CGCCCAGAAGGCCAGATTGAAGAAGTGGCCGCCCATGTTGCCGAGATTGCCGTTGCCGAAATCCCACCAGCGCTGCCAATTCCCGCCACAGCCCCGCGAATAGACGGGGTGGTAAGGCCGGTACCGCGTCGGCCCGAGGAACTGCTCCCAGTGCAGTGCGGCGGGCACGGGCGGGGTCTCCTTCGGCCGCTCGCTCGGGGCGATTCCGGCCCCGCGCGGCCAGATATGGCATTCCTCCACCGCACCGATGGCGCCTCCGCGGAGCAATTCGACCACCCGGCGATAGTTTTCCGAGGCGTGAATCTGGGTGCCCAGCTGGGTGGCGACTCCCTTCTCGGCGGCGACCTGGCCCATCAGACGGCCCTCCATGACCGAATGGGCTCCCGGCTTCTCACAGTAAACGTGTTTGCCGCGCCGCATCGCCGCGAGGCTGATCGGAGCGTGGAGATGATCGGGCGTGCTGACGACGACGGCGTCAATCTGATCGTCCATTTCCTCGAGCATCCGGCGGTAATCGAAATACCGCTTCGCCTGCGGGTAGCGGGCGAAGGTCTCTCCAGGGGGATTCCGTCTGTCGGGAGCCGAGGTCGCCGTCGTCCGATCGTCCACATCGCAGAGGGCGACGATATTCTCCCCGGTCATCACGGGCTGCGTCGCCGGCTTGATCAGCATGCGGGTGGGCAGGAACTCGACGTTCTCACCCGCGATGTGAGCCAGGTTCCAAGCGCCCATGCCGCCGATCCCGACGGCGGCCACCCGGAGTTTTTCGTTGGCCTGATAGGAGCGGGCCGAACGGGCGTCCTTGAGGATTAACAGCCCCGCCGCGCCACCCATCGCACCAAGAAAACGCCGCCGATTCCAGTTTTGCGTCAATTTGCTCATGAGAAAAGGAACGCTGTCTTGTTTCCGGACTCAAGGCTAGATTGGAAGCCGATCCCAAGGGGTCACCGCTTGGTTTCGCAAAGCGAAACGCCGGCGGTCAATGTCTGGCGGGCCCCGCATCCGAAGTCAGGCCTGCGCCCTTGAATCCGCCGCCGAACCAGGTCCAATTTCGGACAGCCATCCTTTTGAAATTGCAGGATCGGCGTTACGCCGCGATTGAACCGTGCGCGATCCTGCGGTTCGCAGTCCTCAATCCAATCCCCCGCTTCGTATTCCCAACCCAGTTCCAACGTGCCCTCCGACGCCCAACTGAAACAGGACTTCGACCGCGACGGCTACGTGGTCATCCGTGGTTTTCTCTCCCCGGCCGAGACGGCCGGCCTCGTCCGGGAACTGGATCGCTACAAGCGCGAGATACTGCCCGGCCTGCCGAACACCGAACACTTCTACGAGATCAAGGGAAAGCCCGAGACGCTCAAGTACCTCCAGTCGCTCGCGAAACACGACCCGTACTTCGAGCGCCTGGCGCAGGATGAGCGCTTTGTCCGGCTGGCCCGGCTATTCCTCGACGGCGCCGTTGTCTGCAAGGATATCTCCCTCTTCGACAAGCCGCCCCGCGTCGGCGCGATCACGCCGCCCCATCAGGACGGCTACTACTTCATGCTGGAACCCATGGAGGCCCTCACCTTCTGGCTCGCGCTCGACGTGGTCGACACCGGCAACGGCTGTGTCCGCTACCTGTCGGGTTCCCACCGCGAGGGCATGCGGCCGCATCGGCGGACCGCCACGCTCGGCTTCTCCCAAGGCATCAGCGACTATGGGACCCCGGCGGACGTGCAGCACGAGGTGCCGATCCCGGCGATGCCGGGCGACCTGTTGATTCACCACTGCCTGACCACGCACCGGGCCGACGCGAATGCCAGCGATCGCCACCGCCAGGCCCTGGGCCTCGTCTATTATTCGGCGCGCGCCCGCCCCGACGAAAATCGTGTCGCCGACTATCGCGAGTCGCTCCAGCGGGAGCTGACCGCGGCCGGGAAGATCTGAGCGCGGAGCCAGGCGGCCGCCGCCTCGTCCGGAGGCAGGCCGGGGCGCGGAACGCCGGAGTTCGTCCCGGCCCGTGCGCTGGTGCGGTTCGGGAAAGTTCCACCGGCCGCCGCACGAAAGCGCATCGCAGAGATCGACGGCGCTGAAGTCCGACTTCGCATAACCCTCCCGCTTGAAGGCCAGCCCGGCATTCGGGCCGCCTCGAATAAACTCCCTCCCGGATCCGATCCCCCTGAGAATCCAGTTTCCTTTTAGCCAACCCCCGCTCGGATCCCCATGCCGTCCACTTCCGTCGCCTTCGGCGCCCTCAACTACCTCACGCTCGGCGCCTATCTGCTCGGCACCCTGTGGCTCGGGCTTTGGTTCGCGCGGCGCAACCGCACCACGGTCGATTATTTTTCGGCCGGCCGCCGAATTCCGTGGTGGGTGATGGGCATTAGCATCTCGAACATTAGCTCGATCTCCTACATGTCGGTCCCCGCAAAGGCCTACGCGGAAGACTGGACTGTCTTCTGGGTCAACCTGCCGATTCTGCTGCTCGCGCCGCTCGTGATCTTCGTGTTGCTGCCCATCTTCGCGCGGCTGCGCTCGGCCTCGGCCTACGAGTTTCTCGAGACGCGCTTCGGTCTCGGCGCACGGCTCTACGGTGCCACGGCCTTCTTGCTGCTGCAACTCGGCCGGATGGCGCTCGTCATCTACCTGCCCGCGCTCGCGCTCGCCGCGGTCACGGATCTGAACGTTTTCGCGTGCATCCTGCTCATCGGTGCCGTCAGCGCGCTTTACTCGGCCGTGGGCGGCATCGAGGGCGTGGTGTGGACGGACTTTGCGCAGACGGTCTTTCTGATCGGCGCGGCCCTGTTGTGCTTTGTGCTCATCGTGGGGCGGCTCGACGGCGGCTTCGGCACGCTCGTGCAAGTCGCGGTCGAGCACGACAAGCTCCGCCTGGTTCGTTGGTCGGGCGATCAAGCCGCGATCGCGACTTGGGTCGTCCTGCTCGGCAGCATGTTCAGCGGGGTGGTGCCCTTCATCTCGGATCAGAGCATCATCCAGCGCTACCAGGCGACCACCGACGTCCCGGCCGCGGGCCGCGCGCTGTGGACCAACGCCGGCTTTGCGATGATCAACACCTGCCTGCTGCTCGGCGTGGGCACGGCGATGTATGTCTACTACCGGCAGTTTCCCACGCACCTCGCGGGCCTGCCGAGAACCGACGCGATTTTGCCCTTCTTCATCGCCCGCGAGCTCCCGCCCGGCGTGGCGGGCCTGGTGGTAGCGGGGATCTTCGCCGCCGCGCAATCCGCGATTTCGACGAGCCTGAACTCGACCTCCACGGTGATCGTCACCGACTTCCTGCAACGTCTCAGTCCTCCGCGCGACGACGCGCACTGGCTCCGGCGCGCCAAGGCCATCACAGCCGTCGCCGGCGTGGTGGCCGTCAGCCTGGCCTGCCTGCTCGCGGTGATGCCGATGGATTCGGCATTCGATTTCTTCCAACGCCTGCTCGGCCTCACATCGAGTGGACTCGCCGGGCTCTTCCTCCTCGGGATCTTCACGCGCCGCGCCCGCACCGCCGGCGCGCTCACCGGCGCGATCTCCAGCGCGGTCGTGCTCTACCTCGTGCAAACGGAGACCCAGATGCATGTGTATCTCTACGCGCTCACCGGCATCAGCGTGTGCGTGGTCGTAGGCTACACCGTAAGTCTGCTCCTCGACGTACTGCGACCGCTGCCCCCCGCCGCCGGCCGTTCCTGATCCGCCTACGACGCCTTTCCTGGCTTCCGATCTCCGCTCCACCGGGCGACGCTTGCGACGCAATGTATTGCTGTTTAGCGATAATAATGATTCATCCATGGCATTTAAGTATGCGCTCTTCCCTCCACGATCTGTTGCCACCCACCGTGCGCCGCGCGTTGTCCAAATTCGGACAGGACATCGCCAACGCGCGCCGCAAGCGCCACCTCACCATTGCGATGATGGCGGAACGGATGGGGGTGGCGCCCAACACCTATCGCCGCGTCGAGCGAGGCGACCCCGCCGTCGCCATGGGCGCCTACGCAATGGCCCTCTTCGTCCTCGGCTTCGGCAATGCCTTGGGCGACCTGATCGATGCCAGACGTGACGAGGTCGGGCTGCAACTGGATGAGGAGCGCCTGCCCCAGCGCGTCCGGGTGAAAAAAGCCCCGTCCTCCTTGTGAAGCGAACAATCCAGGTTTGCCTGGGGGACGAAGCGCGCGTGGTCGGCACGCTGCACTTCGATGTGAGCGGCCCGCGGGAACGCGCGGCCTTCGGCTACGACGCCACGTGGCTGGCCGCGACGGATCGTTTCGCGCTTGAGCCGAGTCTGCCGCTCGTGGTCGGCGCGGAGT
>CALDNT010000023.1 GCA_937915145.1 uncultured Reyranella sp.
GTCGCCCCAGCAATATGACGTGCCGACGCCGCCGTGGCCGAAGGTGCGCGGGCTGGCGAACCCGCCCAGGCCGCGGACGTTCTCGGTGGTGCCGCGAAGGTGCGGACCGAGCCCGCGATGCATCGGCATACCCATGAATTCGTCGACCCGGTCGCCGGTATGGTTGCGGATCGCATATTGCAGCAGCCGCGGCGAGATCACCCGCGTGCCGGCAAGTTCGCCGCCGTTCAGCATCATCTGGTAGAGCGCGGCCATGGCGCGCGCCGTGGCGTATCCGCCAGCGCCCGGCGCACCGCTCTTGCGCCACGCCGCCGAATTGTTGTCGACGAGGGGGCGGGAGCCTCCGCCGGCCGGCAACGGCTCATGCATGTCCGCGGCTCGGGCGAATTCGCCTTCCGGCAGACCGACAAAGAGTTCGCGGCCGAGGCCCAGTTTTTCGCACACGGTCTCGCGGATGACGTCGCGGAAATCCTGGCCGGTGACGGCCTCGATCAGCACGCCCAGCGTCCAGTGTGCGCTCTGGCCGTGATAATGGACCTTGGAGCCCGGCGACCATTCGAGCGGGAAGTCGCAGACCACGTCGCGCAGCCGCTTGTGATCGACCCAGGCATCGGGGCCGACGACGGCATTGGGATAGCCCGCCTGATGGGTGATCACCTGCAGGACGGTGATGTTGCCCTTGGCGTTCCTGGCGAATTCCGGCACGTGGTCGGCGATCCGGTCGGAGAAGGAGAACAGGCCACGCTCGGCCAGCGCCCACAGTGCCACGGCGGTGATCACCTTGGTGTTCGAATAGAGCAGCCACAGCGTGTCGTCGTCGGCGGCGCGGGGCTTGGGTTCGGTCGCGGCATTGCCGAAGCTTTTGTACAGACCGAGCTTGCCATGGCGGGCGAGGGCGATCTGGCACCCGGGATAGCGGCCCTCGGCGATATGACGTTCGATCAGCGAGATCAGCCGGTCGATCTGCTCACGCCTGATGCCGAGCGATTCGAGATCGGCGCCGGGCAGGGGAAAGCCGGCGATGGGCCGGGAAGGAAGGGTGGTGTCCATGGTCACTCCGCGGGGTGGGGAGACGGCGAGGCCGTCGGTGGTTTGCTTTCGTCGGCGCGCAGCGAGGTGCGATTGATGCGCGCCAGGTATGAGTAGGCGACAGGTACGACGAACAGAGTCAGCAGGGTGCCGAGGGTCATGCCGCCGACGATCACCCAGCCGATCGCCTGCCGGCTTTCGCCGCCGGCGCCGCCGGCAAAGGCCAGCGGAATGGCACCCAGTACCATTGCGCCCGTCGTCATCAGGATCGGCCGCAGGCGCAGGACGGCGGCCTCCTGCACGGCTTCGATCCGGCTCTTGCCCGATTCCTGAAGCTGGTTTGCGAATTCGACGATCAGGATGCCGTGCTTGGTGATCAGCCCCACGAGCGTGACGAGGCCGATCTGGCTGTAGACATTGACGGTATTGCCGGTGAGCCAAAGCGCCAGCAGCGCGCCGGTCATGGTGATCGGCACCGTCAGCATGATGATCAGCGGGTCGGCGAAGCTCTCGAACTGCGCCGCCAGCACCAGGAAGATGAACAGCAGGGCCATGACGAAGACTTCGTAGAGGCCGCGCGAGGACTGGGTGAACTCGCGGCTGACGCCGGCATAGTCGACGCCGACATGCGATGGCAGTTGCTTGGCCAGTTCGCGCATGTCGGCCAGTGCGTCGCCCAGCGCGTAGCCGGGGTTGAGGTTGGCCGAGATGATGGCGGCGCGAAGCTTGTTGAAGTGGTTGAGTTCGCGCGGTGCCACGCGCTCGGAATAGCTGACAAGCGTGCTCAGCGGCACCATCTGCCCCGAGCGTGCCCGGACGTTGATCTCCGACAGGTGCCACGGTCGCGAGCGCTCGACGCCCTCGATCTGGACGATGACGTCGTACTGCTTGCCGTCCCGCTTGAAGCGCGTGACCTGGCGGCCGCCCAGCATGGTCTCCAGCGTCCGTCCGATCGTATCGATCTCGACGCCGAGAGTGGCGGCCTTCTCGCGGTCGATCTCGACCTTCAGCTCGGGCTTGTTGAGCTTGAGATCCGACTCGACGTTGGTGAGACCCGCGCTCAGGCGTGGATGTTCGCGGACCAGGGAGAGGAACTGCTCCGAGACCGCGTCGAGTTCGGCGAACGGCCGCGATGTCTGGAGCACGAACTGCACGGGCTTGTCGATCGAGCGCTGGCCGAGCGACGGCGGATTGATCGGAAAGGCAAGCACCCCGGGGATCTGGAACGCCAGCGGCCGTGCCTTCTGGGTGTAGGCCTGCTGCTTGACGTCGCGTTCTTCCCAGGGTTTCAGCCGGACGAAGGCAAGAGCGCGCGTGACGTCGGGGAAGCCGACGATCACCAGCACGCGCTCGACATGGGGAAAGCGTCGTTGGCCGGTCTGCGGATCGTCGCCCATGTAGATCTGTTCCATCATCTGGGCGTAACGCAGCGTATAGTCGGGCGTGGCGCCTTCCGGCCCCACCATGATGTTCATGACGATGCCGCGATCCTCGATCGGCGTCAGTTCCGACGGCAACTTGGTGAACAGCCAGCCACCGAAAAGCGCAATCCCCAGGCCGGTCAGCAGCACCACCGGACGTGCGCGCATGGCGGCACCGAGCGCGGCGCGGTAGCCCTTGTTCAGGGCAACCAGCACGCGTTCGCCGCCGCGGTAGAACAGGCCGGGATTGGCGTTGTGCCGCAGCATCTTGGCGCACATCATCGGCGAGAGGGTGAGCGCCACGAAGCCGGACACGGTTACGGCGCCCGCGAGCGTCAGGGCGAATTCGGCGAAGAGCTTGCCGGTGCGACCGGTCTGGAACGCCATCGGCGCATAGACCGCGGCCAGCGTCACCGTCATGGCCATGACCGCGAAGGCGATTTCCCGCGATCCCAGAATTGCCGCATCGAACGGCTTCATGCCTTCCTCGATGTGGCGCGAGATGTTTTCCAGCACGACGATGGCGTCGTCGACCACCAGGCCGATCGCCAGCACCATGGCAAGCAGGGTGAGGGTGTTGATCGAGAACCCGAGCAATTGCATCAAGGCGAAAGCGCCGATCAGCGACACCGGAATGGTGATCAGCGGGATCAGCGTCGCGCGCACCGAGCGCAGAAACAGGAAGATCACCAGCACCACCAAGCCGACCGCCTCGGCAATGGTGTGAAACACGTTCTTGATCGAGCGGTCGATGAAGACGGTGGTGTCGTAGGTGATATCGCCGCGGATTCCGAGCGGCGCCAGTTCGCCCTCCAGCTCGACCAGCCGCCGGCGCGCCTCCTCGACGATCGCCAGCGGGTTTGCGGTCGACGTCCGGATCAGTCCGACGTTCACCGAACTCGCGCCCGTGACGGCCGGTCGGCCGTTCGCCGCGGCGAAGCTCACGCGGGCAATCACTCGGACGTCCTGGGCGTCGAGCTCGGCCCGGCCGACGTCGCGCAGCCGCACGAAGTAACCCTCGTTCTCGCGCAGGATCATGTCGTTGAACTGCTCTGCCGTCCGCAGGTCGGTCTCCGATACGACGGTGAACTCGCGGTCGGCGCTTTCGATGCGGCCCGACGGGATCTCGACGTTCTGGCGGCGCAGGGCGCTCTCGACCTCCTGCACCGTCAGCCGGTAGGCAGCGAGCCGGGTCTTGTCGAGCCAGATGCGCATGGCGTAGCGGCGCTCGCCGAAGATGCGTATGGCCGACACGCCATCGATGGTCTGCAGCTTGTCCTTGACCACGCGGTCTATGACATCGGTCACTTCGACCGGGCTCAACCTTTCGCTCAGGAAGGAAAGATAGACGATCGGGAAGGCGTCGGCCTCGACCTTGGCGATGACAGGCTCGTCGATCTCGGTCGGCAGCTGGGCGCGGACACGTGAGACGCGGTCGCGCACGTCGGAGGCCGCATCGTCGATGCTGCGGTTGATGTTGAACCGGACCGTGACCTGGCTCTTCTCGGCGCGGCTGAAAGACTGGATCAGCTCGACGCCCTCGATGCCAGAGATCGAGTCCTCGAGCGGCGTCGTCACCCGGCTTTCGATGATCTCGGCCGAAGCACCGCGATAGGTGGTCTCGACGGTCACCTGCGGTTCGTCGATTCGGGGATATTCCCGGACCGCCAGCCGCTGATAGCTGACGAGCCCGATCAGGACGATCGCCAGACTCATGACGCTGGCGAGGACCGGCCGGCGGATCGAGAGTTCGGGCAGGGTCACGGATTACTTCCCGGCCGTGCCAGGGGGCGCATTGGCGGGCGGTGGGCTGAAGCGTCCGCCGGGCTGGAAGTCCTTGCCGACC
>CALDNT010000024.1 GCA_937915145.1 uncultured Reyranella sp.
CGCCGATCGGCTCCAGGTTGACCATGCCGGTGTAGCCCCCGAGGTGGCGTCGGCACCATACGCCGCACCAATCCTCGACCGCAGGTTCGGCGGCGGCGTGAATTTCCCAATAGTCGAAGGTGCCGTCGCCACTTGCCAGGCCGCGCGCATGCCGCCACCAGCACGGATTGCCATCGACAATCGCGACGTCGCTGCTGATGTGCTCGCCCTCAAGCAGGGTCGTCCACATGTGGCCAGGACGGTAGGCGGCGGCGTAATCCGCTTCCGACCGCAGGACGCGGCTGCCCACGCCCATGCCCTTGAGATTGTAGATCGGCTTGGAAAACACCGGATAGGTGACGGGCGCGATGCCGTGCGGCGCGGCATCGAGCCCCTGGCTCGTGGCCACGGCGAGCTTGTCGTAGACCCAACGATGCCTGGGGTTCCAGGTCCAGGCATCGCTGTCTTCAGTCGGAATGAGGACGCCGTCGGGGCACGCCACGCTCGCGAAATATTGAGTGCGCCACGGGTCGATCTCGCAAATCGGCACTTGCATCCCTCTGGTGGACAAGCGGAGGCTACAGACAGTGAGTGCGCGACCCGGGCAATGCAACCGGCTATCGTCGGCGGTGTTGCGACCGGTGCGGAGGTGTCGTGTCGAACTTGATCAATCGTGCCGGGCAGATGCACGGCTTCAGGCGCGCCGAAGGTTTTCTGTCCGTCCGCAGGCTCACCGAGCAATTGGCCGAGCCGCTGTCGCCCGAGGACCAGACGGTGCAGTCGATGCCGGATGCCAGCCCGACCAAATGGCATCTCGCGCACACGACATGGTTTTTCGAGACCTTCGTGTTGCGGCCGCATGGTTCGGGATACCGGGTATTCGACCCTGCCTACGAATATCTCTTCAACTCCTACTACGAAGCCGTCGGCCCCCGGCATCCGCGCCCGCAGCGGGGAATGATCTCGCGGCCCGGCGTCGACGAGATCATGGCCTATCGCCGCCATGTCTCCGACGCGATGGTGGAATTGCTCGATCGCGGCAGCGGCGATTGGCCGGAACTGGTCGAACTCGGACTGCATCATGAGCAGCAACATCAGGAACTGATCCTGATGGATGCCAAGCATCTGCTGTCGCTCAACCCGTTGCGCCCGGCCTACCGGACGGCATCGCCGGCCCCGGTGGCCGAACCCGAGCCGCTCACCTGGACCGCTTTCGAGGGCGGATTGACCGGGATCGGACATGACAGCGAGGGCTTTGCCTTCGACAACGAAGGGCCGCGCCATCGCGTCTGGCTGGAACCGTTCGCGCTGGCGTCGCGTCCGGTCGACTGCGCCGAGTACCTCGCCTTTATCGATGACGGCGGCTACCGGCGTCCGGAGCTGTGGTTGTCGGCCGGCTGGGACTGCGTCCGGCAACGCGGGTGGGAGGCGCCGCTCTATTGGGAGAAGATTGACGGAGCCTGGCAGGTCTTCACCCTGTCCGGCCTGCGTGCGCTGCAGCCGGGCGAGCCGGTGTGCCATCTCAGTGCATACGAGGCCGCGGCGTTCGCCAAGTGGGCGGGCAAACGGCTGCCGCGCGAGGCCGAGTGGGAGGCCGGGGCGGGCGCTCTGCAGGGCACCGGTATGGTCTGGGAGTGGACCGCCAGTCCGTACATTGCCTACCCCGGCTATCGCGAGCCCGCCGGCGCGATCGGCGAGTACAACGGCAAATTCATGGCCAACCAGATGGTCCTGCGCGGTGGTTGTATCGCCACGCCGGCCGACCATATACGCACGACCTACCGCAACTTCTTTCCGCCCGATGCGCGATGGATGTTCGGCGGCATTCGCTTGGCGGAGGATCGGCGGTGAACGACGTCTTGCGTACTCTCGATCGTATCGAAATCTCCGACCGGGAGGAGTTCGAGCGCGCCGTGCTTGCCGGCCTGTCGCGCACGCCGCGCGCCATACCGCCGAAATACCTTTATGACGCCCGCGGTTCCGAACTGTTCGATGCGATCTGCGAACTGCCGGAATACTACCTCACCCGCACCGAGACCGCGATCCTGACGCGCTGCGCGGCCGAACTGGCGCGGTTGGCCGGGCCGGGCTGCGCCTTGGTCGAATTCGGCAGCGGCTCCAGCGTCAAGACGCGGCTGCTGCTCGATGCCATGCACGAGCCGGTTGCCTACGTGCCGATCGACATTTCGCGTCAGCACCTCGACGCCACCGCGGCCCGGCTGAGACGCGACTACCCGCGGCTTCGGGTCGAGCCGGTGTGCGCCGACTACATGGTGCTCTCGGCACTGCCGACCGACCTCGGCCGATCGCCGCGCCTTGGATTCTTCCCGGGCTCGACGATCGGCAACCTCGAACCCCGGGACGCGACATCGTTCCTGCGCCGCGCCCGCACGCTGCTGGGCGACCGCGGCGCGCTGGTGCTGGGCGTCGATCTCAAGAAGGATCCCCGGCGGCTGCACGATGCCTACAACGACAGCGCCGGCGTGACTGCGGCGTTCACGCTGAACCTGCTGCGGCGCATGAACCGCGAGCTTGGCGCCACCTTCGACCTCGGCGGCTTTGCCCACGATGCCTCCTACGATCCGCTTGAAGGCCGCATCGAGATCTACTTCCGCAGCCTGCGCCCGCAGACCGCCACCGTCGCAGGCCGCACCTTCAGTTTCGCCGAGGGCGAGCGGGTCCACACCGAGTTCTCCTACAAGTACGACGAGGCCGGAATCGCCGCGCTGGCCCGTAGCGCGGGTTTCACGATCGACAAGACCTGGACCGATCCCGACCGGCTGTTTGCTGTCGTTTACCTGGAAGCCGCGCCCGGCAATTGATTCTTCAACCGCCGATGGCCCTCAATCTGTCCGCCAGTTCGCGGTGAAGCGCGTCGTCGCGGATCCGCGGCAGCATCTTGCGGATCGCGGCGGCATCCGCCCTGTCGAGTTTCTTGAGGTCGAGCCCTGCCAGAAAGGCCGCGATCTCCGCCTTGGTGGCAAAGCCCATGTAGGCATCGTCGGCCTCGTGGGCGAGGCAGGCGGGGGAATTCGGCTCTTCCGGTTGGTCGGGCGGTTCGTCGATCACGTCGGATGCCACCAGCGGCCGGCCAGCACCACGCCGGCCGAGATCAGCCGCTGCTCGCCGATCATGCGCTCGCCAATCGAATCGGCGTAGTCGAACGTGCCCTTGGCGACGTCGATCACGGTGGCCTCGCCGGTGCTGCCGACCTTCAGCGTGCCGAGGTCCGGCCGTCCGATCGCCGCCGCGGCGTTGCTGGTGGCGAGCTTGATCACGGTCGGCAGGGCGACCCCCAGGCACAGGAACTTCGACATGGTTGTCAGCAGGTCGAAGGCGGGCCCTTCGATCGAGATCACATGCACGTCGGATGAGATCACGTCGGGCAGAAATCCGGCGGCCAGCATGCCGCGCGTGGTGCCGAAGCCGAACGAGCCGCCGCCATGGCCGATGTCGAAGATCACACCGCGCGCCCGGGCGGCCAGTATTTCCTCGCGCACCCGGCCGTCGGGGCGCACCGGCGCATTGGGGAAGGGGCGGAAGCAGTGGGTGAGAATGTCGCCCGGCCGGAGCCGGCTCACCACCTCGTGGCGCGACGGCGGCGGCGCGTCGAGATGGGCCATCAGCGGCAGGCCGGTCTCTTCGGCGACGTCGAGCGCGATGTCGAGCGGCATGATGCCTGAATCGCCGCTGGCCGACTTGCCGACCCGCACCTTTATGCCGAGCACCAGGTCCTTGTGTTCGAGTGCCACGCGCAC
>CALDNT010000025.1 GCA_937915145.1 uncultured Reyranella sp.
ATGCCGAATGACAAACTGCCATTCGTCCCCGGAGGACCGGTTGCGCTCGGCTATCATGAGGGGCCGTTCGGGCTGTACTACGATGCGGCCACGCCGCCACCTTATTCCTCGACAACGCTGACCGACTTCCTCTTCACCCACCGGCACGCCCGCTATAACGCTGCCGAAGTCGACCGCATCACCTGTAGCGAGCCGCACGCCACATTGGTCTACGTCCTGGGTGGCTCCGTCGCACAGGGGTTCTCGGCCGAAGAGCCGGCTGATACGTGGCATGCCCGGCTCGAAGTCCTGCTGCGCAACAGGACGCAACGTCAGGACGTTTATGTTTTCAACGCCGCGATGGGCGGCTTCGTCTCCATCCAGGAGAAGCTCGCCTATCACCTCGCGGTTGCACCGCGGCGCGCCAACCTGGTCCTGATCGTCAACGGCTACAACGACATCACGATTCCAGCGAATTCGGCCGTGCGCCCGGGCGACCCGTTTCAGCTCGGTCTGCGTCTCAGCCAGCTATTCAACGACGGCTTCATCTGGTGGTTCGCCCGTCACAGCGCGATCGCGCACACTATCCTTCAAAACGAATTCAACGACCGTGTCACCGACTTCCGGCGCCGCCTCAACGAAGACGATGCCGTATTCAAGATGCAAGCCGACGCGATCACCGACATCTACACCGAGAACATGAACGAGGTGCTGGGTGCCTGCGCCGCAAGGGGCCAGCCCTGTCTGGTCGCCATCCAGCCTGCCCTATCGGTCACCGCCGGGTATCTCGGCACGCGCGCCGACGACATCCTGTCGCAGGAGCGGATGGTGGAACTCTACAGTCTGCTGCTCAGAAAGGTGGCGGCCAGCCCGCATCATGGTGGCTTCCTCGATTTGACCCACGCTTTCGACAAGGGCGAGAAGCTGCAGTATTTCTCCGATTCCGTGCACCCCAACTATGCCGGCCAACAGGTTCTGGCGAAGGCACTGCTGGCGCCAGCGCTGGTGGCACTGCGTTCGTCGCCGACCGTGCCGCCGCTTCCGGCTCGTTGCCACAAACCGCGATAGCGCCGGCGGCCTCGCCTGACCGCCGCGTCTTTAGGTCCTGCAATGGAACGTCTCGTTAACCGGCCGGCCGGCGGCGCAGATCATAGTAGGTCCCGACCACTGGCTCGCTGAAGACCGGCCGCGCCTCAAAATTGTCGTGCAGCATCTTGTGGATCGCGGTTGCCCGGTCGGCGGCGGCCAGCCCCCCGAGTTGACTCGCCAGCTCTGCGACATTCCAGTTCCAGACGTCGGACACCGCTACCCGGTAGCCGCGGTCGAGCGCCTGGTCGATGTCGCGTTTGATTGACTGGGCGTGCTGCTCGGCCGTCCAGCCGGGATGGCGGATGGCGCCGGCGTCAATGGCGATCCATTTGAACTTCGGCTCGGTCGACGGCGCGGGCGCCACCGTGGCTGTGCCGTCCCAGTCCCAGGTCCGGCTCCACAGCGCATATTGCCACACCGTGATCGGCTCGAAGCCCCAATAGAGAAAGACCGTCGAGTCGGGTGGAAAGCGCTTTTCGATCGCCGCAAGCGCCGCCACCGCCGCCGGGTCGCCGCCTCGCCAGCGCGCGAGCTGCGCGCCGTTCCAGACCAACGGTGCCAGCGACAGCACGGCCAGGAAAAGTAATATCCACGGCCGGCGGCGCACCGCCAGCAGCGCCGCCACGAGCAGACCCCAGGCCACCGTCAGCCACGGCATGACGTTGATTTGCATCTGCGGGTCCTGCGGCTGGACGTAAAAATTAAACACCTGCCCGGCCGCAAGCGTACCGACAAAGACGATGACGATGGCGCGCAGCCGCCGCTCGGCGCGGCGCGGCCACAGGATCATGATGCTGGCCACGAAGATTGCGCCCTGCAGCAGGACCGAGACCGATAACGGAAACACCAGGCGTCGCGCGGTCAAGGGATCGGTAAAGCCTCCCATGATCAGGAAATAATTCCCGATACCCGACAGCATCATCCACGCCTTGTCCCAGGAGACGCCGCCCCAGCCGCTGGCCACACCCTTGCCGGTCCACAGTATGTCGTGCAGGCCGACCGCGCCGTTGTGGCCATCCCACAGGAGCTGGACGATGCCCGACACCGCGAGGATCGAGGCAAGCAGCACGCCGACGCGAGCAAGGCGCTGCGATATCGGGCCTTCCGACGCCACGAGCGCGAGCAGCAGCGCGGGCAGAGTCGGGAAGATCAACCGCCACTCGATCAGCCAACCCAGGGTGAAGACCGCACCGACGATCGCCACCCGCCCGTAGGTCGGCCGGTCGAACCACAGGCCAGCCAGCGCCATGGCGCCGAAGACCAGGGTATAGCCCGGCATGATGTCCTCGCTGATCACCGCGAGAAGCAGGAAGAAGCCGCAGCCAAAATGGAAGATCGCCGCCAGTACCGCCGCTCGCGCGCTTCGCGTCACGTGATGGACGAATGCATAGACGACGGCGATGCACAGGCTCGCCCAGAAAGCATTGAGATAGGCCAACTGCTTCCACGGCACGCCGCGCTCGACGCCGAGCCCATCGAGAAGTCGGCAAAGGGCGCCATAGAGCGGGAAGTAGAGATAATTCGAAGGATCGAGCCGCGCGGCGGAGGGGTCCGCAATCCAGGGTTCGGCCTGGATGCTCTTGTACATGCCGTTCGACGTCAGGATATGGACATTCTGCAGCCAGCCGATCAGGCCGACCAGAACCAGCAACGACAGCGCGAACGCCAGCACGAGCTGCCAGGCGAGCGCTGGAGTCTTCATCGCACTCGCGACTGTCCGGCGCAGGCCGTCAGAGCTTGCGGCCGAACAGGATCACCGCACCTTCAGAGCCGTAGCTTTCGAAATGCAGGCAATCCCTGGGCATCGAGAATGTCTCGCCGGCCTTGTAGGTGCGGGCATCGCCATCGCGCGTCAAGGTCATCGCGCCCTGCATCACCATCGCCCGCACATCGTAGGGATGGCGATGTTCCGGATTGACCTTTGCACCCGGCGTCGTGTTGGTCTGCACCTCGTAGCCTTCGCGCTTCAGCTCGGCCTCGAACGTCGCCTGATCCATCACCGTCTCCTTCACCCTGGCTTGTGCGCCGCCACGACATATTGCGCGCCCAGCGGCAGCCACGCCAGTGCCCGGTCGACCGGCCGCAGCAACGCCAACCCCGGCGGCATGAACATCAGGTAGTCGGTGTCGAGGTCGTAACGAGCCGCATTCAGCAGCCCATGCCGTACTTCGGTCGCGTCGAGCAGAATCGCATTCCGGTCGATCGCCGTGTGCGCGACAACGTAACGTACCAACGGGTTGCGCGGATTGTGCTCGAACACGTAGAGCCGCCCGCCGGGCTTCAACACCCGGCCAAGTTCGGCGTAGACAGCGGGCCGCTCGGCCACCGGAACGTGATGCAGCACGGCGCTGACCGTGGCGATGTCGAACTGGCCGTCGGCAAACGGTGTCTGCGCGCCCTGCTGGGGCGCCAGGGCGGGCGGCGCTCCAAGCTGCGCCGGCCAACGTTTTTCGACCTGGCGCAGCATGCCCGTGGAAATATCGCAGCCAGCGAAGTCGGCCCGTCCGCCGGCTTCGGCGAGCACGCGCATAAGACTGCCAACGCCGCAGCCATAATCGAGCATGGCAAGCCCACCGCCCCTCAGCGCCGGCTCACGGCGCAGCAGCCAGCGCGTCTTGACGGCGATAAATTGGTCGGGCGACTTGCTCATCAAGCGCTTGACCGGATTGTCGAGGCCGCCCTCGTACTCGGCAGCGTAGTCGTCGAACTCAGCCGGCTCACCCGACCACGAATCTGGCTTCGAGCCGGGATCTGCCGAACTCATTTCGGTCCTCCTACGATGTCTCGGATCATGAACAGTGGGCGTCCCTTGCTCTGATCGTACAGCCGGCCGAGATAGGCACCGATGATGCCCAGCATCAGGAATTGCATGCCGCCCAGCAGGCCGATTGCAGCCATGATCGATGTCCAACCGGGCAGGTTCGCGCCCATCAGCCAGCCGACGATCGAATAGACGAAGAAGCCGATGCCGACCGCCGCCATGATCCAGCCAATCGTCATCGACGCCATCAGCGGAACGACCGAAAAGGCGGTGATGGCGTCGGCGGCGAAACGGATCATCTTGCTCAGCGGATACTTGCTCTCGCCGGCTACGCGCGCCTGCCGGTCATAGACCAGCGGAACCTGGCGTCCGCCAATCCACGCCACCATGCCGCGGATGAAGCGATGGCGTTCGGGCATGGCCAGCAACAGATCGAGCACGCGACGATTCATGAGGCGGAAGTCGCCAGTGTCCGCAGGAATCTCGACGTCGGTAAGGCGACCGATCAGGCGATAGAAGGCCGCGGCGGTCGTGCGCTTGAACAGGCTCTCACCGTCGCGCTGGCGGCGCTGGCCGTAAACCACGTCGGCGCCCTGGTCCATCAGCGTCATCATCGCGGCCAACAGCTCGGGCGGATCCTGAAGGTCGGCGTCGATGATCAGGATGCGCTCGCCGCGGCAGACCGACAACCCGGCCGTAAGCGCGAGCTGATGGCCGTGGTTGCGCATCAGCCGAACCGCCACGACCCGCGAATCGGCCGCCGCGGCTTGGGTCATCATTTCCCAGGTGCGGTCGCGCGATCCATCGTCGACCAGAACGACCTCGCAGACGCCGCCGGCGGCATCCAATGCCGCCCCGATCCGGCGCAGGAATTCTGGCAGGGCATCCTGCTCATTGTAGCAAGGGGCCACCACGGAAAGTGCCGGGCGGGAAGGTTCCGTCATGGCCGCGACCAATAGCCCATCGGTGGACGGAAACAAGCGCTCCCTCCCCTTCCCGTCCACAATGGGCTATCAAGCAGCACCATGACAGCCAATGACAACGACCATCGTGGCCTGCTGCCGGCCGGACTCGCCGACCTGCTGCCACCCGATGCGGCGCGCGAAGCCCGGGCCATCGATCTCGCCATCGAGCGCTTCGCGGCGTTCGGCTACGAGCGCGTAAAGCCGCCGCTGGTCGAATTCGAGGAGTCGCTGCTGGGCGGCCCGGGTGCCGCCCTTGGCCCCCAGACCTTCCGTCTGATGGACCCGGTGTCGCAGCGCATGATGGGCGTCCGGCCCGACATGACCGTGCAGGTCGCACGCATCGCCGTGACCCGGCTGAAGCACGAGCCGCGGCCACTGCGCCTGTCCTACGGCGGCAACGTGATCCGCGTGCGCGGCACCACTCTGAAGCCGGAACGCCAGTTCGCCCAGGTCGGCACCGAGTTGATCGGCGTCGATTCGGCGGAGGCCGACGCCGAGGCCGTGCTGCTGGCGATCGATGCGCTGCGCGTCATCGGCGTGGCGGAGCTGACCGTCGACCTCAACCTGCCCACCCTGGTTGCCGCCGTAGCG
>CALDNT010000026.1 GCA_937915145.1 uncultured Reyranella sp.
ACCCGCCGTGCATAGGCCACGATATCGGGGTGCCCTGAATCGATCAGCTCGCCGGGCTGCCGGTAGGCCTCGAAGTTGGCGCCGTCGCGCACGACGTCGTCGCCCGAGGTCTTCAGGGAATCATAATTCATGCCGGGCGTTGTTTACTGCAAGAGACGGGAAAGTCCATGAGCGAAGCCGCGCAAATCACCCATGCACATATGGTGCGCTTCCGGCGCGCCCAGCCACCCGGCAGACACCTTTTCTACAACGACGGTGGTGCGTCGTCCGACGATTTCACGAGAAAATGCGCGTTGGCGGTGGCGACCGGTTTGGAACGGTCGTCCTGCCAGGCTTCGGCGAAGACGTTGACCATGCGCCGGCCCTGCTTGGTGACCGTGGCGCGTGCGACGACGTCGACCGGTCGTGCCGAACGCAGGTAGTCGACCGTGATGTTGACGATCTTGGGCACCGTGTCGGTCTCGGTCTCCCACAGCAGATGGAAGATCGCCGTCATCTCCAGCATCGCGCCCAGCGTCCCGCCATGGATCGCCGGCAGGAACGTGTTGCCGATCAGGTCGCTGTGATAGCGCATGCGGGTCAGCAGCTCGCCGGTGCCGTTCTCCGGCGCGATCTTCATCCAGCGCGCATACGGGATCGCCTCGGCGAGGCGTCCGACGTCACCCGATTTACGCGCCTCGGCCAGGCGCTCGAGCAGCGCGCTCATATCTTGGTCTCCGCGCCGATCGCCTCTTTGCCGATGGACTGGGCGCGCGTCACCCTGCCCTTGGTGCCCAGCATGAAGGTGCCGGCGGCGGCCGCAATCGGGTCCTTCGGATCGCCATGATGGGCGAAGGCGCGCGTGAAGGCGACGGATCGCGTGACCCGGTAGCACTCGGCCTCGGCGATCACCGGCTTGCCGGGTTCGGCCGGCCGCACATAGTCGATGCGCAGGTCGAGGGTCGCGAAGGGTTCCGGGTTCTTGAGCATGGTGGCGACCGACATGCCGCAGCAGCCGTCGAGCATCGCCGTCAGCGGCCCGCCGGCCAGGACGCCCGTTTCAGGATTGCCCACGAACTCCTCGCGCCAGTCGAGCTGCATCGAGGCGAAGCCCCTGCTCGCGCCGATCACCTTCAGGCCCAACGCCTTGTTGTGCGGGATGGCGTCGGCGAACCATTTCTGGAAGAGCGCGATGCGTTCGTCCTTTTCCATCTAAAACCCCATCTGGCGCGCGGCGAGGTCTTTCATGATCTCGACCGAGCCGCCGCCGATCGACATCACCTTGGTCTCGCGGTAGATGCGCTCGACCTTGGCGCCGCGCAGGTAGCCCGCGCCACCGAACACCTGCATGGCCTCGTTGGCGCAGAACTCCATGGTCCCCGTGGCGAGATTCTTCAGCATGCAGATCTCGGCCACCGGCTTCTCGCCCTGCCCGACCCGCCAGGCCAGCAGTTCGAGCGTCGACTTCACGGCATTGATGCGCATCGCCATGTCGACCAGCCGATGGCGCACGACCTGGTTGGCGATCAGCGGCTTGCCGAAGGTGTGGCGTTCGCGGGCATAGGCGATAGCCTCGTCGAGGCAGACCTTGGCGTAGCCGCAGGCGCCGGCCGCCATGCCAAGGCGTTCCTGGTTGAAATTCAGCATGATGCCGATAAAGCCACGGTTCTCTTCGCCAATCAGGTTCTCGGCCGGCACCCGCACATTGTCAAAGAACAGCTGGGCCGTATCGGAGGCCCACCAGCCCATCTTCTTGAGCTTGGTCCGGGCGAAGCCTTCGCGGTCGCGCTCGATCAGCAGCAGCGACACGCCGCCAGCACCCGGACCGCCGGTGCGTACCGCGACCGTATAGTAGTCGGCACGCATACCCGAGGTGATGAACATCTTCGAGCCGTTGACCACATAGTGGTCGCCATCGCGGCGGGCGGTGCTTTTGAGGTTGGCGACGTCCGAGCCGCCCGACGGCTCGGTGATGGCCAGTGCGCTGATCTTATCGCCGGCCAGTATCTCTGGCAGAACCTTGCGCTTCATCCACTCCGGCCCCAGCGCGGCGATCGGCGGGGCGCCGATGGTGTGGCTGTTGAGGCTTGCGTTCAGCCCGCCGCTGCCGTGACGGGCCATCTCCTCGGCCTTGATGATTCCGAAGAACGGATCGGTCGGCACGCCACCATACTCCTCCGGAAAGCCGAGCTGCAGCAGGCCGGCGGCCGAGGCCTTGCGGTAAAGCTCGCGTGGAAACTCCTCGGCCTCGTCCCACTGGTCGACATGGGGCATGAGCTCGCGTTCGACGAAGCGGCGAACCGTGTTGCGGAACGCCTCGTGCTCGTCCGAGTAGAAGGGAGACGGTGGCCCGCCTAACGGGCGCAACTGGGTGGCGAGCGACATGGAATTCTCCGCTGCAGGCGTGTGGTTCAGCCACAGTACCGCTCCGGCAACGGAAATCCATTGACTCCCGGATAAGGGGCCATGTCTTATGGCCACGCTTCATGAAACGGGCCAAGAAACGAAACAAGCGCGGCGCCGCAAAACGGCCAGAGTACAGGGTATAGGGAATGCTCGATTTCATCCAGCAGCTGGTGAGCGGTATCGCGCTCGGCTGCGTTTACGGCCTGATCGCGCTGGGCTTCGTGCTCATCTACAAGGCAACCGAAGTCGTCAATTTCGCCCAGGGCGACCTGATGATGCTGGGTGGCTTCTTCGTCTTCACCTTCATCGGATTGATGGGCCTCGACTACTGGCTCGGCTTCTTGTTCGCCGTCTGCGGCATGGCGGTGTTCGGCATGGCGACCGAACGCATCCTGATCCGGCCCATTCTCGGCTATCCGCAGTTTTCCATCGTCATGGCAACGATCGGGCTCGGCTATTTCCTGCGCTCGATCGCCGGCATGATCTGGGGAACCGACGATCTCAAGATCGAGACGCCCTTCTCCGCCGGCGTCGTCAAGATCGGCGATCTCGTGCTGGCGCACGACAAACTCTCGGTGATCGTGGCCACGGTGATCCTTTGCATCGTGCTGTTTGCCTTCTTCAACTACACGCGGCTGGGCACCGCTATGCGCGCCACCTCCGAGAACATGCTGGCTGCCTACTACATGGGCATTCCGGTCAAGCGCGTGGTGTCCCTGATCTGGGCGATCAGCGCCGCCGTTGCCGCCACCGCCGGCGTCCTGCTGGCACCGATCACCTTCATCCACTCCAACGTTGGTCTGGCGCTGGGCCTGAAGGCCTTTCCGGCCGCGGTGCTGGGCGGCTTCGGCTCGATTCCCGGCGCGGTGGTCGGCGGCTTGATCATCGGTGTCATCGAGACGCTGGCCGGCTTCTACCTGCCCCAGGGCTGGAAGGACGTGATGCCCTACATCGTGCTGCTGGTTGTGCTGCTGATCCGGCCGCAGGGCCTGTTCGGTCCCAGCATGCGCAAGAAAGTCTGACCCCATGCGTTTCATCTTCAAGACCGACTACGATCAGGACATCCGCATCCTCAAGCACAGCGGCTACTGGTGGTCGTACGGCATCCTGCTCGCCGTGATGATCGCGACCCCATATGTGCTCGGCAGCTACATGCAGAGCCAGCTCGTGTTCGTCTTCATCTACGCGATCGTCGGCGTGGCGCTGATGATCCTGACCGGCTTCACTGGCCAGGCGTCGCTCGGACATGCGGCGTTCCTGGCGATCGGCGCCTATACCGCAGGCTTCATGCAAAGCCTCGGCGTGCCGTTCATCGTCTATTTCCCGCTCGCCGCGGTCCTCACCGGCATCGTCGGCGCGCTGGTCGGGTTCCCGGCGCTGCGCCTGCACGGCATTTATCTGGTGATCGCCACCATCGCCTTCGCGTTCATTGTCGAGGAGGTGCTGGCACGCTGGGAGTCAGTGACGCACGGCAACGAAGGCATGCGCGTGCGGACGCTCGATCTTTTCGACATCCCGATCGCGCGCGACAGCGACGCCTTCTACTTTCTCTGCCTGCTGGTGCTGGTCGGCGTCACTCTGCTGGCGCTCAACCTCCTGCGCTCGCCCACGGGCCGGGCCTTCATCGCCATCCGCGACAGCGAGACGGCGGGCAAGAGCATGGGCATCGACCTCGCCACCTACAAGGTCAAGTCGTTCGCCATCAGCGCCGCCATTACCGGCATGGCAGGCGTCCTGTTCGCCCACAAGATGACCTTCATCAGCCCGGAGATGTTCACGCTGCTGCTGTCGATCGAGTTCATCATGGTGATCATCATCGGCGGCGCCTTCGGCGTGCACGGTGCGATCTTCGGCGCGATCTTCATCGTCATGGTCGATCCCTTCCTGACGGCACTGAAGGACGACGTGCCGGTGCTGGTCTCCAGCATCGCGAGTTCGCTCGGCATGGCCAAGGAAACGGCCGCGGACCTTCGCGACGACCTCTCGCGGATCGGATCGGCAGCCGGCCTCAAGGGCGCGATCTACGGCCTGATCATTATGATGTTCATTCTGTTCGAGCCCTATGGCCTCTACGGGCGCTGGCTCAAGGTCAAACTCTTCTTCCAGCTCTTCCCGCTCTACAAGCGCGCGACGTTCAAACGGCAGAAGACCTACGTGAAGTCGGAGCGCAACCGATGAGCTTCTTCACGGTCGACGGCATTTCCCTGCAGTTCGGCGGCCTCAAGGCCGTCGACGACGTGAGCTTCAGCGTCTCCAAGGGCGAGATTTTCACGATCATCGGCCCCAACGGTGCCGGCAAGACCTCGATCTTCAACCTGATTTCGCGCCTGTACAATCCGACATCGGGCCGGCTGTCCTTCGAAGACAGCGACATCACGGAGGTGCCGCCGCATCAAATCGCCAAACTCGGCATCGCGCGCACTTTCCAGAACATCGAGCTGTTCGAGAATGCCAGCATGCTGGCCAACCTGCTGGTTGGGCGACACTGCCACGCCACGACCGCGCTGTGGCAGGACATGCTGTTCATGCCATCTGTCCGGCGTGCCGAGAAGGCGCACCGCCGCAAGGTCGAGGAGGTGATCGAGTTTCTCGATCTCCAGGCCTACCGGGACAAGATCATCGCCGGCCTGCCCTATGGCGTACGCAAGGTCATCGAGGTGGCGCGCGCCCTGTGCTCCGAACCCAAGCTGATCCTGCTCGACGAGCCCTCCTCCGGCCTCAACGTCGAGGAGACCGACGACATGTCGTTCTGGATCCGCGACATCAGGAGCGAACTCGGCATCACCGTCCTCATGGTCGAGCACGACATGAGCCTGGTGAATCGCGTTTCGGACCGCGTATTGGCGCTGAACTACGGCAAGGTGCTGGCCTCGGGCACGCCGTCCGAGGTGCAGGCGCATCCCGACGTCATCGCGGCCTACCTCGGCGCCTGAGCGGAGCAACCATGGCCCTCGACACATCCGACCCGATTCTCAAGGTCTCCAACATCGAGAGTTACTACGGCCCGATCATGGCGATCCGCGGCGTCAGCCTCACGGTGCCGCGCGGCAAGATCATCACGGTGCTGGGCGCCAACGGCGCCGGCAAGACAACGATCCTCAAGACGATTTCGGGCGTACTCGACCCGCAGAAGGGCTCGATCGAGTTCGAGGGAAAGCCGATCCAGCGCATCGACGCCGACAAGATCGTGCGACTGGGTCTCAGCCACGTGCCCGAGGGCCGCGAAGTCTTCCCGTTCCTGTCGGTGCGCGAGAACCTCGCGATGGGCGCGTTCCTGCGCAACGACCGCGACGGCATCGCGCAGGATCTCGAGCGCGTGTTCGCCTACTTCCCGCGTCTTAAGGAACGCATCGACCAGCCGGCGGGCTCGCTGTCGGGCGGCGAGCAGCAGATGCTGGCGATCAGCCGCGCCCTGATGAACCGGCCCAAGCTGCTGCTGCTCGACGAGCCGTCGCTCGGGCTGTCGCCGCTGCTGGTCAAGGAAATCTTCGCCATCATCAGGCGGGTCAACGCCGAGCAGGGCACCTCGATCCTGCTGGTCGAGCAGAACGCCAAGATGGCACTGGAAACGGCGCACTACGGTTACGTGCTCGAGGTCGGACGCGTGGTGATGGACGATACCTGCGAACGATTGATGGACAGCAAGGACATCCAGGAATTCTATCTCGGCGCCAAGGATGAAAGCGCACGCGGCGAACGCCGCTGGAAGCGCAAGAAGAACTGGCGCTGAAGCGGGAGGCGAGGAGACCATGGCCCAGCAAGCGACGCTCACCGTTGCCGAAACCCTGCCCAAGAGCTTTGTCGTGTCGTGTCGAACGCGTGGCGACAAGCCGGCGATGCGCGAGAAGCTCTACGGCATCTGGAACGCGATCTCCTGGAACCAGTGGCTGGAACGTTCGCGCGCCATCACCTACGCGCTGCACTCGATCGGATTCCGGCCGGGCGATGTCGCCTCGGTGCTGGCTAATACCGTGCCGGAGTGGAATTACGCCGACTTCGGCATCCTGTGCGCCGGCGGCGTGTCGTCGGGCATCTACCCCACCGATTCGGCCAGCCAGATCGAGTATCTGATCAACGACTCACGCACCTCCGTGCTGTTTGTCGAGGACGACGAGCAACTCGACAAGGCGCTGGAGGTCCGGGAGCGCTGCCCGACGCTGCGCCGGATCGTGGTGTTCGACATGGAAGGCCTCACCGCATTCGACGACCCGATGGTGGTGTCGCTCGACGACTTCACGGCGAGCGGCCGCAACTACGCCAACGGCAAGGACGGGCTGTTCGACGAGCTGGTTTCCGCGCGCAAGCCGGAGGACCTCGCTATCCTGGTCTACACCTCGGGCACGACCGGGCCGCCGAAGGGCGCGATGCACAGCCATCACAACGTTGTCTACACGATGCAGAACTGCATGCACCCGGAGCTGTCGCTGAGCTGGCAGGAGGGCGACGAGCGGCTGGCCTTCCTGCCGCTGTGCCACGTCGCCGAGCGTGTTGCCGGCAGTTACTACTCGATCGCCACCGGCGTCTGCAGCAATTTCGCGGAAAGCCCGGAGACCGTGCCGGACAATATCCGCGAAGTACAGCCGACCCTGTTCGGCGCCGTCCCGCGGGTCTGGGAAAAATTCTACGCCGGCATCATGATCGCGCTCAAGGATGCGACCCCGATCCAGCAATGGGCCTACAAGCAGGCGATCGATGCTGGTTTCGCAGTCGCCGATGCCCGCATCGCGCGACGCGAACCTTCGGCTTTCGCCCGGCTGCGCTTCGAAGTTGCCTACTGGCTGGTGCTGAAGAACCTCCGCAAGATGATCGGCCTCGACCGCTGCCGCTGGCTGTTCACCGGCGCGGCACCGATCTCGCCCGAACTGATCCGCTGGTACCTGGCACTTGGCCTCGACATGTACGAGGTCTATGGCCAGACCGAAAACTGCGGGCTGGCCACGGCGATGCCTGCCAACGCCATCAAGCTCGGAACGGTCGGCAAGTCGGTGCCGTACGGCGAGGTCAAGATCTCGCCGGCCGGCGAGATCCTGATCAAGGGCGACATGGTTTTCATGGGTTACCTCAACCAGCCCGAGAAGACGGCCGAGACCGTCGACCGCGAAGGCTGGCTGCACACCGGCGACGTCGGCATGATCGACAACGAAGGCTACGTGAAGATCACCGACCGGATGAAGGACATCATCATCACCGCTGGCGGCAAGAACATCACGCCGTCGGAGATCGAGAACCAGCTGAAGTTCTCGCCCTACATCAGCGACGCCGTGGTGATCGGCGACAAGCGGCCCTACCTTACGTGCCTGATCATGATCGAGCGCGAGACGGTCGAAAAGTTCGCCCAGGACCAGGATGTGCCGTTCACCAACTACACCAGCCTGTGCCGCTCCAAGGAGGTCCAGGACCTGATCTGGGCGGAGATCGAACGGGTCAACGCCAACTTCGCCCGCGTCGAGACCGTCAAGCGCTTCTTCCTGATCGAGCAGCAGCTCACCCCCGAGGACGAGGAACTGACGCCGACAATGAAGCTGAAACGGACCTTCGTGAACAAGAAGTACAAGGATCAAATCGATGCAATGTACCGGGCCCAAGCAGCCTAGCCCGGCTCTTTAATTCGTCTGCCGGCATGGCATAGTACGGCCAACCGGGAGAACATCGGACGGGAGAGGGACGGCGCCCGCTTCTCCTTCCTGCAAAGACGGGCGCCGTATCGTAGGAGGCAACGAATGAGACTGAAAATGTTGAGGGCCGCCCTTCTGGGCGCCACTGTCGGATTGGCTGCCGGACCCGCGCTCGCGCAGACCAAGGTTACAAATCAGGGCATCACGCCAACCGAGATCGTCATCGGCACCCACCAGGACCTCTCCGGTCCGATCAAGGGCTGGGGCGTTCCGGTCCTCAACGGCATGAAGCTGGCCGTCGAGGAAATCAACGCCGCCGGCGGCATCAATGGCCGCAAGCTGCGCCTGATTGCCGAAGACAGCGCCTACGATCCGAAGAAGGCCGTGCTGGCCAGCCAGAAGCTGGTTGAGAAGGACAAGATCTTTGCCATGGTCGGGCCGATGGGCTCTCCCACCGTCATCGCTTCGCAGGATATCCTGTTCGATGCCGGCGTCCTGCAGCTCTTTCCACTCACCGCGGCGGAGTTCACCTACAAGTTCGACCCCAAGAAGCCGCAGGAACGGCTGAAGTTCAGCAACCTGCTGCCCTATGTCGAGAGCACCCGCGCGGCGCTCAAATACATGGTCGAGCAGAAGAAGCCCAAGGCCGTCTGCATCATGTATCAGGACGACGAATACGGTAAGAACGTGTTCGACGGCTTCACCCAGCAGCTCGATGCCATGAAGATGAAACCGGCGGCGGTCACGAGCTACAAGCGCGGCGCCTCCGACTTCAGCTCGCAGGTCGCCAAGATGAAGTCCGAGAATTGCGACCTGGTCGTGCTCGGAACCATCCTGCGCGAGACCATCGGTGCCATGGCCGAGGCCAAGAAGCTCGGCTGGGACGTCACCTTCCTCGGCGCCACGCCGACCAACATCCCCGACACCATCGCGCTCGGCAAGGACACGGTCGACGGGTTGTATGCCGCCGGTGCCTTCGAGACGCCCTATGCCGACACCGCCAAGGGCAGGATCAAGGAGTGAACCGAAGCCTACAAGAAGATGTTCGGCATCGATGCCAACACCCAGTCGGTCATCGGCTACAATGCCGTCATGACCTTCGCCTACTTCGCCGAGCTCGCCGGCAAGGAACTGACCGGCGCGAAGATGCTGGCGGCGCTCGAAGGCGGCAAGGCGTACATGGACATCTTCAACTCGCCGCCGAGCAAGTTTTCCGGCACCAACCACCTGGCCAACACCATCACCCAGGTGCAGCAGGTCAAGAACGGCCGCTGGGTCGTGATCAAGGACGGCCTCGCCTTCTAACCGACCCCGTCAACGCACACACAAGACCCGGGCGGACAACCGCCCGGGTTTTTCTTTGCCGGTGTTTTGGAGCCGGCCGGTCAGGCCGGTGGCGGCGGCACCGGAACCTTGGCGTCGCGCAGCTTCTGCTGCAGCACCGGTATGGCGGCCGCCGTCTCGCCTTCCTGGCATTGCGCGATCGCCACGCGGGCGTCGATGTCGGCTTTTTCGCCGCCGGTCGCATTGCCGCCGAGATAGCCGCCAACGTTGGCAACATATTCGCCATAGGCATTCGCCAGGGTCGAGCAGTAGGCCGCGCCCTGCGCCGCCGTCATGCCGGGCGGCGGCCCGCCGGTCGTGGTCGTGCAGGCAGCGACCGCCAGCACGGCAATTGTCCCGGCAACCATGCCGCCCAAGCCTTCGCGCAATCCGCGCATCACCCCCTCCTTCACCGCTTGCTCGGCGCGCCAGTCAGGCCGGCGGCGGCGGCACCGGCACCTTCGAATCGCGCAACTGCTTCTGCAGCGGCGGAATGCCGGCGGCGGTATTGCCGTCCTCGCACTCGGCAATGCCGTAGCGGGCGTGAATATCGCCCTCCTCGCCGCCATTGTAGGTGGTCCCGAGGTCGGAGCCGATATCGCCGACGTATTCGGAATACAGGGATGCGAGGGTGGTGCAATAGGCAAGCCCCTGCGCCGCCGTCATGCCGGGCGGAGGACCGCCCGCCGTCTGGGTGCACGCCGCCACGATGAACGGCGCAACGGCGCCAAATAAAATGCCCTTGAGCTTCGCCATGCGGTCCTCCCTGGAGACGAAACTACTGCAGTTGCCCGCTACCCGCTATGGTCACGTCCGGCATGAGCAACGAACTTTCCGGACGGGTAGCAATCGTCACTGGCGGCGCGTCGGGCATCGGCGCGGCGTCGGCCATCCTGCTGCAAGACGCCGGCGCCACGGTAGTCGTGGCCGACCTGCAGGGGGCGAACGACGGCCCCGGGCGCTTCGTGGCCCATGACGTCGCGTCCGAGGCTTCCTGGAAGGCCCTGCTCGCCGACGTCCTGGGCCGCGAGGGCCGGCTCGACATCGTGGTCAACAATGCCGGTATCTCCGGCGGCTCGGGCAACATCGAGACCACGACGGTGGAGAACTGGCAGCACGTTCAGGCGATCAATTCGGAGGGCGTGTTCCTCGGCTGCAAATATGCCATCGAGGGCATGAAGAATACCGGACCGGGCAAACCCGCCGCCAAGGGCTCGATCGTCAATATCTCCTCGATCGCCGGGCTGATCGGCGGCGCCGGACCCACCGCCTATACCGCCAGCAAGGGTGCGGTACGGCTGCTGAGCAAGAGCGTGGCCCTCTATTGTGCCGAGCAGAAGTACGACATCCGCTGCAATTCGGTGCATCCGGGCGGCGTCGATACCGCGATCTTCAATCCGCTGTGGCAGGCGGTCGGCCATGACCAGGGCAAGGCCTTCATCGGCGCGCGCCATCCGATCGGCCGCATGTCCGAAGCAAGCGAACTCGGCGAGGTCGTTCTGTTCCTGGCTTCGGACCGTTCGAGCTTCGTGACCGGCGCGGAGTTGGTGGCCGACGGCGCCGTCACGTCAGGCCTGATGAGGAAATCGCTCCTTGCCCCGTCTTGAGAACCGGATCGTGCTGATCAGCGGCGGCGCATCGGGCATCGGCGCCGCGACCGCCCGTCTTGTCGCGCGCGAAGGCGGCAAGGCCGTGCTGGCCGACCGCGACGAGGCCAGGGGTCGGGCGCTCGCCGCCGAACTGGGCGCGGCGGCGCATTTCATCGCCCTCGACGTCACCCAGGAACCGAGCTGGAAAGCTGCCGTCGCCGCGACGGTCGCGGCCTTTGGCGGCGTCCATGGACTTCTGAATGCCGCCGGCGTCGGCGTGCGCAACGACATCGAGACCTGCACGCTTGAGGAATACCGCCGCGTCAACGACATCAACGCACTGGGCACCTTCCTCGGCTGCAAGTCGGTGATCGCGGCGATGCGCGAGGCGGGCGGCGGCTCGATCGTGAACATCTCCTCGGTGCTGGGGCTGCGCGGTGCGGCCCAGGCCATGGCCTACTCGGCCAGCAAGGGCGCGGTGCGAACCTTGACCAAGAGCGTGGCGCTGCACTGCGCCCAGATGAAATACAATATCCGCTGCAACTCGGTGCACCCCGGCTACATCGACACGCCGATGATCGCGCCGCGACTCGACCAGAACGTCGGCAATATGACCGGCCGGCAGGCCCTCGAGGAGATGCATCCGCTGGGCCGCCTTGGCCGGCCCGAGGAAGTGGCTGCGATGATCCTGTTCCTGCTGTCTGACGAATCGACCTTCTCGACCGGTTCGGAATTCGTCTGCGACGGCGGCCTCACGGCGTAGGACGGCTGCCTAGGATTTCATCCCGGTGATCGACGCCGACATGGCGCGCGGGTCGCGCCTTGGCCAGCGACCGGCCTCGACCTGGGCTATGAAGTCGCCGACGATGCGGTTGAACAGATCGGGGTCCTCGAGATTGATGGTGTGGCCGCAGTTCGGCATCACCGCCAGCGCCGCGCTGGCGATCTCGCGCTTCATCAGCAACGACGGCGCCAGGCATGGCCAGTCCTCATCGCCGGTCAGGATCAGCGTCGGCACAGCAAGTCCACGCATCTCGTCCAAAAGGTCGTAGAGCGAGGGCCGCCGGCCCTGCACGCCGATCTGGGTATTGGCCGAGCCCAGCGCCGAATGCTCGGCCAGTTCCTTCCTGAACTGGGCGAAGCCGCGCGGGTCCTTGTTCTCGAACTGCACGCGGGTGGGCCCGTAGGCATATTTCTCCGCAAAGGCCGCCATGCCTTCGCCGGTCAGGGTCCTGGCCACCGTCTCGACCTCGCCGCGGAACCTGTCCTGCTGCCCCTTCTCCGCGCCATAGCCGACGCCGGCCACGACCAGCGACAGAGCGCGCGCCGGATGGCGGAAGCCGAAATGCAGCGTGGCAAATCCCCCCATGGAAAGCCCGACGACATGCGCCTTATCGATCCTGAGATGATCCATGACCGCCGCGATATCGTCGGTGGCACTCTGCTGGCTGTAGCTTGCCGGGTCCGGCGGCACGTCGGACGGCGGATAGCCGCGCGCACCGTAGGTCACGGCGCGATAGCGCTGGCCGAAATGGCGGATCTGCGCTTCCCACGAGCGATGGTCGGCGGCAAATTCGTGCACGAAGACCACGGCCGCACCGGCGCCGGTCTCCTCGACATACAATCTCACGCCGTCATCTGTGGTCGCGTATGGCATGGTTTTCCTCCGGGTCGGCCCCGACAATAGCTCATGTGGCGGCGTCCTGCGGCGATGATAGGCTCGACCCATGAGCGAAATCGGAACCGGCCTGCAAAACGCCACAGGCATCCGCAACGCGGTCGGCCGCGCGGGCTACGCCTTCGTCGAAGCCTCGGACATGCGCGCGGCCCTCGGCCGCTTCGGCGCCCTGGCCGACTGGACGGCGTTCGCCGAGAGCTGGAACGACCTCGAAGTCGACACCTACATGGCCGACGGCGGGCGCTACCGCCGCCGCCGCTTCGCCGTCTACGACGCGCCCCGCCAGGGCCCGATCGTGCGCGGTGCCCACCAGCCGCACTACCAGACACTTGATTACAACAATCTGAACGGCGGCATCGAGCGCTGGTTCAAGCCCGTCACCCCGGAGATCGGCGACGGCGCGTCGATGCGCACCATCCTCGACTACTGCCGCGCCCTCTTCAGCAAGCTCGCCCCCGACACCGCGCGCTGGCACGCGGAAATTCACCAGTTCCGCATCGAAGCCCGCCCCGGCGAGCAGGGTAAGCCGACGCCGGAGGGCCTACACCGCGACGGCGTCGACTATGTGCTGGTGCTGCTGGTCAACCGCCGCAACATCAGGAGCGGCACCACCACGGTGCACGACCTCGACCGGCGCGAACTGGGCAGCTTCACTCTCACCGACCCGCTCGACGCCGCCCTGGTGGACGACCGCCGCTGCTTCCATGGCGTCACGCCGGTGGAACCCGAGAACCCCGCGCAGCCCGCCTATCGCGACGTGCTGGTGGTGACGTTCAGGAAGAAGTGATCATCCCCCGATCGTCACGCCGGCATCGGCAATGAGGGTCTGGCCGGTGATGAAGGAACCGCCCTTGCCGGCCAGCAGGACGGCGAGGCCCGCGATGTCGTCGGGCTCGCCGATGCGGCGCAGCGGTGCGCTCTGCAGGCGCTTTTCGAGATACTTGGGATCGTCCCACAGGGCCTTGGCGAAGTCGGTGCGCACCAAGCCGGGTGCGATGGTGTTCACCCGGATGTTGTCGGGCCCGTACTCGGCGGCGAGGTTGCGCGCGAGCTGCATGTCGGCCGCCTTGGAGATGCAGTAGGCGCCGATCACCGTGCTGGCGCGCACGCCGCCGATCGACGACACGATCATGATCGAGCCGTCCTTCTTGGCCCGCATGTCGGGCAGGCAGAGATTGACCATCCACATGTTGGACAGGATGTTGTTGTGCATCACCTTCATGAAGACGTCGTCGGGCAGCTTCTCGTTCGGCCCGTAGTAGGGGTTGGACGCCGCGTTGCACACCAGCACGTCGACCGGTCCGAGCTGCTTCTTCGTTTCGGCAAACAGCCGCTCGACCTGCGCCTTGTCGGAGATGTTGCAGGGGATCACCGTGGCATCGCCGCCGGCCTTGCGGATCTCGGCCGCCGCCTCCTCGCAGGCCGGCGCCTTGCGACTCGACACCACGACCCTGGCGCCCGACAGCGCCAGATGCATCGCGATCGACTTGCCGATGCCCTTGCTCGAACCGGTAACGACGGCGACCTTGCCGGTGAGATCGAAAAGCGGCGATGCCATGTGCGTTCCTCCAGATGGGTTGCTTCGACAGATAGCAAATTAGCGGGCGCGACGTGCCCGGAATCCATTCGGCCAGCTAGCGGCGAGCCGGTTTGCGGAATGACGGGCTTTCGTCGTCGGCCCCTATGTGGTTTCCACCTTCTCGGCAATGAAGTCCCGCGCGAGTTCAGCGGAACCGCGGCCATGGCTGAGCGGCAGGCCGTGACGGGCGGAGTCGAAGCGGTGGATGCGGGCGCCGCGAACCGCGGCGTGCATGGCCTCGAAGGTTTCCGCTGGAATGAACGGGCTTTGTTGCGGCGCCAGGATCAACAGCGGCGGACGAAGCTCGGCCAGCCGTGGCGACAGGTCGACCCCGAGCAGAAGCTCGCCCAGCGCCACGATCACCTCCGCATCGCTCCGCCTCTGCGTCGCGTCGAACCACTGCCTCACTTCAGCCGGTACCGCGGCTTCGTCGAAGCGTTGGTCGAGCATCTCATCCGCCCAGCGGTCCAGGCCCTTGTCCGCCATCGCCTGACGCCAGCCCTTTACACGGCCGAGGCCCGCACCCTTGTGGGCGCCATTGCTGACGGTCACGGAGAGTATGCGGTCGGGCGCCCGCAGGGCAGCGGCCAGAACCACCGTTCCGCCGATCGATTCGCCCACGGCATGGAAGCGTTCCACCCCCGCCGCGTCGGCCACGGCGAAATAGTCGTCCACCAGCCCGCCGAGCGACCAGACGTGCCCCGCCGGCACCGTGGATCTCCCGAACCCGCGCAGATCGAAGCGGACGAGGAGATGGTCGGGGCCCAGCACCGGCAGCCAGTCGCTCCAGATGCCGAGGTCCGTGCCGATGCCGTGATGGAACACCACCGGAGCACCCCGTGACCAGGCGGCGCGAATGTCGTCGGCGCGCCAATTCAGGCCGTTCGTCGTGATCGATATGGCATACCTCCCTCGCAAGACGCCCCTCGACAGCCGCTTGGCGGATCGAATTTCATACTTGGTGCATGGAGCATACAGCGGCGATGATCCCATCGTAAGCAGACTTGGACGGAGTCCATTCTGGAGGGGCGAATGACAACGCAAGCGAGGACCGGCACACGCGCCTTCTTGAAAGCCGAGGGAGAGGCGATGCGTCAGCGCCTGTTCGGTACGGACGACGGTGCGCCGGCAGTCATGCGTACCCTGAATGCCGAGGTGAGCTACGGCGCGATCTGGAGCCGACCCGGCCTGGCACTCGACGACCGCATGGTCTGCACATTGGCGGCGCTCGCGGCTGTACAGCGACTGCCCGAGCTCAAGCGACATGTCGCTGCCGCCGTGGACCTTGGCCTGTCTGTCCAGGCAATTGTCGAGATCCTGATCCAGATCGGCATCTACGCCGGCTTCGCCGCGTCGGAAGAGGCGATCGAAGCGGCTGGCCCGGTCTTCGCCGATCGCGGCCTCGCCATGCCGGAAGAAAGCCCGCGCGAGGACTCGCTGGAGGAGCTGACCGCGCGCGGCCGGCAACTCATGGCGCAGTTGCATGGCGATCGAGCGACGCAGGGATATGCAGCGCCCGGCAACACGGTAACGGGCGCGCTCTATCCGCTGGCGATCCAGTACGGCTACGGCGAGATCTGGTTCCGACCCGGCCTCGACCTGCGCCGACGCGCGTTGGTGGCGGTGTCCGCCTTCACCGCGCTGAGACTCGACAACCAGGTGAAGAAGTTCGGTCAATCTGCACTCAACATGGGCCTAAGTCGCACCGAAGTGATCGAGGCCGTCATCCAGACCGCACCGATCAGCGGATTTGCCCCGGCACTGAACGCGCTCGGCGGGTTGAGTGAGGTTTTTGGCGATTGAGGTCGTCGCCGTCCCGTCAAACAATGGAAGAGAGAAATGCCCGCATCCTATGAGACCCATCGCAAGCAGCTCGAACTGATCCTCAAAGCCTGGGGCATGCCCGAGGCCACCGCCATCAGCACTGCCGAGATCATGAGCTGGGCCGATCTTCATGGCATCGACACCCACGGCATCTCGATGGTGCCGACCTACGATCAGCGCCGCCGCGCCGGCAAGATCGACATGCGTGCCCAGCCGGTCACGGCGCGCGAGACGCCGGTCTCGGCGCTGATCGACGGCGGTGGCGGTCTCGGCCATGCCAACGCGCGCCGCGCCATGGAGCTCGCCATCGCCAAGGCCGGGACCGTCGGCATCGGTGTCGCCGTGGTCCGCAACTCGGCGCACTTCGGCGCCTGCGGCTTCTATGCCCTGATGGCCGTCGACGCGGGATTGATTGGCATGGTCGCGACTTCTGCCAGCGGCATCCAGGTCGCCCCCACCTTCGGCGCCCAGGCGCGGCTCGGCACCGACCCCATCGCCTTCGCCGCTCCCGGCCGGCCGGGGGAGCCCTTCCTGCTCGACATGGCCACCACGACCGTGGCCGCCGGCAAGATCCGCAACAAGGCCAACGAGAACCTGCCGACGCCGCCGGGCTGGCTTGTCACCGCCGACGGCCATCCCAGCACCGATCCGCTCGAGGTCAGCAAGGGCGGATTCATGACCCCGCTCGGCGGCACGCCGGAAGGCAGCAGCCACAAAGGCTACGGCCTGTCGGGCATGGTAAACATTCTTTCCTCGGCGCTTTCCGGCGCCACCATGGTGACCGACCCGATGCACACGAAGAAGCCCGACACCATGGACATCGGGCATTTCCTCCTGGCCATGGATCCCGGCCTGTTCCGCGATAGCGCCGATTTCCGCGCCGATGTCGCTGCCTTCTGCGACACGCTGCACGCCACCAAGCCTGCCGATCCCGCGCGGCCGGTGCTGGTGGCAGGCGATCCGGAACGCCGCACTGCGGCCCAGCGCCGGCAAACCGGCATTCCCGTCGGCACGAACCTCCTCGCCAAGGTTCGCGAGGTAGCACTCGCCTCGGGCGCGGCGTGGATCATGGAAAATTAGGATTGCCTGCACGCGCGTGCGACATCTGCCTGGCTTTGCAGCCAGCCAAGAGACGTACCCATCCTCCAGGAGACGGGGATTGGGGTGCTACTTTCCGCGTCCAAGCGTTTTCCGACCTGCCCCCTACTGAGCCTGCAAGAGGAAGATGATGACCTCGATCAGTTTGCAAAATCCGCTATTCGCCACCTACGCCATTGCCGCCACGCTCATGATCCTGAAGGCTGTGGGAATGTCATGGCTCACCGTCGTCCGGATGATGCAGGAGAAAGGTGGCTTCCGCTCGCCGGAGGACCTGCGGAAGACGCCCCTGAATCCCGCGCCCCACCCCAGCCAGCTCGCGCCCAACGAACGCGTCGAACGCATCCGTCGGATCCAGATGAACGATCTGGAGAACCTGCCGTTCTTCCTGGTTGCGGGCCTTCTCTTCATCCTCACGGAACCGTCGCTGCTGCTCGCACGCCTGCTGCTGTTCGGTTATGTGGTGTCGCGGCTGCTGCACTTCGCCGCCTATTTCACCGGGCGGACCCACGACATGCGGGCCACGTTCTGGAGCGTGGGCTCGTTCATTCTGATCTTCATGACCGTCCGAACGTTGCTGGTCGCTCTCGGCATCTGATCCCGGTTGAGCCGCGGCGGCGGGTCCGCTAGGTAGGGCCGGATGATCCCCACCGATCTCAGCTCCTTCCTTGGCATCATTCGCCACCATGGCGACGCCGCCTACAGCCTGATGTTCGCTTATGCCGCCGCGCACACGCTGCTGCTCGCCATCTTCGCGGGCTACGCAGCGCAAGCCGGCGCGCTGGGTTTCGCGCCACTGGTCGCGGTGTGCTGGGCCGGCAGCTTCGTCGGCGACGTCATCCGCTTCTGGATCGGAAGACGCTACGGCACACGTTGGCTTGGCGGCATGCCGCGCCTGCGGCGGGCAGTCGAGGGCGCGGCACGTCTGGCCGATCGGCATCACCTCTGGATGATCCTGATCCACCGCTATCCCTACGGAATCCGCGGCCTGGCCGGCATCGCCTATGGCATGTCGAGTGTGCGCTGGCCCACGTTCCTGGCGCTGAACTTCGTGGCGGCGGGACTATGGTCGTTCGTCACGGTCGGTGCCGGCTATGCCTTCGGCTACGTCTCGGAGAAAACCCTGAACGACGCCTCGTCGGGCGTCGGCGTGGTCATGCTGGTGGCGTTCCTCGGCCTCGCCTGGGTATTGAGCCGCCGGCTCGAGCGGGCGCTGGAGCGCGGCTGAACGCCAGCGCGGGGGCACGCGGGCCTCACGAAGGCCTGATTTGCCGGGCGAGATGCCGGGGTTCATAGGCTCCGCTTGCCCTCAGGAGTTCCCGATGCGTCTGTTCCGCAAGATTACCACCGGCCTTGCAGGCCTGATCGCGCTGCCCGCGCTCGCCGTCGCCGCCACGGTCGGCGGCGCCTACTACGCGCCGCAATACGACTACCGCGAATTCTGGGCCGCCACCGACGGCAAGCCGTTCCAGGTCGTGTTGGCAGGCGATGCCTTTCCCGGCGTCGATCCGGCCACGGTTGCGCGCGACCTGCTGCCCGCGATGCAGGCGGCCAAGCCACGGCCGGCGCTCACCTTCACTTACGACAAGCCCTCGCCGGCCCCCAGTCCCGACTACCGTCTGGTGCTGGTCTTCAATCCGGCTCTTAACCTCAATGCCGACCCGGTATGTGCCGGAGATCCGATGCGCTTTCGCCCCAACAAGCCGGGGGTGTTCTACGTCTACGCGATCTACTGCCGGAACGACCGCATGCTGTCCTACACGACGGCCTGGACGACGGCCTCGGGACCGACTGATCCCCGGGTCGAACAGCTGTTCCGCGAACTGTTCCTGGTGGTGTTCAAGGACGGCCCGTCGCGCTGGGCCGAACTCGACGACCGCTTTATCTGACCGCAGAATGCGATGGCGCCATATCGATTGAATATGGCCCGGGTCCTCCCGCCAAATTGGTAGCCCAACCGGGATTGCGGCAGGCTGCCGCCATGACCGGACGGCGGTCCCGCCGATCCGCGCCTTGCTCGAGGCCCGGTCTTGAAGGGAGGACGGAACATGAAAATCGCGATCCTCGACGATTATTTCGACACGCTACGTACGCTGCCCTGCTTCGCCAAACTGGCCGAGCACGAGGTAGCGGTGTGGAACGACCATCTGCAGGACATCGATCGCCTCGCCGAACGCCTCGCCGACACCGAGGCACTGGTGCTGTTTCGCGAGCGCACCCAGATCCGAACACCGCTGCTCGAACGCCTGCCCAGGCTCAGATTGATCAGCCAGCGCAGCGTCTACCCGCATATCGACGTCGAGACCTGCACGCGGCTGGGCATTGTCGTGTCGTCGTTCCAGCATCCCGACACACCATCCTTCGCCGCGGCCGAGTTGACCTGGGGGCTGGTGCTGGCGGCGTCGCGCAGGATTCCGCAGCAGATGGCCGCGCTCCAGGCCGGCAAGTGGCAGATGGGGGTCGGCACGACGCTGCGCGGCAAGACGCTCGGCATCTACGGCTACGGCCGCATCGGTGCCACCGTCGCAGGTTACGGTCAGGCGTTCGGCATGCGCGTGATCGTGTGGGCGCGCGAGGCTACACGTGCGAGGGCGCTGGACGACGGGCTCGAGGTCGCGGCCAGCAAGGAGGCGTTCTTCGCCGACTGCGACGTGCTCTCGCTGCACATGCGCCTGGTCGAGGCGACGCGCGGCATCGTGGCGGCCGACGATCTCGCCCGCATGAAACCCTCGGCGATCCTGGTCAACACCAGCCGCGCGCCGCTGATCGCGCCTGGCGCGTTGCTACGGGCGCTCCAGGCCGGGCGCCCGGGCATGGCGGCGGTCGACGTCTACGAAAAGGAACCGGTGCTCGATCCCCGCGACCCTTTGCTCACGCTGCCCAACATCGTCTGCACGCCGCACATCGGCTACGTCTCGCGTGACGAATACGAAATTCAGTTCGCCGACATCTTCGATCAGGTCGTGGCCTATGCCGTCGGCACGCCGACCAACGTGGTGAACCCCGACGTCCTGGACCACGCCCAGCGCTAGGGGCCGACAGCTCCCCGGTTCGCCTTCGCCAGCTCACCGCAACGGCGGCGCGTACATCTGGCCGCTCTTGCTCCACAGTGCGTTGATGCGGCGTTCCAGTTGGAGCGGCGAGCGCATGCCGAGGTTGAATTCGAATCTGTCGTCGTCAACCAGCCATGCCATGCTCCCGTTGCAACTCCCGCAAAACCTGCCTTGATGGCTGCCAGCAGGCAACAACAGGTAGAAGGAGGCCGAGGTAGTGACAGGCCGCGCAGATCGGGAACAACGGGGCCTTGTCCCAGCCACGGTTAATGTGCATGGTAGCCATAACAAGGCGTCATAAGGCGTCACAAGAAAACATCACCAGGGAGGATAACGTGCGTCATTTTGCATTGCGCAGTGTTGCGTCCGCTGTTGGACTTGCCGCCATCCTGGGCGCCGCCGCGCCCGCTGCGGCTGAAAAAGTCATCTGGAATCACAATGTCTTCGGGCCGAAGCGCGCGGTCACGATCGGCATCGAGACCCAGGCCGATATGTTCAACAAGGCGTCCAACGGCGATTTCGAGATCAAGATCGCCTACGGCGGGGCACTCGGCCCGGAGAAGCAGACTCCCGAGGCGATCAAGTCCGGCGGCTACGAAGGTGGCCAGGTTTGTGCCGGTTACTACCCGAACAAATTTCCCCTGCTCAGCGTCATGGAGCTTCCGTTCCTGCCGCCCCGGTCGATCGCCGACAACGCAAAGGTATACGAGGCTGTCCTCAATCATCCGCTGATCGTCAAGGAGATGGCGGACCGCTGGAACATCAAGTACTTCGGGCCGACCTTCCTGCCGGCCTACGAGTTCATGGGCAACAAGCGCATCGCCTCGGTCGACGACATGAAGGGCGTGAAGATGCGCATCGGCGGCCTCAACGCCCAGGCGCTGCAGGCCTTCGGCGCGGTGCCGACCATGGTGACGGCACCGGAAGGCTATCAGGCGCTGGAGCGCGGCACGATCGACAGCTTCGGCTTTCCCTACTCCTACACTTTCGGTGCCTACAAGCTGTACGAGGTTTCCAAGTACGTCACCGAAGGCATGGCGATGAGCGGGTTCCTCTGCTTCCAGGCCGTGAGCCTCTCCGCCTGGAACAAGCTGCCCGACAATCTGAAGGCCAAGCTGGGGGAAACCCAGGAGGCGGCCAAGAACGCCCTGTTCAAGGCCTACGAGGAAGCCGACGCGAAGTGGATCCCGATCTTCAAGGATAAACTCGAGGTGACGCAATTTCCGCCGGCCGAGCGGGCCAAGCTCGTCGCCCGCTCGGGCGAGATCTGGGAGAAGTGGGTCAAGGACCAGGAAGCGGCGGGCCGGCCTGGCCGGGAAATGCTGGAGTTCGTGAAGGCGCAGGTGGCCAAGTACAGCCACTAATCCGATCGCCAGCCGCGCCCGGAGCCGGACATGCATGAACTGGTGGTCCTGATGCTGGTCGTCGTCGCCCTGATGGTGGCGACGACGGTGGTCGCGACCGTCCTCAGCCCGGTGATCCGGATCGTGGAAACCGTGCTGTTGAGCGGCGCGATACTCATCATCGTCTTCGTGATGTTCTTCGTCGGCGCCGAAGTGATCATGCGCTATGCCTTCAATGCGCCGATCGCGGGTCATCTCGAGGGCTCCGAACTGCTGCTGCCGGTCATCGTCTTCCTGGCGATTTCTTACACCCAGGCGACGCGCGGGCATGTCGGCATGGATCTGCTGCTCGACATGCTGGCACCAAGGGCACGCCGCTACGCCGAAATGGCGGCGTTGCTGATCAGCATCTTCGTCTGCGCGATCCTCGCCTACTTCACCTACAAGCTGGCCTACCAGCTCTGGCTCTACGACGACGTGACGATGACGCCGCCCTATTTCAGGACCTGGCCGACGGCCATGGCCATTCCGTTGGGCTACGGCCTGATTTCGTTCCGCATGTATCTCCAGGTGCTGAGCCTCTATGACCCGGAACGCTTTCCCGACATCGCGCCTGTCGGCAGCGAACTCCACGCCGAATAGCCGTGATGTCCGGCACCTTCTTTGTCCCTGACAGCGACCGGAGCGCATCGTGGATCCGATAACCCTTGGTGTGCTGTCGATCATCGCCCTGACGCTGCTACTGATATCGGGCGTGCGCATCGCCTTTGCGACCGCAATGTGTGGCTTCTTCGGCCTGTGGATCCTGCGTGGCTACGGGCCGGCGGCCTCGCTCTCCGCGGAGACGGTGTATGGCCATCTCGTCAGCTACAACCTGCTGGTGCTGCCGCTCTTTATCCTGATGGGCTTCTTCGCCTACTACGCCAACATCACGCGCGACATCTACTGGGCGGCACGGCAGTGGCTCGGCCATCTGCCCGGCGGCCTCGCCATCGCCACCGTAATCGGTTGTGCCGGCTTCGCCGCGGCGTGCGGCGCGTCCACGGCATCGGCGGCGGTGATGGGCCGGGTCGCCCTGCCGGAGCTCAAGAAGTACGGCTACGACGACAAGGTCTCGACCGGCTGCGTCGCGGCCGGCGGCACGCTCGCCATCATGATCCCGCCGTCGGTGCTGTTCGTGATCTACGGTTTCATCGCCGAGGAGTCGATCGGTGCCCTTCTCCTCGCCGGCATCCTGCCCGGCCTGCTGCAGGCCGGCAGCTACGTCGTCATGTTGCTGATCCGCTTCAAGCTCAATCCGGAGCTCGGGCCGCCGATCCGCGGCATCACCTGGCCGGATCGCTTCCGCGCTCTGACCGGCATCTGGGGCATGATCCTGATCATCCTGCTGGTCATGGGCAGCATGTATACCGGCCTCGCCACGCCGACCGAGGCCGCCGGCGTGGGCGCGCTCGGCGCTCTGGCGATGGCGCTGCCCAGGCTCTCGCTCGGCAAGTTCTGGGGCGCCATGGCCGAGACGGCACGCACCACGGCGCTGATCTTCGCGATCGTGGCGGGCGTGCTGATCTACGTGCATTTCCTCGGCTTCACCGGCATGCCGGCGGCGATCGCCGACTGGATCGCCCATCTCGACGTGCCGGTGATGGTGATCCTGATCTGTATCCTGGCGCTCTATCTGGTGATGGGCATGTTCCTGGACGGCATCGGCATGATCCTGCTCACGGTGCCGATCCTGCTGCCCACCATTCACCAGCTCGGCGTCAACCCCATCGTCTTCGGCGTGCTGGTGGTGCGCATGGTCGAGATCGGGCTGATGACGCCGCCGGTCGGACTCAATGTCTTCGTGCTGAAGGGAGTGGCGCCGGGCGTCAGCATGGGCGACATCTTCCGCGGCTGCGGCTGGTTCGTCTTCGTCGACATCATCAATGTCGCGATCCTGCTGGCCTTCCCCGCGATCATTCTGCTGATCCCTACGACGATGATCAAATAGACTTCTCCGCGACGCGCGAGGAGGTTCGAACGAAGAGGCGCGACCGGCATCTCGTGCCATAGTGGCACGATGGAACCGCACAATACGCGTCGGGTCATCGCCGCCGGCACCATCGGCAATGTCCTCGAATGGTACGATTTCGCCATCTATGGCTACTTCGCCGCCGCGATCGGCCGGACTTTCTTCCCCGCCGAGGACCCGGTGGCGCAGGTGCTGGCGGCATTCGGCATATTCGCGGTCGGCTATCTGATGCGGCCGCTGGGCGGGATCGTGGTCGGCCACATCGCCGACCGCTTCGGCCGCCGGGCCGCACTCACCTTCTCGGTGACGGCAATGGCGGTGCCGACATTCCTGGTCGGCGCCTTGCCAGGCCACGACGTGTTGGGCGTCGCGGCGCCGATCCTGCTGACGGTGCTGCGCGTTATCCAGGGCCTGTCGGTCGGCGGCGAGGCGACGACAGCCATGGTGTTCCTGGTCGAGCGCGCGCCGCCCGGGCGGCGCGGTGTCGTCGGCGCGATCGCATCGTGCGGTGCCAGTGTCGGCATCCTGATGGGATCGGCCACCGGCGCGGTACTGGCCGCGTCGATGTCGCCCGAGGCACTGGAAGCCTGGGGCTGGCGGATCCCGTTCCTGCTCGGATTTCTGGTCGGATTGGCCGGGCTTTTCCTGCGCCGCCACATCGCCGATCCGCCCGCTGGCGCCACGGTCTCGAGTGTCAAATCCCCGCTGGTCGAGACCTTGCGCCATCATGGCCCGCTGGTGGTGCGACTGGCGGGTCTGGTGGCCTTCAACGCCATCGGCTTCTATCTGGTGTTCCTCTATGTCGTGACCTGGCTGCAAACTGTTGACGGGCTGGCGCCTGAGCGCGCGCTCTCGATCAACACCGTCAGCATGGTGCTGCTTCTGCCGGTGATGTTCGTCATGGGCTGGCTGAGCGATCGCATCGGCCGCAAGCCGCCGATGCTGGCGGCGGCGGCGACCTGCTTCGTGCTTGCTCTGCCGCTGTTCTGGTTGATGCACCACGCCGATCCGGCCCTCGTGATGCTGGGCCAGGCCGGCTTCGTGCTGACGCTCGGCACGTCGCTCGGCATCATGCCGTCGATCATGGTCGAGGCGACGCCGCTTGGCGTGCGCTGCACCGCGCTGTCGCTGGGCTACAATCTGGCCTTCGGGTTGATGGGCGGGCTCACGCCCCTGGCGGCAGCCTGGCTGGTCGAACGCACGACGATCGACCTCAGCCCGGCCTATTTGGTGATGGCGGCGGCGGCGATTTCCGTCGTCACGTTGCTGACGTTTCGCGAGACCCACCGCGACGCACGACCTGCCGACTAGCGTCTCGAACAGACGGGCAACCGGTCGCGCTCCCGGAAAACCACCGCCTCGAGCAGCCTCCCGGTTGTTGCAGGACTGAGCCCGGTGTGCGCATTCTCAGTGCAGTCTCTTCACGGGAAAGCTTCCATGACCCTCATCGGCCAGCCCCTTCGCTTCATCGCCACCGCGATGCTCGTCCTTTTCGCGGTTGCCGGACCCACCGCCGCGCAGACCCCGGCGACGGCGACGGCCACCGACTCAGCCTCGCCGCACTATCTCGCCGACCGGTTGGCCGCAATTCGCGACCATTCCGCGGCGCTCATCGAGGAAGTGCCCAACCTGCCCGGCGATTTCGCCAGGGTCGCCGCTTCCTTCGCCGCCGGCGCTGAAGGGCACGGTGGCGTGGGCCGGGTCATCCTGGGCTTCGTTCTCTGCCTGGTCGCGGGCCTCGCCGTGGAATGGCTGGCGCGGCGCGGCGCTGCCCGGCTGCGCGAGCGGCTGCAGACCGCCGCCATCCGCAACGTCGGCGACCGGCTGAAGCGGATCGGTATCGAGACGGGCGTCGAGGCAGCCGCTCTGCTGGGTTTCGCTGTCGGCACGCTGGGCGTGCTGCTGTGGCACAACTGGCCGGTCGTCCTGCGCGAATCCGGCATCTCGCTTCTTCTTGCCCTGCTCGGGCTGCGGCTCGCCCTGCTCATGCTGACGGTGGTGCTGCGTCCGCACGACGGCGCCGCTCGATCGCTGGCGGTGATCGAGCTTGCGGTGCCGGCGGCGCGCTTCTGGTTGCACTATCTCGGCGGCTTCGTCGGCTGGTTCCTGTTCGGCTGGGCGGTGATCCAGGCGCTGCGCGTGCTCGGCATGCCCAAGCCCGGCCTGCAACTCCTTGCTTACCTGATGGGGATCGGCCTGGTTGCGATCGCCGTCGCCATCATCTGGCGCCGGCCGGTTCCGGCGCCGTCGGCGGAGAGCGGCCCAGGCAGCAACGCCGGTCGCTGGACGGCCTCCATCCTGGCCGTGGTGATGTGGCTGATCTGGACCGCCAGTGCCATGATGATCTTCTGGTTCCTGGTCGTTGCCATCGCCCTGCCGATTGCCATTCGCGTCGGGCATGAAGCCGCCCGCCACGTGATGCGACCGGTCGACAACGACGACGGCACACAGGGTACAGTTTCAGTGGCCTCGGTGTTCGTCGAGCAGGGATTGCGCGCGGCCCTCATCGTCGGCGGCATATGGGTCCTGCTGTGGGGCTGGAACCTCGATGTTGGCGCGCTCGCCGGCCAGGAGACCGGCTTCAGCAAACTGGTCCGCGGCGGCCTGCATGCGCTGATCATCCTGCTGGCGGCCGACCTCGCCTGGAGCCTGCTGAAGGCACTGGCCGACAATGCACTGGTCCGGGCACAGGCGGCCGAAGGTCTCGACGCCGAAGAGACGCGGCGACGCGGCCGCATCCGCACCCTGCTGCCGATCGGCCGCAACATCCTGTTCGTCGTGCTGGTGGTCATGGCCGGATTGATGGCGCTGGCCTCGCTCGGGGTGGAAATCGGCCCGCTGATCGCCAGCGCCAGCGTGATCGGCGTCGCCATCGGCTTCGGTGCCCAGACCATCGTGCGCGACATCATCAGCGGCGTGTTCTACATGCTCGACGACGCCTTCCGGGTCGGCGAGTACATCCAGAGCGGCAGCTACAAGGGCAATGTCGAGTCCTTCAGCCTGCGCTCGGTCAAGCTGCGCCACCAGCGCGGGCCGCTCTTCACGATCCCGTTCGGCACGCTGGGCGCGGTGCAGAACATGAGCCGCGACTGGGTGATGGTGAAGGACCAGATTGGCATCACCTACGATTCCGACGTCGACAAGGCCAAGAAACTCATCAAGCAGATCGGCATCGAGCTTGCGGCAGACCCCGACCTCGCGCCGAAGATCCTGCAGCCGCTGAAAATGCAGGGCATCGAGCAGTTCGGCGAATACTCGATCAACATCCGCATGAAGATGATGACCAAGCCGGGCGAGCAGTTCGTCATCCGCCGCCGCGCCAACGCCATGATCAAGAAGGCATTCGACGAGAACGGCATCAAGTTCGCCTTCCCGACGGTCCAGCTGGCCGGTGGCAGCAAGAAGGACGGCGACACTGCGGAGGCCGAGGCGGCGATCGCCGCCCAGCGAATGATGAAGCCCAAGCCCAAGGCCGCAGAATAAGGCGCTAGACCGACCCACCTTCCACGGCGCGGCCCTCGGCGCGCCAGCGCAGCATGCCGCCGGGCAGGTTGGCGACGTCGGCCAACCCGGCCTTCTGCAGGATGGCGGTGGCGTGCGCCGACCGGCTGCCGGCACGACAGACCGCGACGATCGGCTTGTCCTTGGCCAGCTCCTTCGCCCGCGCCGCGAGGTCGCCCAGCGGCACCAGCGTCGCACCTCTGATGTGACCGAGCGGCCCGGCGAACTCGTCGGGCTCGCGCACGTCGAGGACATGCACGCGGCCGAGATTCTCCTCCAGCCAATGCGGCTCGACTTCCCACACGCCGCTGAAGGTAAAGCGCAGTGGCGCCCAGGTCGGCTCTTCCACTGCCGTCGTCTCGTTGCCGGGCTGGCCGCAGCGCAGATTCGCCGGTACCGCCTCGTCGATCTTCTTCGGGTGCGGCAGGTCGAGGTTCTTCATGTAGCCGACGTAGTCGCTCTCGCCGACCTCGCCGCCCAGCCGCGGATTGAACTTCTTTTCCTCGGCGACGCTGCTGACGGTGAGGCCGCGGTAGTCGTGCGCCGGATAAAGCAGGCAACTCTCGGGCAGCGAGAAGATCCGCGAACGCACCGAACGATAGAGAGCCCGCGGATCGCCTTGCTGGAAATCGGTGCGGCCCGAGCCGCGGATCAGCAGGCAGTCGCCGGTGAAGGCCATGCTTTCGTCGTCAAGCACATAGGTGACGCAGCCGTTGGTGTGGCCAGGCGTGGCGCGAACCTCCAGCGCGCGCCTGCCGAATTCGATCCGGTCGCCGTCCTGCAGCATCCGGTCGGCGCCCGCCGCTCCCGAGGTGGCGGCGAGCGCGATGCGGCTGCCCAGCCGCTGCTTCAGCAGCCAGGCGCCGGTGACGTGATCGGCATGGACGTGGGTGTCGAGCGTCCAGGTAAGTGTCAGACCCAGTTCGGTGACCAGGGCAGCGTCGCGGCGGACCTGCTCGAAGACCGTGTCGATCAACACCGCCTCACGCGCGACGCTACACCCCAACAGGTAGGTGTAGGTCGAAGAGGTCGGGTCGAACAGCTGACGGAAGATGAGCATGACCGATCCCCCCTCAACTGGCAGGCGCGCTGGCCTTGTCGAGCGTTGCCACCGACTCGGCATCGAGCTTGATCGCGGGTGCGGCAACCAGATCCTTCAGTTGCGCGAGGCTGGTGGCACTGACGATCGGTGCGGTGATCGACTTGCGCTGCAGCAGCCAGGCCAGCGCGACCTGGGTCGGATCGGAACCGGTCTTCTTGGATACCGTATCGAGCGCTTCCAGGATGCCGAGGCCGCGCGGGTTGATGTACTTCTTGACGCCGGCACCGCGTTTGGCGCTACCGACATCGGCTTCGGAGCGGTACTTGCCGCTCAGGAAGCCACTGGCCAGCGAGTAATACGGGATCACGCCAATCTCTTCCTTCAGGCACTCGTTCTCCAGATCGCCCTCGAACAGGGCACGTTCGCACAGATTGTAATGGGGCTGCAGGCTCTCGTAACGCGGCAGGCCCTTTTCCTTGGAAATCCTGGCCGCCTCGGCAAGCCGTGGCGCCTCGAAGTTCGACGCGCCGATGGCGCGCAACTTTCCCGCCTTGATCAGCTCGCCATAGGTCGCGAGCGTCTCTTCCTGTGGCGTGTCCTTGTCGTCGCGGTGCGACTGGAAGAGATCGATGCGGTCGGTATTGAGGCGCTTCAGCGAGGCGTCGACCGAAAGCTTGATATGCGCCGGCGACAGGCCCTGGCCCACGGACGGCATATCCATGCCGCACTTGGTCGCGATCAACACCTTGTCGCGCTTGGCGGGATTTTTCTTCAGCCAATTGCCGATCACCGCCTCTGACTCGCCGCCCTTGTTGCCGGGCACCCAGCGCGAATAGACATCGGCCGTGTCGACGAAGGAAAAGCCCGCATCGACGAACGCGTCGAGCAGCTTGTGCGATGTCGCCTCGTCGGCGGTCCAACCGAAGACATTGCCGCCGAAGGCGATGGGGGCGAATTCGAGGCCGGAGCGGCCGAGCTTGCGCTTTTCCATGGTCATTTCCTTTGCGTTTGAGGTCTCGACGGTAGGACAGATCGCCGGTCCTCGCCAGTAGACGACACACCGCCGTCTGCTAGTTTCCGGATCATCGATCCAGTGCCCGTTCCGTTCGGAGAAATATCCCCATGCTCGGCCTCATGCAGGACCGCCCACTCCTGATCTCCCAGCTTATCGACCACGCGGCGGTCAATCACGGCGACACCGAAATCGTCTCGCGCACGCTCGAGGGCGGCATCCACCGCTATACCTACCGTGACGCCCGGATCCGGGCGAAAAAGGTCGCAGAGGCGCTGCTCTCGCTGGGCGTCACGCCGGCCGACCGCATCGGTACGCTGGCCTGGAACGGCTACCGCCACTTCGAGCTCTACTACGGCATCTCCGGCATGGGCGCGGTATGCCACACCATCAACCCGCGCCTGTTCCCCGAACAGATCGTCTACATCGTCAACCACGCCGAAGACCAGATCCTGTTCGTCGACCTCAACCTGCTGCCGGCGGTCGAGAAGCTGCTGCCCGAACTCAAGAGCGTGCGCCACGTCGTGGCCATGACCGACCGCGCCCATCTGCCGAAGGACCTGCGGATTCCCGACCTGCTGGTCTACGAGGAGCTGCTCGCCGACAAGCCCGGCACCTACGAGTGGCCCGACTTCGACGAACACACAGCCTCGTCGCTTTGCTACACGTCGGGCACGACGGGCAACCCCAAGGGCGTGCTCTATCATCATCGCTCGACGATCCTGCATGCCTATGGCTCGGCGTTGCCCGACACATTGAACCTGTCGGCGCGGTCCGTGGTGCTGCCGGTGGTGCCGATGTTCCACGTCAACGCCTGGGGCCTGCCCTACTCGGCGGCCATGGTCGGCGCCAAGCTGGTGTTCCCCGGCATCGCGCTCGACGGCGCCAGCCTCCACGAGCTGTTCGAGGCGGAGGGCGTGACCTTCACCGCCGGCGTGCCGACGGTTTGGCTGGCGCTCCTGCAGCATCTGCAGGCCAACAAGCTGAAACTCGCCACCGTGAAGTATGCGGTGATCGGCGGCTCGGCGGCGCCCCCGGCGATGATCGAGACCTTCGCTAGGGACTATGGCGTCGAAGTCCTGCACGCCTGGGGCATGAGCGAGATGAGTCCGCTCGGCACGGTCAACCATCCCAAGGAGAAGCACCTCAAGCTTCCTGCCGACGACCTGCTGGCGCTGCGGCTGAAGCAGGGCCGCCCGCCGTTCGGCGTCGACATGATGATCGTCGACGACACCGGCGCCGAACTACCGCGCGACGGCAAGGCATTCGGCGACCTGCTGGTGCGCGGACCATGGGTCACCTCCGGCTATTTCAGGGGCGAAGGCGGCGACGTCCTGCGCGAAGGCGGCTGGTTCGCGACCGGCGACGTCGCCACCATCGATCCCGATGGCTACATGACGATCACCGATCGCTCGAAGGACGTGATCAAGTCGGGCGGCGAGTGGATCAGCTCGATCGACCTCGAGAACGCCGCCATGGCCCATCCCGGCGTCGCCGAGGCGGCAGTGATCGGCATCGCGCATCCCAAGTGGGACGAACGGCCGCTGCTGATCGTGCACAGGAAGCCCGATGCCGCAATCGACAAGAAGGAACTGATCGAGTTCCTGGGCACCAGGGTCGCCAAATGGTGGCTGCCCGACGACGTGCAATTCGTCGAGGCGATCCCCCATACCGCGACCGGCAAGATCCTGAAGACCAAGCTGCGCGAGACCTTCAAGGACTACAAACTGCCTACGGCCTAGACGGTTGCTGCGACCAGATACAGCGCAGTGGCAAGGAAACCCAACAGCGTCCGGCCGGCGTGCAGGCGGCCCCAATGTACGATCAGGGCGCGGCTTCTCGGGCCGGCCTTTTCAGGCGGAGTGGCATCGAGCTTGCGGTTGACCGGCAGGATGATCAGCAGCGTGTACGGCCAATTGGCCACCAGCACGACAGCGCCGGCAAGCCAGCGCCAATCGCCCGCCATCCACCACGCCGCGACCCCGAGCAGGAACCCGACGATCGCCAACGTCGCCTGCATCGCGAAGCCTCGCGCGTAGGCTGGCTTCCACTCGGCAAGCAGTCCGCGATCATCGAGCACCAGCCGCGCTGGCTGTTCGACGATGTTGATGTAGACGGCCGCACCGGTGAAGAGCGCC